>DASQXS010000357.1:0-15171 GCA_035639615.1 Gaiellales bacterium | reverse complement strand
GCGAGCCGCTCGAGCGAGAGCGCGAGGTGCGTTCCGCGCTTGCCGGACGCCAGCGCGTGGATCTCGTCCACGATCACCGTCTCGACCGAGCCCAGCACCTCGCGCGCCGCCGACGTCAGGATCAGGTAGAGCGACTCGGGCGTCGTGATCAGGATGTCCGGCGGGTGGCGGCGCATCGCCGCCCGCTCGCGCTGGGGCGTGTCGCCGCTCCTGACCGCGACCGCGATCTCGCGGGGCGTCTCGATCCCGGCGAGCGGCGCCCGCAGGTTGCGCTCGATGTCGTGGTTCAGGGCCTTGAGCGGGCTCACGTAGAGGACGCGCGTGCCGCGTTCGGCCGGATCGCGGATGAGGCCGTCGATGGCGGTCAGGAAGGCCGCGAGCGTCTTTCCGGAGCCGGTCGGCGCGAGGACGAGCGTGTGCCTGCCGGCACTGATCGGCGGCCACCCCTTCGCCTGGGCAGGCGTGGGCCGCTCGAAGCTCCGCCGGAACCAGCCCGCGACGGGCGGCGAGAACTGCGAGAGGGGGTCGGTCCGGGGCATCGCCCGCAGCCTAGCCAAGGGGGACAGCCGGTCTTGAACGTTTCGGACACCCTCCGCCGCCCGGCCGAGGCGGGCCATTACGGGGACAGGCCCCGAACGGATCTCGTCACACCCTCGTCACACCTACGTGACCGGCCGGCCCGCGGATCGGAGTCTTCCGAACGGCGAGCGGCTCCGGTCTCGGCGGCGAGCCGGCCCAACCTCGCGAAGGGGACAGGCCCCGAACGGACCCCATCACACTCGCGTCACACCTCCGTCACCAACCACGGCCCGGATCGGGAGCCGTCCAGAGCGACTCCTCGGCGCCCGTCTCGGCATCGACGATCATCGCCGCGGCAACCGTCGCCCGGATCGGGAGCGGCGCCGAGCCGGCCAGCCGGAACGCCTCCTCGGCCTGCTCGGGGCTGAGCTCTCCGGCCAGCGTGCAGTGCGGCACCCACTTGTCGGGGCGGCAGTGCTCCCACACGCCCTCGGCGCTCCGGCCGAGCGTGGCGAAGACCCGCGCGTGGGCGCCCGCGAGCCGCGGCGAGGCCGCGACGGCGAGATAGACCCAGCCGGGGAACGCGGCCGCCGGCCCCAGCTCGAGTCCAAGCAGCTCTCCTTCGAAGAGGCTCGCGCGGAGCTCGTCCTGCCACCCGCCGGCGTCGAGCCGATCGGCGACGACGAGCGAGATGTGCGGGCGGTGCCTGCGGTGGGTGAACGACCGAAGCGAGGGGATGCCGGCCGCCTCGAGCCGGTCCCACACCCCTTGCACCGCCTCCTCCGCCGCCGGATCGAAGTGGAGGACGATCCCCCGAGCCACGCCCGGAGGCTACCCGCCCGCGACGTCCCGACGGACGAAGGTGAGGTATGCCGCGGCGGCGGCAGGCACCCCGTACGCCGCGCACACCCACGCCGCGCGCACGATCGGCTCCCAGTCGGTCGGCGTGCGGAAGAACCCCTGCCAGGCCTGGAACTGGGTCGTGAGCAGGTACGGCTGCGTGCCCGACAGCCCGGGCAGGATGCCGATGAGCTGCATCAGGAGCGCGAACATGAGCGTGCCGACCACGGCTGCGGCGCTGTTCCGGGTGACCGCCGAGAGCAGAAGGCCGATGCAGACGACGGCGGCGACCGGGATCAGGTAGACGGCGAACGACGCTGCGACCAGCTCGAGCGCGTGGCCGGCCGTCACCCGCGTCCCGGACAGGCTGACGAGGCCGTGGAATCCGGACTTGAGCGTCCCCGCCGCGACGGCCACGCTGCCCATGAGGGCGAGCGCGACCGCGGCGTAGGTGGCCGCGGCGAGGAGCTTCCCGGCGAAGATCTGGCCGCGGTCGAGCGAGCGCGTGAAGATCGTCTTCAGCGTGCCGTTGTGGTCCTCGGCGGCGATGATGTCCCCGGCGACGAGCGCCGTCACGAGCGGGAAGAGCCAGACCGACGAGAAGAGCAGGAGGACGAGCGGGATGGCCAGGCCGGACTCGCGCACGTAGCGGCCGAACGTGACGTCATTGGGCGACCCGCTCTGGAGCGCGAGCGCCGTCACAAAGATGAGCGGTACGGCTGTCGCCGCACCCAGGCCGAGGTACGTCCGCTTCTGGGAGACGAGCTTCCGGAGCTCCCATCGGTAGGCGGTCAGGAACGTGGGCATCACCCGACCTCCTCGGCGACCGGGAGCGGCGAGGGCGCGGACTCCGGCTCCGCCTCGGTGAGCTGGAAGAAGAGCTGCTCGAGCGTCGCCTGCTCGGGGATGAGCGCGCGCACGCCGATCCGGCGCTGGCCCAGGGTCATCATGAAGCGCTCGAGGATGTCCTCGTCGGCGCTGAAGCGAAGCTCGTCGCCCTCCCGGGCCAGGTCGGCGAGCTCGAACTCGCAGGCGGTGCGGTGGGCGGCGTCGAGGTCGGACGCCCGCATCCGGTACCAGGTGCCCATCGACCGCGTGAGGCTGGCCAGGTCGCCCTGGTAGAGGATCCGGCCGCGGTTGATGATCGCGACCCGGTTGCAGAGCTGCTCGACGTCGGCCATCTGGTGGCTCGAGAGGAGCACCGTGATCCCCTGGCCGGAGAGGTCGCGGATCAGCGCCTTCATGTCCCGCATCCCCGCCGGGTCGAGGCCCGTCGACGGCTCGTCGAGGATGAGGAGCCGGGGCCGGCGCAGGAGCGCCGCGGCGATGCCGAGCCGCTGGCGCATGCCGTGGGAGTAGCCGCCGACCTTGTCGCCCGCGCGGCCCGAGAGCTCGACGGTGGCGAGCACCTCGTCGATCAGACGGCGGGCGTCGCCGCCGTCGAACGCCGCCAGCAGCTCGAGGTTCTTGCGCCCACTCAGGTAGGGATAGAACTGGGGCGCCTCGACGAACCCGGCCACACCCTGGAGCGCGCGCCGGCCGAGCGCGATCGGGTCGCGGCCGAAGAGCTCGGCCCTCCCTGCGCTCGGCCGGATCAGCCCGAGCAGCATCCGAAGCGACGTCGTCTTGCCGGCGCCGTTCGGGCCCAGGTAGCCGTAGACGTCCCCGGTCTCGACCTCGAGGTCGACGCCGTCCACCGCCACGAGGTCGCCGTATCGCTTGACAAGGCCGCGCGCCTCGACGGGGCGCGCGCCGGCCGAGCCCGCCTCCACCCCCGTCACCCGATCGCGCGGGCGGCGGCCTCGGCGGCCGCGCTCGGAAGCGACCCGGCCAGCGTGTAGCGGACGCCGCCCCGGTCGAACTGGATGACGGTGCCCAGCGCCGTCGCGAGCTCGTGGCCCGAGGCGCCGTCGATCGACACCGCCGGCAGCGAGCCGAGCGGGCCGGCGTCGCGGCCGGACACCGGCTGCTCGAGAAGGACGATCGCGCCCAGGCCGCGACCGTACACGATCATCGCCCCCGGGGAGCCGGCCCCGTCGACCAGCCGCACGGCCTGGCGGGGCACGCCCACCAGCGTGCGCGGCGCCGAGAGCGGGAACGGCAGCGCATGCGACACGGCCTGGACGCCGGTGACCGCCGCCGCCCCGTACCCCGAGCCACGCAGGCGATCCGGCGCGGGCGGATGCACCCGCACGATCTTGGCGCTCGCGGCCGGCGTGACGGCGGTATCGGACGACGAGACCGGGCCGAAGCTGATGTCCGTCACGCTGAGCGCGAGCACCGGGCTGGAATCGCCCTGGCTGTAGACGGCGAGCTTGAGCGGGACGGCCCGGTCGGCGTCGAAGGCGAGCTCGACGGCGCCCAGCAGGCCGGCGTCATGCTGCGGCGAGATCCGGACGGTGTAGCTCGGCTGGCCGGCGGTGTCGCCGGGAATCGCACCTGAGAGGGTCGCGTGCTCGGCGATCCGGGCGAGCCCACGCTGGATCTCGGCCAGCGACGGCACGTGATGGGCGTGGTCTCCAGACTCGGCGTGGTGCCGCTGCGGCACCCGCATCTCGTAGGCCGTGTTCGAGGAGACGTCGTAGACGATGACGGTCCGCCCGTCGAACCCGATCTCCGTGTCGCCGTTCGACGACTGAAGCTCGAGCCGCACCCGGCCGCCGCCCGCCCAGAGCCGGCCGCTGGCGCCGGCCAGGAGCGGCTGGTCGCCCTGCGGCAGCGCGCCGGACGCGAAGAGGTGGTTCGAGAAGCGGATACGCGCGCTGACACCGGTGGGGCGGGGGCCGGCCAGCGAGTGGTGGATGGCGGCGGCCAGCGACCGCTTGGGCGGCACCGGGCCGGACCGGCCGGCGAGTGCGATCCCGGCGGCGACGGCGACCGCGACGACGAGGCCGATGCCGATCAGGAGCCGGGTGGTGGATGCGCGACGCAGGATGTTCACTGGACCCTCCTCGGTTCTTCCGGGGCAGTGTCGCTCCGGCCGTCTGAGAGCGGCCTGAGAGCCGGGAGCCGGATGGCGAACCGCGGCCCGGCGATGGCAAGCTGGCCGCCGTGGCGCTCGGCCGTGGCGCGGACGAGGGCGAGCCCCAGCCCCGAGCCCTCGTCGGAGGCGCCGGCGGCGCCGCGCCAGAACCGCTGCGTGGCAGCGTCGGCCAGCCCGGCCGGGATGCCCCGGCCGGAGTCGGTGACCGCCACCGTGACGTCGGCCGGCGTCGACTCCACCGTGATCGTCACCGGGCCGCCGGCGGGCCCATGACGATGGGCGTTCTCGACCAGGTTCGCGAGCGCGCGCTCGAGCGCGCCGCGGTCGCCTCGCACCCATCCCGGCCCGTCCGTCGCGACCACCACCTCGCCGTCGCCGCCGGCCACGTTCGCGGCCACCTCGGCCAGCGCGACCGGCTCGGCCGGCGCCGCCGCGGCGTCCTCGCGGGCGAGCGCAAGCAGGTCGTCGAGGAGCTTGCTCAGCCGCTCGGCGTCGGCGGCCAGGTCTGCGAGCGCCGCATCGTCCGGCCCGTGGGAGCGTAGGTAGGCCGCGTTCCCGCGCAGGGCGGTCACCGGGTTTCGCAGCTCGTGGGAGGCGTCGGCGACGAATCTGCGATCGAACTCGCGGGCCCGCTCGAGCGCCGCCAGCATCCGGTTCAGCGTCCGGGTGAGGCGAGCGACCTCGTCCGTGGTTCCCGTCGCGGCGGGAAGCCGCATCGAGGCATCGCCGGTGCGCTCGATCGCCGCCGCCCCGGCGGAGAGCCGCTCGAGCGGGCGAAGCGCCCGGCGCGCGAGCATGAGCGAGAGCGGGAAGGCCAGGGCGGCCGCGGCGATGGCGCCGCCGACGATGAGGCGGCGGGACTGCTCGAGCGTCTGCGTGACGTCGTCGGTCGACGCCGCGACCACGACGGCGCCGCCGGCCGCGGCCCCGCCGAGGTCGGGAAGCGGCGCCACGTAGACCCGCACCGGCCGGCCGTCGAGGACGGCGTCGGCGTACCCGTCGCGGGCGGCGCCGATCGCGGCGGCCACGAGCCCGGCGGCCGGGATCGTCTGGCCGTGGAGCGCCAGCGAGGCGCTGACGAGGCGGCCGTGCCGGTCGAGCACCTCGACGTCGAGCAGGCGCGGCCCGGCGGCGACGTCGAGCATCCCCGTCGAGTTAAGAAGCGCGGGCGCGGTGGCAGAGAGCTGCGCGATCTGGGCCGCCCGTTCGTGCAGCGTGCCGTCGAGCTCGGAGTGCAGGTGCCGGGAGAGGAGAAGTTGCACGGCTACGCCCAGCCCCGCGACTGCCACCACGATCGCGCCGGCCGCCGCCAGCGCCACCCGCATCCGCAGCGAACGCCGCCCACGCAGCCACGCCGGCCCGGTCACGGCCGCAGGATGTAGCCGCGGCCGCGGACGGTGTGAATCAGCGGCGGGTCGCCGAGCTTCCGGCGCAGGTAGGCGATGTAGCGGTCGACGACGTTGTCGCTCGCCCCCCGGCCATCGGCCCACACCGCGGTCAGCGCGGCGGTGCGGGTGACGACCTTGCCCGGCCGGAGCAGCAGCAGCTCGAGCAGCTCGGCCTCGCGCTCCGTGAGCTCGACGGTGCGCCCGGGCCGAGTCGCGACGCGTGCCTCCCTGTCGAACGTGAGATCCGCGAACGCGGTCGTGGCCGCCGGCCGGACGCGGCGGACGAGAGCCCGGATGCGCGCCGCCAGCTCGGCCACCGCGAACGGCTTCACGAGGTAGTCGTCGGCGCCGGCGTCGAGCCCGGCGACCCGGTCGCCGACCCCGTCGCGGGCCGTCAGGAAGAGGATGGGCGTCGGGTCACCCTTGGCCCGGAGACGGCGGGCGACCGCGAGCCCGTCCATGCCCGGCATGACGACGTCGAGCACGATCACGTCGGGCGGCGCCGCCTCGGCGTGCGCGAGCGCCGCGCCGCCGTCCCCGACGGCATCGACGTCGTATCCCTCGGCGGCGAGCGTCCGCTCGAGCATCCGCAGCACGGGTCGATCGTCGTCAACCACGAGCACGCGAACGGGCGTCGCGCGGTTCTCCTGCACATCTCGACTATCCCCGCGAACCGTGAGAGCGGCGTGAGAACGCGGGCTGGGTCATGGCCGGGTCTCCCCGGATGCTCCATACTGCGGGTATGAGCGAGCGCCGGATGGGCCGCGCCACGTTCCTCTCCGTCGTCGGACTGGGAGGGCTTGGCCTCCTCGCCGGGGGCCGCATCTCCTCGGCCCTCTCGGGGCCGCTCGGGGCGGCGGGAAACGTCCTCCCCCAGGGCGTCAAGGACCTCCTCCCGGTCGGCGGCTGGCGGATCTACGCGATCAACCCGCCCTGGCCGACGTTCGACCAGCGTCGCTACCGACTCGAGGTGACCGGACACGTGCAGAAGCCCGTAAGCCTCACGTGGGACGAGGTGGCGGCGCTTCCCTCCGAGCAGCAGACCACCGACTTCCACTGCGTCACCGGCTGGTCGGTTGGAGGCGTGCACTGGCAGGGGATCCGGCTCCAGACGCTGTGGGACATGGTGCAGCCGCTGCCGGAGGTGCGGTACGTCAACTTCGTCTCGCTCGAGCGTCCGTACATCGACACCCTCTCTCTCGACCAGACGACGCTCCCCCAGGTCATGCTGGCCCACCACATGGACGGCGCACCGCTCAGCCGAGCCCACGGCGCGCCGCTCCGGCTCGTGATCCCCGAGATGTACGGCTACAAGAACGTGAAGTGGCTCACCCGGATCGAGCTCGTCCCCAAGCTCGTCCCCGGATACTGGGAGCAGAACGGCTACGACGTCGATGCCTGGGTCGGACGCTCCAACGGCTACGGCATCTGAGTATGTGCGTCGGTTCAGCCGCGCCGAGCGGGCGGTGCACTGGCTGCTCGCGTCGACGTTCCTGGTGATGATGGCGACGGGCCTCATCCTCTACCTGCCGGCCTTCGCCCAGCTCGCCGCCGACCGGATGCTCTGGAAGACGCTCCACGTCGGCGCCGCCGTCGTCTTCTGGGCCGGTCTCGTGGTGCTGGTGGCCGCCAGCCCGCGCCACCTCGCCCGCACCGCCTCCGAGCTCGACCGCTTCGACGACGACGACCGCGACTGGCTGCGGTGGGCGGCGCGGCGGCGCGGGCCCGAGCCGCCCGCGGGCCGCTTCAACGCCGGCCAGAAGCTGAACGCCGCGATCGTGGCCGGCCTGCTCGTGGTCTTCACGGCCTCAGGCGGGCTGATCCTCCTTCAGGAGACGAACCACCGCTTCCGCGGCGTCACGAGTGCCATCCTCGTGCACGACTGGGCCACGTGGGTCGCCGTCCCGCTCGTCGCCGGCCACCTCTACCTGGCGACCATCAACCTGAGCACCCGCCACTCGCTGCGCGGGATGACGCTGGGGAGCGTGCGGCGCGACTGGGCGCGGCGGCACCACCCCAAGTGGGAGGCCGAGTGCAAGTAACCGTGCTGGGCTCCGCCGGAGCCTGGCCGATCCCCCGCCTCGGATGCACCTGCCGCCAATGTACGTCGGACGATCCCCGCGACCGGCGCCTGCGCGCGTCGCTCCTGGTCGAGGGCCGTGTCCTGATCGACGCGGGCCCGGACGCCTACGCCCAGCTGATGCGGGCCGGGGCCGTCCCCGAGCAGGTGCTCCTCACCCACCATCACCACGACCACGTGCTCGGCCTGCACGCGCTGGCGAAGCTCGGGCGCGTCCCGCTCCACTGCACGGGCGAGTGCGAGCAGGGCGTGCGGGCGATCTTCCCGCGGCTCGACTTCCGCGTGATGCGGCTCGCGCCGGGCGTGCCCGTCGAGCTCGGGGACGGCGTCGTCGCCCAGGCCTTCGACGTCGAGCACAGCGTGCGGACGCGGACGGTCGCGTTCCGGCTCACCGGCCCGAACGGCGGCTCGCTCGTCTACGCCCCCGACCTGGCCGCCCCGCCGGCGTCGAAGCTCGCCCGCGGCGCGGACGTCCTCATGCTCGGCGGCGCCACCCGCGAGCGGCCGGAGAAGGAGCACATGCCCATGGCCCGTGGCATCGACGCCGCCCGCCGGCTTCGGCCGGCCCGCACCCTCTTTACCCACATCGGCCACCGCGTCGGCACCCACGCCGAGCTGGAGGCGTGGGTGCCGGACGGGTTCGGGGTGGCCTACGACGAGATGGTGCTCGAGGTCTAGCCGGCTGATGAAACACGGGGACCTGGTCCCTCTGTTTCAGCCGTGAAACAAGTGGACCAGGTCCCTCTGTTTCAGCCGTGAAACAACTGGACCAGGTCCCTTTGTTTCAAAACGGGCCTGTTCTGTGACGGGTCCGTGAGACAGCCGTGACGTCTGTCACGCCGGGCCCGGGCCGAGCAGGGTGTCCTCCCGCTCCAGGTCGAGCAGCCAGCGCTTGACGTCGAGCCCGCCGCCGTAGCCGCCCAGGTCGCCGCCGGAGCGAAGCACGCGGTGGCAGGGAACGACGATCGGCACCGGGTTTCGCGCCATCGCCTGGCCGGCGGCGCGGAATGCGCGCGGGCTCCCCGCGGCGGCCGCGAGCTCGGCGTAGGTCAGCACCTGGCCGAACGGGATCGAGTAGCAGATCTCGCGGGCGCGGCGGTGGAAGCCGTGCGAGAGCCGCCAGTCGACCGGCGTCTCGAAGGAGCGCCGCCTCCCCACGAAGTACTCGTCCAGCTCGCGGCGGACGGCGTCGAGCTTGGCCGGCGCCTCGAGCACGCGCGGCGACACGTGGTCGGCCAGGTCCTGGAGCACCTCGTCAAGCTCCTCGCGGGCGAAGGCCAGCCTGACGATCCCCTCGTCCGTGACGGCCGCGGTCAGCCGCCCAAACGGCGAGTCGACCGGCGCGTAGGCGACGTCGATCAGCCCCTCCGCGGCGGCCCTGCGTGCCAGTTCGGCGGTGTTCATCGCACCCACTCCCTTCTCACCGAGGCCAGGCCGGCGCGCACGTTCTGGCGCGCGGCCGCCTCGGAGCAATCGATCACACGCCCGATGGCGGCGTAGTCAAGGTCGGCGGCGAACCGCAGCGTCACCGCGGCCCGCTGCTTGTGCGGCAGCCGGCGCACCGCCCGCCACAGGGCCGGGTCGGGCCGGGTGGCGGGCGGCGCCGGACGCTCCGGCACCTCCTCGACCGGCAGCGGCCTGCGAGCCGACGCGCGGTGGTTGTCGAACGCCTTGCGCTCGGCGATCCGAAGGAGCCAGCCGCGCAGGTTGGAATCGTCGCGCAGCGTCGGGTACGCGCGAAGCGCCGCCAGCATCGTCTCCTGCCAGCAGTCCTCGGCGTCGACCGGACCGACCCGCGCGACGAGGTATCGATGGATCTCGCGCCCGTGCCGGTCGACGAGCGCCTGAAACGGTGGCAGCCTCATGTGGAGAAGAACGCCGCGACGGCGGACGACGTGAGATGCATGAAATGAGCCTGGCTCGTCTTATGCACTGAGGAGCTCGGGGGCGTGGCGGCGCTCCCACTCCTCGGCGTCCGGGCTGAAGTAGACGAGCCGCGTCTTCTTCCACTCCTTGGTGGAGTAGAGGACGATGTGGTCGGTGAGGCCGGTCTCGGCGGCGATCGCGTCGAGGACGGCCTCGCACTCGCCCCGCGTGCGGCCGTGGGTCATCGAGAACAGGTTGTACGGCCAGTCCGGGTAGGTCGGCCGCTGGTAGCAGTGCGACACGCCGCGGTAGGCGGCCATCAGCCGGCCCATGTCCTCGACCTGCTCGTCGGGGACGCGCCACACGCCCATCCCGTTCGCGGTGAACCCTGCTGAGCGATGGTAGAGGACGGCCGCGAACCGGCGCATCTGCCCGGTCTCCTGGAACCCCGCCGCTCGGGCGAGCAGTTCGGAGACCGTGAACCCGTGGCGCTCGGCCGGTACCGCGAACGGCTCGGGCACCGGGCGGAGGTCGCCCTGGAGCGCGCGGATCGCCGCGATGTCGCCGGGCCCGAGCTCGTCGGCCGCGGGCGCCTCGCGCACGGGCGCGGCCCGCGCCCGCTTCGCCGCGGGATCGCGGCCGCCGACCATGTCGAGGTCGACGCCGATCTTGAAGAAGCGCAGCGCGGGCAGCGGCCGGATCGCGTCGACCTGGGCCAGCTCGCCCAGGAGCTCGACGCTGCGGTCGAGCCCGAGCTGCGACGTGGGTGGCACGCCCAGCGTGAACCAGATGTTGAACTCGTGCCGGCGTTCGTAGTTGTGGGTGACGCCAGGATGTGTGGAGATGACGGCCGCGGCCTCGTCCGCCCGCTCCGGCGACGTGCGCGCCGCGACGAGCATCGACGTGTAGCCGAGCTTGCGCGTGTCGAAGATCGCGGAGATCTGGCGGATGATGCGCTCGCCGCGCAGGCGCACGATCCGCTCGATCACCTCCTCCTCGCCCATCCCGAGACTCGCGCCCAGCTCCGCATAGGGCCGCTCGGCGACGGGGAACTCGTTCTGGATGAGGTCGCAGAGGCGCTTGTCGGCGGCGTCCATCGAGCACGAAGGATACGCTCGAGGGGTGCGCCCCGCCTCCGCATGCCTGCTCGCCGGGATCGCGCTCGCCCCGGCGTGCGGGCATTCCGACGCCCAGGCGCACGAGGCCTACGTGTGGGAGCAGAGCTGCGCTCCCTGCCACGCGATCGCGCCAGGGAGGGCGTCGCCCGACACCTCCGCGCCGAACCTCTCCACCGTCCACCCGTCCCGGGAGCAGGTGCGGCGGGCGATCATCGACGGCCGCCCGGGCATGCCGCGCGGCCTCGTGGGCGGCGACGACGTCGACGCCGTCGCCGACTACGTCGTCCGGAGGACGGCTCGGTGAGCGCCCTGCCGGAAGCCCTCGACCCGGGGGCGGTCGAGGGGGTGGCCATGGACCTCGACCGGACGATCCTCGGCGACAGCCTCGAGCTCTCGCCGGCCATCATCGCGGCCGTCGGCCGCGTGCGTGCCGCCGGGATCGAGGCGATCGTCGCCACAGGCCGCATGTTCGCCTCGGCCCGGCCGTACGCGCTCGAGCTCGGGGTGACGGCGCCCGTCATCTGCTACCAGGGCGCGCTCGTCGCCGACCCGCAGTCGGGCGAGTGGCTGCTCCACCGGCCGATGGACGTGGCCCTCGCCCACGAGGTGATCGCCGACGTCTCGGCCGCCGGGTTCCACATGAACGTCTACGTGGACGACCGCCTCTACGTGGAGGATCTGAACGCCGAGGCGATCACCTACGCCCGCCACGCCCGCCTCGAGGCGCACCCCGTCGGCGATCTGCTCGCGTGGCTTACCCGCCCGACCACCAAGATCGTGGTCGTCGGCGACCCGAGGGCGCTGGACGGGCTGCAGGACGAGCTGCGGGCGGGCTACGACGGCCGCCTCTTCATCGCCAAGTCGCTCCCCTACTTCCTCGAGCTCGCGCTGCCGGGGGTGAGCAAGGGCGCCGCGCTCGAGTTCGTGTGCCGCCGCCTCGGCGTCGGTCCGGCGCACGTCGTGGCCTTCGGGGACGGCGCCAACGACGTCGAGCTGCTCGAGGCGGCCGGGCTCGGCGTCGCCGTCGGCGACGCCGACGCGGCGCTCGCACAGGTGGCCGGATGGCGGGTCCCGGGCGTCGACGACGACGGGGTCGCGGGCTTTCTCGAGGCGTTAGTAGACTCACGCTCCTGATGCTGGACGCCCGGCTGATCCGCGCCGATCCGGAGGGCACAAAGGCGGCGCTCTCGCGCCGAAGCCCGGAGGCCGTCCACGACGTCGACGCCCTCCTCGGGGTGGATGCCCGCCGCCGCGAGCTCCTGACGCGGGTGGAGACGGCCCGGGCCGAGCGGAACGCGGCCGCGAAGGACATCGCCGAGGCCCGCAAGCGCGGCGACGACGCTGCCGAGGCGATCGCCCACCAGGCCGAGCTGAAGGAGCGCCAGGCCGCCGATGAGGCCGCGCTCGCCATGGTGGACGGCGAGATCGAGGAGCTCCTCCTTCGCATCCCCAACCTGCCCCACCCGTCCGCGCCGCTCGGGACCACCGAGGAGGACGCGGAGGTGCTGCGGATGCACGGCTCGCCGCCCGAGTTCGCGTTCGAGCCCCGTGATCACCTCGACCTGGCGGGCGCCGAGGGCCTCGGCCTGATCGAGACCGAGGCCGCCGGCCGCGTCTCCGGGAGCCGGTTCCACTACCTGCTCGGCGACTTGGTCCGGCTCGAGTTCGCGCTCATGCAGTGGGGTCTCGAGAAGCTCTCGGGAAAGGGGTTCATGCCGGTGATTCCGCCCGTGCTCGTGAAGCGCGAGGCGATGGTCGGAACCGGCTTCTTCCCGGAGGCGGTGCAGCAGGTCTACGCCCTAGGGACGGACGAGCTCTTCCTCGTCGGCACGGCCGAGGTGCCGCTCGCGTCGATGCACGGCGGCGAGATCCTGGCCGAGGCCGACCTGCCCCTGCATTACGTCGGCTTCTCGTCCTGCTTCCGGCGCGAGGCGGGCGCCGCCGGGAAGGACACGCGCGGCATCTTCCGCGTGCACCAGTTCGACAAGCTCGAGCTCTTCAGCTATTGCCATCCCGATGCGTCCTGGGACGAGCACGAGCGGCTGCTCGCGATCGAGGAGGAGATCGCCCAGGCGCTGGGCTTCCACTACCAGGTCGTGGACGTGGCCGCCGGCGATCTGGGCGCGTCGGCGGCGCGGAAGTACGACATCGAGGTGTGGCTGCCGGGCCAGGGCCGCTACCGCGAGCTGACGTCGTGCTCGAACTGCACCGACTACCAGGCCCGGCGCCTGAACACCCGCTTCCGGCCGGACGGCGGGAAGCCGCAGTTCGTCCACATGCTGAACGGGACCGCGATCACGTCCAGCCGCACGCTGCTCGCACTCATCGAGTACGGGCAGCAGGAGGACGGCACGGTCGTCGTGCCGGAGGTGCTTCAGGAGTACGGCGCCCCAGGCGTGATCAGGCGCCCGACCTGATCGTTGCGGTCGGGGCCGCCCTCGCCCTACGCGGCGACCGGCAGCGGGACGGCCGACCAGGTGAGCTGGACGACCGGAACCCCGATCTGAACCCCGTCGGGCGGCTACAACGGATCGTCCAAAGGCCGGCGCGATCAACGTGAGCTCCAGCTGCTGCGGAGGGCGCCTCCCGACGAATGGGCGACCCAGCACGGCGCCGGCGGAGGCTTACTTTACATTTTGGCGTCAACTTCGCTACCATTCGGGCGATGGAACCGTTGCCGCCTGCGTATCGTCAGCTGGGCCGCTGGTACCCGCGGCTGGCAGACCGCGCACGAGCGCTCGGACTGTCCAGGCAGACGCTTACGTCCTGGGAGCGCGATCCTGACGGCGCGAGGGTGCGCCACGCGACGGCTCGTCGCGTGAACCTCCTCGCTTCGGTCACGGCGGAGGTCGAGGAGGCCGTCGGAGAGGCCACGGGAGCGGGCGCCTGGATGAGCGCTCCCCAGCCGCTCGCCGACGGCGCGACGCCCGCCGCTCTGGTTCGAGAGGGCCGACTCCGAGAGCTGCACGGTCTGATGTTCGCGCCTGAGAAGACCGTGGGGACGCGGCGCGTTCGCGTTGGCGCCCGACACGATCCGGCGCCGTCGCTTCCCGGGACGGTGCGCCGCGAGCGGCCACGCTCGCCGGAAGGAGCCCGGGTCCTCCGCATGATCGGCGAAGACCCCGCCGCCATCGGCCCGATCCGTGCCTGAGCCGTCCCGCCGTGCGGAGTTGACGAGCCGCCTGGAAGCCCTCACCGATCGGGCCGAGCGCCTCGTCGAGGCGGCGGGGATATTCCAGAGCGCGCTCAGGGAGCGGGACCTGCGCCTCGTCGTCGTGGGCGGTTCGGCCATCACGGCGTGGGATCCACGCATCCACACGTCGCTCGACATCGATTTCGTCGGCCCAGGGCTTCGGGCCGAGCTCGACGACGTGTTCCGCGGCGAGTTCGGCCTCGAGGTGGAGGGCCGTCACTGGTACGACGTGGAGCTCCGCCTCGCAGTCGAGCGGCCCGGCGTCGTGCTCGAGCCTCCCGGGTCAGAGGCGGTCGAGCTCGAGACGCCGAGCGGCGCCATCGTACTGGTGATCGCACTCGAGGATCTGATCCTCGATCGCGTCCGCGAGTGGGACGCGACCGGCGCGTACGACGCCTGGGTACAAGCGGCGCGCATGCTCGCCCATGCCGCCCTCGACCGCCCTCGTCTGGATCGCAGGGCGTCTGAGGTCGGCGTGCCCGACGTGTTGGCGGTGATGGAGTGGCTGGCGGCCGAGCACTCCGCAGGGCGCGCGATCGGGGTGCACGAATCGCACCGCGCGCATGACGGGATGCGGGGCGGAGGTGGACTCGACGGCGCGATGGACGCCATCGCGTCGGACGCCGCCGAAGATCTGTAGCCGGCTCGGGCTGCTATCTTCGGAACGCTCGGGCGGGGTGGCGGAGCGGCCGAACGCACCGGTCTTGAAAACCGGCACTCGGGGTTAACCCGGGTCGTGGGTTCGAATGCCACCCCCGCCGCTCACTGAGCCCAATCCGGTATGGTTGGGCCGTTTTCTGCCCCGCGTCGGCCATCTCTGCGCCGCGACGTTCAGTCCGCTGGGATCCGCTGTCTTCACACACTGGGCGCAATGGGGGCGCCGAATCGAGGCACGGCATGTCTGTCGCTGCGAGAACTCCGTCGCCCCCAGGAACCGCAATCAATCAGCCACGGCGTCCGGGACGCCCGAACCACATCCAAGCGCGCTCGACCAGTCGTTCAGCCGTTGACGAGGTATCGGTCCGAAGGGGCCGTATGTGCCCGCGGGGAGAATGGATAGAGAGGCGAAACGCCGCAAGAGCAACGGCCATCTCCCGCTCGCATGCGAGTCCAGGGTCCGGGCGCGCCGGGGAGAGTGGATAGGGATAGGGATAGGGATAGGGATAGGGATAGGGAGAGAGAGA
>DASQXS010000356.1:0-4309 GCA_035639615.1 Gaiellales bacterium | reverse complement strand
GAGCGTGGTGCCGTCGATGCTCCCGGCCCAGGCGGACGTCCGACGGGGATTCACACGCACCGGGGCCGCGCCGCCGTTCTGGACGAACAGGTTGACGGCGAACCGGTGGCCGGCGTTGTTCTGCGACCAGGCGAGGTAGGTGCCGCCCGTCCCGGGGACCTCCTCACGGAGCGACGTCGCCTTCACCGGAACCTGGGTCAGGGCGGCCGCGGCCGGCGCCGGGCCGGCAAGGCACGCATTCGCGACCAGGAAGGCGAGCAGACGTCGACGGGTCACGAGAGGCTCCTTCCAGCGTCGATGCCGGAGCGGAGCGCCGACCATAACGCCTTCCGGCGTGGGCGTGCGGTCACCCGGCGGCCGCTGCCTCCGGCGCCGGAAGCGCGCCCAGCTGCTGCATGAGGCCGAGCCGGTCGACCACGTTCCAGTGCTCGACGACCTGCCCGCCGGCGAGACGCACGATATCGATCACCAGGATCTCGACCGTCCGGCCCGTCGCCGGGATGCCCATGAGCTCGCCCTCGTGCGTCCCATGGAAGGCCTTGTACGTGACCACCCGATCACCTTCGGCGACCATGTCGAGGACGGTGGCCCGGAAGTCGGGGAAGGCCCGCCGGAACCCGTCGAACTGCTGACGCACGCCCTCGATGCCTGGCGCGATGCCCGGCGGCCGGCTGTGGTCGACGACGTCGGCGGCGATCGTGTCGGCAAGAACGGCCTCGTCGCCGCCCGTCTGGTACTCCGTGATGAACCGGCGCATGATCGCCTTGTTCCGCTCCTCCTGCATGGCACGCCTCCTCGCGTGGATTGACGCTCCCAGCGTGGCAGGGGGCAGCGTGCGCCGCCTCGGTAGACCTACCAGTCTTTCGGCAGCGCGAGCCGTCCTTGGGGGCGGGAAGTCGTGACGTTGTAACGAGTTTCCGGGGCGTTTCACGCCGTGGCGGTGTCAGGGTGGATGTCAGCGTCCGCGGCGGAGGCGAGACTGCGCTCTCCGTGGGGGAACCTGGGTTCCCCAGCGATCTACTACGGCAGGAGGTCGTGCTCCATCGCGAAGAGCGCCGCCCCGGCGCGGCTGGCGACGCCGATGCGCGCGTAGATGTCCTGCACGTGCCGCTCGGCGGTGCGCGGCGAGACGACGAGGCGGCGGCCGATCTCGCGGTTCGAGAGCCCCTGCGCCAAGAGCCGGAGGACCTCCACCTGCCGCGGTGTGAGCCCGGCCGGGCCGGCCCGGCGGCGGCGGCCGCCCCGGCCCGCGGCGGCGAGAACCGCGGCCACGGCGTCACCGTCGAGGCGCCCACCCGCGGCCTCGGCCGAGAGCCGGGCGGATGCCTCCTCCGGTGGGAGCGCGGCGCGGTAGGCGCGGGCCTGGGTCATGGCCTGGAAGGCGTCGGCGGCGGCGAGGATCCGGGCCGGCATCGGGATCGATGCCGCACGCACCTCGCGGTGGTAGCCGGAGCCGTCGAGCCGCTCGTGGTGCATGCTTGCGAGCCGGGCGACGGTGCTGAGCGGCGGCGACGCGGCCAGGATGCGCTCCGTGTGGTAGGGGTGGAGGCGCACCCGCTCCCACTCGGGGGAGGTGAGCGGGCCGGACTTCTCCCAGATCCCGTTCGGCACCGCGGCCCGTCCGAGGTCGTGGGCGAGCCCGGCCAGCCGCAGCTCGTCCGCGTCCGACGCCGGGAGGCGCAGCCACTCGGCCGACGCCACCGCGAGCTCGGCGACGCCGGTCGCGTGACCGTGGTGATACGGCGACTTCAGGTCGATCACCTCGCCGAAGGCCCGGCAGACGCCCTCTGCGGCGTGAGCGCCGACCTCGACCAGCGGCTCCGGCTCGGCCTCGACCGCGGCCACGAGCACGTCCGCGGCCGCGAGCTCCGCGAGCAGTTCGGGAGCGGACCGGCAGAAGGCCGCGGCGATCTCATCGTCGAGCGCGGCGCCCGCACGCCGCCGCACCGTCGTCGTCGCGAGCTCGGCTCCGCCGAGCCGGTCGAAGAGGGACGCGTGCACCGCCACCTGCGCGATCCGCGCCGCCACCGGGATCTCGTCTCCACGCAGCCCCCGCGGCCCGCCGCCACCGTCCGACTGCTCGTAGACCGCTCGGAGCGCCTGGCACACCGGCTCGGGGAGGGCGATCCGGCGCGCCGTGAGCGCCGCCGCATCGCAGTTCGCCTGCGTGTATCCGGCGACGATCCGCCGCGCCCGGACGGCCGCCGTGCCGGCGGCGCGAAGGCGCGTCAGGAGGCCGGCCTGGGGGGCGAGGCTCGGTAGGTAGACGAGCAGCACCTCGTGAGGGCGTGTGAAGTCCGTCCGCATAGCCGCCGACTTGACCGCGATCTCGTCGCCGCCGAGGAGCGCCGCTGCCTCATGGGCGTATGCAGTGCAGCCGACGTGTTGGAGGAGCGTCGTAAAGTAGGCGGCCGCGGGGTCGTCGACGCCGAGGTCGGAGGCGAGCCGGGTCGCGATCACGCTTGCGCGGGCGGCCTCGCCCGGCTCCCATCCCATCCCCATGTCGACCGCCAGCGTCAGGCCCACGAGGAGCTCGGCGAGCCGTATCCGGTTCTCCGGCCCCGCGTCCCGAGTCATCCGGGAGACGCTATCGGAGTCGTGCGGGCCGGGCACGGCGAGCGCTGGTAGCGTGATGCGATGGAGGCGATCCGCCTCGAGCCGCTCGCGGAGTCCTACCTCGACGCGGTGGCCGCGATCGTCGACGACCCGGAGGTGCAGCGGTCCACGCGCGTCCCGGTGCCCGTGCCCGCGGGGTTCCCGAGGGCGTGGTTCGGGCATGTACGAGGAGGGTCGCCGGGACGCCACCGGGGAGGCGTTCGCGATCGTCGAGGGGGAGAGCGGGTTCCTCGGGCTGGCGCTCGCGCCCCGGATCGACCGGAACGGCCGCACCGTCGAGCTGGGATATGTCGTCGCGCCCGCCGCCCGCGGGCCGCGGCGTGCGACCCGCGCGCTCGCCCTCCTCACGAAGTGGGCGGTGGAGCACGTCGGGGCGGAGCGGTGCGAGCTTCTGATCAGCGTCGAGAACGGCGCCTCGAAGCGGGTGGCCGAGCGGTGCGGCTACGTCCGCGAAGGGGTGCTCCGCTCGCTGCACGTGAAGCAGGACCTGCGTGAGGACACCGAGATCTGGTCGCGGCTCCCGTCCGAAGCCTGACGTCACCCGCCATGGATGATATCGTTGACTCAGTCAATGGATTCGCCCACGGTGCCCACGAGCGACCGGATGCCGGAACGGGTTGCGGCCCTTCGGGCGTTCAGCCGCTTCTACACGACCGTCATCGGCCTGCTCCAGGAGGGCCTGCTCGAGACACCGTACTCGCTCACCGAGGCGCGCGTCATCTTCGAGCTCGCCCAGCGCGACCAGATGGACGTAGCCGACCTGCGCCGGACGCTTGACCTCGACCCCGGCTACCTGAGCAGGATCCGGGGCCGGCTCGAGGAGGCCGGCCTGGTCACGCGCGCCCGGTCCGGCACGGACGGCCGCCGCCACGTGATCGGCCTGACCGCCCGCGGCCGCGCCGCGTTCGCCACGCTCGACGCGCGCTCGTCCGAGCAGGCGACGGCGCTCGTGGGGCGGCTCGGCGAGGACGAGCAGCGCCGGCTCGTCGCGGCGATGGACGCGGTCCAGCAGCTTCTGGGTGACCGGCCGCCCGCCTCCGCCGTCCTGCGCGCGCCCGGGCCGGGCGACCTCGGCTGGGTGGTCGAGCGCCACGGCGCCCTCTATGCGGAGGAGTACGGCTGGGACTCGAGCTTCGAGGCGCTGGTTGCTCGGGTCGTGGCCGACTTCGCCGCGACGCGCGACCCCGGACGCGAGCGGGCGTGGATCGCCGACGTGCGCGGCGCCCGCGCCGGCTGCGTCCTCTGCGTGCGGTCCGAGGAGCGGGTGGGCCAGCTGCGGCTGCTCCTCGTCGAGCCGGTCTACCGGGGGATGGGGATCGGTCGGATGTTGGTGGACGAGTGCCTCCGGTTCGCCCGCGGGGCGGGCTACGACGAGATGATCCTGTGGACGAACGACGTCCTGGTGGATGCCCGCCGCATCTACGAGCGGGCCGGGTTCGAGCTCCGCGAGGAGGAGCCGCACACGAGCTTCGGCCACGACCTCGTCGGGCAGATCTGGGGGCGGCGGTTGTGAGCCGTCAGTGCGCCCGGACGCGCGCCCGCGCCTCGGCCAGGAAGGCGAGCGCCGCCGCCTCCGGGTCGGCCGAAGCGCGGAGCTCGGCGTAGCCGAGCGCGGCCCCCCGAAAGCTCGGATCGGAGAAGAAGGGGTCGATCCGCCCGGCCCACGGCGAGGCGTACAGGTACGGCTCGGCAT
>DASQXS010000355.1:0-2713 GCA_035639615.1 Gaiellales bacterium | reverse complement strand
TCGAGGATTGGGAGGATGACGAGGTCGGCGAAGATGAAGGCGAGGACGCCGCCAAACGAGATCCCGCCGTTCCAGAGCACCGCCGCCAGCGGGACGTTTCCGATCGAGCAGACGAAGCTCACGACGGCGACGAGCGGGCCGACGAGCGGCCCCCACACCTTCCCCAGCGTCGGGTGGTGGTCGAGGAAGACGCCCTGCCAGAACGACTCCGGCACCCACGCGGCGAAGGCGCCGGCGATCAAGAGCCCGCCGGCGATGTCGCGCCAGATGGCGGCCCAGTCCATGACGAAGAAGTTCGCGATTGACGTGAACCCCTCCGGAGAGCGGAGGCGCTGCCAGATCGATCCCCGGGCGCGGACGCTCATGTCCATCTCGGCATGGCCCTCCATCGAGCCCAGCAGGCCGAGGTCGGCCTGGGCGCGCGCATCTGCGACGAGCGCCGGCGTGAGCAGCCGCCGGAAGGCCACCGCCATCAGGGCGATCATCACCGGCCCGCCGACGAACTCGCCCAGCGTGAACTCCCAGCCGAGCAGCAGGCCCATGATGATTCCGAGCTCGATCACGAGGTTCGTGGAGGCGAACTGGAACGCCATCGCCGCGGTGAAATCGGCGCCCTTGCGGAAGAGCGACCGCGCGAGGGCGACCGCGGCATAGGAGCACGACGAAGAGGCTGCGCCGAGGCCGCTGGCGACGGCCAGCGTGCGCGCGGAGTCGTCGGGCATGAGACGGCGCATCTCAGCCTTCGACACGAGCGCCTGGACCGCGGCGGAGAGCGCGAAGCCCAGGATCAGCGCCCACAGGATCTCCCAGAACATCCCGAAGGCGAACGAGAGCGCGTCCGTCAGGCTGGAGAATGGATGGAAGTCGAGCAGCGTCATAGATACCCAGGGAGGGTATATCAGCCGTCAGGTCCGGGCGCCGAGCCGCCCCGGCGAAACGGCGAGCGACCCGTCGATGCGGTCGGCAATGCTAGTCGGCGACCGCGGCGACGAAGACCCGCACGACCCGTCCGTCCTTTACCGTGAAGCTCGTCACCGGCTTCTCGTAGCCGAGTCCTCCCTGGCAAGCAGCGTACGAGGGCTGCGCGGTGCAGCGAATGCCATCCTCATGCCTGGCCGCGGCGAGGGTGGAGCCCACACGAAGGCTATCGACCGTGTGGTAGCGGCGACGAACGGTGAAGATGCCGACACCGACGGAGGCTTCCGCCCACTCTGCACGTAGACGACGGTGAGCCCAGATGCCGGATAACGCACCTGCGTGAGGGTTGGACGTGCCTCCCGCCTTCGGATGACGCGTCGATGTCGAGACCACCTCGCCCGGGCCGAGCAAGCCTTCGACGTGAGAGCGCGTTTGGCGAGGCGCGACGCCGCCGATCGAGCCGGTCACGTCGATCATGGTGTTCGGATCAGGCTCGCCCCATCGCGCATGTGTGGATGAACTCGAGAAGCAGCCCGCCGCCAGGAGCGCCAGTGACCCCAGCCCTGCGCCGAGACATGGTTTCCAGCACCGTCGGCGATCACACATTGCAGTTCCCGCCGGTGATGTCGTGCCCATAGCCCGTCGCGAGAACCACAACGAGCAGGTACGGGAGCGTGTACAGAATCAGAAAGCCACGCGAGCGTGAGATGGCGATCCCGACGACCGTCACGATGAGCCCGGCGATCGCGAGTCGGTCGGCGACTCCGACCAGATAATCGACGCGGGTGGCGGCCGCCGTCCACGCCGCCACGTCCGCACGCGGCTGCGGCACCGTGCAGCCGAGCGGCGGGATCGTGATCCTGGTCGCCCAGATGACCGTGCCCGCGCACGCCGCGGCGAACGCCGTCGAGCCGAGAAACCAAGGCCACGCGCTGCGCAACCGCGCCAACACTCGTCCTCCCCAAGGTGATGCCGGGTCATCTGGCGGTGACGCCATGCTCTGTCCAGTATAGCGCCTATGCGATGATCCCACGGGGGCTCGGTGCTAGTGGCAGCTCGCTGAGCCCGTGTCGAGCGTCTTCCCACTCGTCGCCACGAACGTCCAGTCGTAGCTCGTGGGGTGCAGCGTCAGCTCCAGGATCCCGAACGCCTTCGTCGTGAACTGGACGTTGCGGGTGCCGTCGAGCGAGAACAGGTTCTTGCCCCCCGTTCCGACAATGAACTGGCGCACGCCCCTGGCGTCGTCGACGTTCCCGTCGGCGTCCTGCGGCGCAAAGCGGGAGTAGTTGTGCAGGTGGCCGTTCAGCACCAGGTCGGCGCCGCCGCTATACAGCGTGTGCCAGAAGTACGAGTAGTTCGACGCCCGCCTCGTCGTGCCCTTGTAGTACGGCTGGTGCCAGTAGACGAGCGTGCAGGTCGCCGAGCCGAGCTGGTTCTTCAGGAAGTTCGCCTGCACGGTGCCAGATCCGCACCCACCGGCGTGGCTGCACTCCGCGTTCAGGGCAATCAGCCGCCACGAGCCGAGCGTCCAGGCGTAGTCGCCCTGCGCGTTTCCCGCCACGGCGCCGAAGTACGTGAAGTAGCCGGCGCCGCCCGAGGCGCAATCGGTGCCGGAGGTCTCGTACTCGTTGTCGCCCGGCACCGGATGGATCTCGGCCTTGAAGCGGCCCCAGCTCGGGTCGAACGACTGCAGGTACGCCCGGTAGCCGCCGCATTGGTACTGGTTGTCGCCGAGGGCCAGGACGGCGTCGATGGATGGCTCGGCGAGAATCATGTCGCTGGTGGCCATCTCCTT
>DASQXS010000354.1:0-10119 GCA_035639615.1 Gaiellales bacterium | reverse complement strand
GCTCATGGGAGCGACTCTCACCCAGCACCCCGAGATCGCTCGGGTCGTCGTGGCCCTCGTGCCCGTCATGGACATGCTGCGTGCCGAGTTGCATCCCAACGGCGCCTTCGTCGCCGCGGAGCTCGGCACGGTGGAGGACCGCGAGCAGTTCGAGGCGCTGCTTCGGTACTCGCCCTACCACAACGTCCGCGACGGAGTCGCCTATCCCGCGACGCTGCTCACCGGCGGCGAGTTCGACCCGCGGGTCGCCGCCTACCACCCGAAGAAGATGGCGGCGCGGCTCCAGGCCGCGAGCTCCGGCAACGAGCCCATCCTGCTTCGGGTCGAGTCGGGCGGACACGGGATCGGGAGCTCGCTCGACGAGGACGTCACCGAGCTGGCCGACGTCTCTACGTTCATCTTCGACCGGCTGGGCATGGCCGTCGCCGCCCGCGGCGCCGACTCCTAAAGCGCCGCCCGCATCTCCTGTGCGAAGGTGAGCACGTGCTCAAGCGCGACCGACCGCGCCCGCGCCGCGTCTCCGACCACGATCGCCTCGAGCAGGTCGGTGTGCTCGCGGACGCGGTCGTCGAGCGGCGGGAGCCGGTCGAACGTGAGGTACCAGATCCGGAGCGACATGTTGAGGTAGCGGTCGAGGTCGCGGGCCAGGTACGGGTTTCGCGAGCAGCGGTGAACGAAGCGGTGAACGCGCGCGTCGAGCTCGATCAGCGCCTGCTGGCCGCGGACGTCGCCGTCGAGCTCGGCGACGAGGGCCCGCGCCTCGGCCCGGTCGCGCTCGTCGGCGAGCGTCGCCGCCCGCTCGGCCGCGTACGGCTCGAGCTGGGCGCGGACGTCGGTGATGTCCGTGAGGCTGGTGATGTTGATGCTCGCCGCGAACGTGCCCCGGCGCGGGTAGACGACGACCAGGCCCTCGAGCGCCAGCCGGCGCACTGCCTCCCGCACGGGCGTGCGGCCAACGCCGAGCTCGCGGGTGAGCGCGTCCTCGTCGATCGGCGCGCCGGGCGCGACCGCCAGGGTGATCAGCCGGTCGCGGAGCGCCGCGTAGGCGCGCTCGGAGAGGAGCACCGCCTCCCCGGGGGCCGCGCCGCCTCCGGCTTGCGTCCCTTTCACATTTCTGATATTTCAGATGTCTACCAGATGCGGCGAACGGCGGCAAGCCAGAAGGAGGGCGGATGAGCGGTGTGCCGGGAAGCGCCCGGGCGGTCGTGATCGGGGCGGGCATCGTCGGCAACAGCATGGCCTACCACCTCGCGCAGCTGGAGTGGACGGACATCGTGCTTCTCGACAAGGGCCCGTTCCCCAACCCCGGCGGCTCGACCGGCCACGCCTCGAACTTCATCTATCCGGTGGACCACTCCAAGGAGATGACCGCGCTCACCCTGGACAGCATGCGCCAGTACAAGGAGCTCGACGTCTTCGCCGAGAGCGGCGGCATCGAGGTCGCCCGCACCGAGGAGCGCATGCAGGAGCTCCGGCGGCGGATGTCGTCGGCCGCGTCCTGGGGCGTCGAGCCGGTCTCGCTCGTCAGCCCGGCCGAGGTGAAGGAGCTCGTCCCCTACCTCGACGAGACCGTCATCGTGGGCGGCTTCTACTCGCCGACGGTCGGCGTGGTCGACTCGCTCCGGGCGGGCACGCTCATGCGCGAGTGCGCCCAGGAGTCTGGGGCGCTCACGGTGTCGGCGAACACCGAGGTGCTGGGGATCGACGTGGAGCGCGGCCGCGTCCGCCGCGTCCGCACCGACCGCGGCGACATCGACGCCGAGGTGGTCGTGATCGCCTGCGGCGTCTGGAGCCCGCGCATCGCCCGCATGGCCGGCGCCGCCATCCCGCTCACCCCGGCCGTCCACCAGATGATCGACGTCGGGCCGGTGCCGCGGTTCGCCTCGGCCACGAAGGCGATCGAGTTCCCCATCGTGCGCGACATGGACACGAACATGTACGAGCGCCAGGACGGAAGCGGGCTCGAGATCGGCTCGTACGCCCACCGCCCGATCCTGCACGACCCGGACCAGATCCCCTCGATCGAGGAGGCTGCCCTCTCGCCGACCGAGCTCCCGTTCACCCAGGCCGACTTCGAGCAGCAGATGGAGCACGCGCTCGAGCTGATGCCCGAGATCGTGGGCGACGAGAGCGTGGGCGTGAAGTACGCCATCAACGGCCTCCTCTCGCTCACGCCCGACGGCCTGCCGGTGCTCGGCGAAACGCCGGAGGTGAAGGGGCTGTGGTCGGTGGCGGCGGTGTGGGTCAAGGAGGGGCCCGGCATCGGCCGCGCAGTGGCCGAGTGGATGACCGAGGGCGAGTCGGAGATCGACCTCCACTCGTCCGACATCGCCCGCTTCCACGAGCACCAGCGCACCCGCGCCCACGTCCGCGCCCGGGCGGCGGAGGGCTTCAACAAGACCTACGGCATCGTCCACCCGTCCGAGCAGTGGGCCTCGAACCGCGACGTCCGGCTGGCGCCGTTCCACGCCCGCGAGCGCGAGCTGGGGGCCGTCTTCTTCGAGGCCGCCGGCTGGGAGCGGCCGCACTGGTACGAGTCGAACGCGCCGCTCCTGGAGGAGTACGGCGACCGCGTCACCCGCCGCGAGGCGGAATGGGACGCGCGCTGGTGGTCGCCGATCATCAACGCCGAGCACCTGGCGATGCGCGACCGGGCCGGGATCGTCGACCTCTCCGCCTTCTTCGTGTTCGACGTCGTCGGCCCCGGCGCGCTGGCGGCGGTTCAGCGGGTGGCGATGCGGCAGATGGACGTTCCGCTCGGCCGGGTCGTCTACACGCCCGTGCTCTCGCCCGGCGGCGGCTTCAAGGCCGACCTCACCATCATGCGCCTCGGCGACGAGCACTTCCGCGTCGTCACCGGCGGCGCCCACGGCATGGCCGACAAGAAGTGGTTCGCCGACCGCCTGCCCGAGGATGGGAGCGCCCAGATCGCCGACCTCACCTCCGCCTGGACGACCGTCGGCCTATGGGGCCCGCGGGCGCGCGACATCCTTCAGAGCGTGACGTCGACGGACGTCTCCCACGAGGGCTTCCGGTTCGCCAACTGCCGCGACATCGAGGTCGACTCGCTCACCGTGCTCGCGTCGCGGATCTCCTACGTTGGCGACCTGGGCTGGGAGCTGTACGTGCCGATCGAGCAGGGGGCGCGGCTCTGGGACGTGCTGTGGGAGGCGGGCCGGCCGCACGGCCTCGTCCCGGTCGGGATCGGCGTCTACGGCACCACCGGCCGGCTCGAGAAGTGCTACCGCGCCTTCGGCTTCGAGCTCGAGACCGAGTACAACGTCGTCGAGGCCGGGATGGCGGGGCCGAAGGTGAAGGACGAGGACTTCGTCGGCCGCGAGGCGCACCTGCGCCACCGCGACGAGGAGCCGGCGGCGGTCCTCTGCACCCTCACCGTCGACGACCACACCTCCTCGTCGGGGGTCAAGCGCTACATGCTCGGCCGTGAGCCGGTCCTGACCCGGGACGGGCGCCCGCTCGTGGACCGCAAGGGCCGGCGCTCGTACGTGACGAGCGCCGGCGCCGGCCCCTCCGTCGGCAAGCATCTGCTCATGGCGTACCTCCCGCCCGAGCATGCCGCCGTGGGCGGCGAGCTTTCGGTCGAGTACCTGGGCGAGCGCTACCCGGTCACGGTGGCCGTGGCCGGCTCGACCCCGATCTTCGATCCCGAGAACGCGAGGATCCGCTCCTGATGAACATCCTCTGCTGTGTCAAGCGGGTGCCGATGACCGGCGGCCGGATCGTCCTCACGCCCGACGAGCAGGCGATCGAGACCCGCCATCTCGGCTTTACCATCAGCCCGCATGAGGAGTGCGGCGTCGAGGAGGCGGTGCGCCTGATCGAGGCCCACGGCGGGGAGTCGACCGTGCTCACGCTGGGGCCCGCCGAGGCCGAGGAGCAACTGCGCGACGCGATGGCGCTCGGCATCGACCGCGCCGTCCTGCTCCTCGCCGAGGAGGAGTTCGACGGCCAGGCCACGGCGGCCGCGATCCTCGAGGCGATCGAGGCCGAGCGAGCGGCGGGCACCGAGTACGACCTGATCTTCTTCGGCAACGAGTCCGCCGACGCGGGCAACTACCAGGTCGGGATCCGGGTCGCGCACGCGCTCGGCCGCCCATGCGTCACCGGGGTGAAGGCGGTGGCGGTCGAGGACGGCGCCCTCCGCTGCGAGCAGGAGGTGGGCGCCGGGCGCGACGTCTACCGGGTGCCCCTGCCCGCCGTCGTCACCGTGAAGGAGGGGCTCAACCTGCCCCGGTATCCGTCGGTGCCCGGCCGGCTGCGGGCGAAGCGGAAGCCGCTCGAGACGCGCACGCCCATGCGCCGCGACCCCGGCGTCGAGAAGGTGCGGCTGGTGCTGCCGCCCGACCAGGGAAAGCAGGCCGAGATCCTCGGCCAGGGCGCCGCCGCCGCGCCGGCGGTGGTCGAGGTGCTGCGCCAGGCGGGGGTGGCATGACGGTCCTCGCCCTCCTTGAGCACGACGGCGGCGCCGTCGACGAGGTCTCGCGGCAGGCCCTGGCCTTCGCCCGGGTGTATGCCGGCGGCGGTCCCGTCGACGGGCTCCTGATCGGCCCGGGCGGCCGCGACGCCGCCGCCGGGGTGGAGGTGGGGACGGCGCACGTCGCCGACGGCGACGGCCTGGCGGCGTACGCGCCGAAGGGGTGGGGCCGCACGATCGCCCAGCTCGCCGAGCGGCTGGGGGCCGAGGCGGTCGTCGCGCCGGGCACCGAGCGCGCAATGGAGGCGATGGCCCACGCCGCCGCGATCGCCGACCTTCCGCTGGCCGCGAACTGCATCGCCGCGACGGCGGGCGATCCCGCGACCGTGACCCGTCTTCGCTGGGGCGGAAGCCTGCTCGAGGAGGCGCGCGTCCACGGACGGCCTCAGCTCCTCACGGTCGCGCCGCACGCGGTCGAGGCCGAAGCGGGCGGGGCGGGGGCGGCGAGCGTGGAGACGTTCGCGCCCGAGCTCGGCGAGGCCGACCTGGCCGTCCGCGTCGGCGAGCGCGTCCAGCCGGACACCGGCGGCGGCGTCTCGCTGGCCGACGCGAAGGTGGTGGTGAGCGGTGGCCGCGGGGTCGGCTCGGCCGAGGGGTTCGCGGCGATCGAGGAGCTGGCCGGCCTTCTCGGCGGCGCGGTCGGCTGCTCGCGGGCGGTGACGATCGCCGGCTGGCGGCCGCACACCGACCAGGTCGGCCAGACCGGGACGAAGATTGCGCCCGAGGTCTACATCCCGTGCGGCATCAGCGGCGCCACGCAGCACATGGCCGGCTGCAAGGGCGCGAAGCGAATCCTGGCGATCAACTCCGATCCCGAGGCGCCCATCGTCGCCGGCGCGGACTATGCCGTGATCGGCGACCTCCACGAGGTGGTGCCGGCGATCGTCGCCGAGCTCAGAAAGGCGAGCGGGCCATAGAACCGCTCGCCCTGATTGCGCTCCTCGTCGCGATCGCCCTCGCCGGCGGGGTCTTCACGCGCCGCGCCGCCTTCCTGGTGGGGCTCGTGCGGAGGGGGCAGCCGACGGCGCGCTTCGACGACGTCGGCGCCCGCGTCAGGAACGAGGCGGTGATCGCGCTCGGCCAGCGCAAGCTCCTGCAGCGGCTCGTGCCCGGGCTGATGCACGCGTTCATCTTCTGGGGCTTCCTCGTCCTCTTGCCGACGATCGTGATGGCGATGATCGCCGTCGTCGACCGCGGCGCCACCCTGCCGTGGCTCGGCCGCCAGGGCTGGTTCGCGTTCCTCGTCGACCTGTTCGCCGTGCTCGTTCTCGCCGGCGTCGTCACCGCCGTCATGATCCGCAAGGTGCAGCGCCCCGACCGGTTCCAGGGCAGCCACCTCGGGGAAGCCGACCTGATCCTGGGCCTGATCGCGGGCATCGTGACGACGCTTCTCCTCTGGCACGCGAGCCGGATCGCGCTCGGCCTGAACGAGTGGCCGGCGTCGTGGTCGCCGGTCTCGAACGCGCTCTCGAACCTCTTCGGCGGCGGGTCGGGGACGCGCGACGGCGAGCGGGCGCTGGTGTGGGCGCACGTCCTCCTCATCCTCTCCTTCCTTGCCTACCTGCCGCACTCGAAGCACCTGCACATCTTCACCGCGGTCGTGAACGTGTTCTTCGGCCGCACCCGCGCGCGGGGCCGGCTCGAGCCGCTGCGGTTCGACGAGGAGGGCGCCGAGGAGGACATGCGGCTGGGGGCGGGGACGGTCGCGGACATGACCTGGAAGCAGATGATCGACGCATACTCCTGCACGGAGTGCGGCCGCTGCCAGGACGCGTGCCCGGCATGGGCCACGGGCAAGGCGCTCTCGCCCAAGCTCCTCATCATGGGCCTGCGCGACCAGCTCTTCCGGGAGGGGCCGCTCGTCCTCGGCGGCGAGGGCGAGATGAGCCCGCTGGTGCCGGACGCGGTCACCGACGAGGTGGTATGGGACTGCGTGACCTGCGGCGCCTGCATCCAGGAGTGCCCGGTGTCGATCGAGCACATCGACCACATCGTCGACCTGCGCCGCCACCTGGTGATGGTCGAGTCCCGCTTCCCGGCCGAGGCCGACCCGATGATGCGCGACGTCGAGCGGAGCTCGAACCCCTGGGGGAAGGCGCAGTCGGAGCGGGCGGCGTGGGCGGACGGCCTGGGCGTGCGGGTGCTGGAGCCGGGCGACCCACCGCCGGAGCTGCTCTACTGGGTCGGCTGCGCGGCCTCGTTCGACGAGCGGGCGCGCGAGTCGGCGGCCGCGACCGCGAAGCTCCTGCGCTCGGCCGGGGTGGACTTCGCCATCCTCGGCCCGCGCGAGGCCTGCACCGGCGACCCGGCCCGGCGGATGGGAAACGAGTACGTCTTCCAGGCGTTCGCCGAGCAGAACGTCGAGACCCTGAACGGCGCGGGCGTCTCGAAGATCGTCACCTCCTGCCCGCACTGCTTCAACACCCTCGCCAACGAATACCCCGACTTCGGCGGCCGCTACGAGGTGGTGCACCACTCCGAGCTCTTGGCGGGGCTGGTGCGGGACGGGCGGATCGCGCCCGCGCGAGGCGAGCGGCCCATCACCTACCACGACTCCTGCTACCTGGCCCGCCACAACGACGTCATCGCCGAGCCGCGCGAGCTGGTTGCTGCCGTCGGCCGCCCCGTCGAGATGGAGCGGACGGGCAAGCGCACGTTCTGCTGCGGTGCCGGCGGCGCGCACATGTGGATGGAGGAGCGCGGGCGCGGGATCAACGAGGAGCGGGTCGGGGAGGCGGCCGCCACCGGCGCCGACACGCTCGCCGTCGCCTGCCCGTTCTGCACCGTCATGCTCGACGACGGCGTCCGCACGACCGGCGCCGACCTGCGCGTGGCCGACGTGGCGACGCTGCTCGCGGAGGCGATGGACTCCGACCCCGGCTAAACGGAGCTAACCGCTCCTCATGCCTCGCCCGCCTCGCCCACCACGGGCGAGGGGCGGGCCACCATCCACGCCACCGGCACCATGGCGACCGCGGTGGCGCCGAGGGCGAGGGCGACCACGCCGAGCTGGGCGTAGACGGCGCCTCCGGCCAGGGCGAGGCCGGCGCCGGAGACGCCCGAGAGCAGATCCGTAAAGCCGAGCAGCCGGCCCCGCTCGGACGGGGTCGCCACGTCTGCCAGCTCGGCGGCTGCGGCAACGTAGGCGAGGTTCCAGCCGATCCCGAGGCCGAAGAGGCAGACCGACGTCGCGGGCACGCTCGCGGCCGACGTCAGCGCGAACGTCGACAGCGCCTGCACGCTCAGCCCGCCCACGAGGGCGAACCGCCGGCCCATGCGGTCGATGACGTCGCCGATCACGAGCACGAGCGCGTACATGCCGACGATGTGCGCGCTGATGACGGTGAAGACGTCGTCCTGGGCGTGGCCGTGGCCGACAATGACGTAGCCGGACAGGTTCATCACCGAGACCATGACGGCGAAGCTCGCCACCGCCGCGGTCACCGCGGCCGGGACGCCCGGGCGGGCGAGGATCTCCCGGAGCGGCGCAGCCTTCGCGGGCGCTGCCCCCGCGCCGTGCACCGCCGTGGCGTACGTCATCGGGTCGGGCCGGACCTGGAGCACGAGCACCAGCCCGACCGCCATAATCGCGCCGGCGACGAGGTAGGGGACAACGAGCGCGTCCGCGGTGAGGTGGCGGCCGGCGAAGAGCGGCCCGTAGACGAGCGGCCCGAGGGCCGCGCCCGGGAGGGCGCCGACGAGGACGAGCGAGATGCCGCGCGCCCGCCGCTCCGGCGGGTTGAGGTCCGCCGCCGCGGCCCGGGCGAGGAGGACGATGCCGCTCGCCGACCCCACGAGCACGAACCCCGGGATCACGAGGAGCGCCGTATCCGCCGCCGCCCCGGCCGCCGTCACGCAGCAGCCGGCGACGCCCGCGACGCAGCCGCCGGCGAGGACCGGGACGCGGCCGAAGCGGTCCATCGCCCGCCCGGCCGGAAGCGCGGCGAAGGCCGCCGCGGCCAGGAAGACGGCCGGGCCAAGCCCCAGGATCGACTCGATCCCGGTGACCAGCACCAGCGTCGTCGTGGCCACGGCGGCGACGAGCTGCAGCATGCCCGAGAGGCACGTGAGCGTCGCCGCCAAGAGCACGGTGCTGCGGCGGACGATGCGGGGGTCAGCGGCCATCGCCGCGATTGAAGCACACCCCGCATCGCCCGCCGTGCGGTCAACGGTCGTTCCGGTTCTCGTGCTTGATCGCCGTGCGCCCCGTCGCCATCGCCTGCCAGATCGCCACGGCGATGATGCCGCCGATGACGACGATGAGCGTGCTGGCGACGGTGGCCTCGGGCCAGGTGAGCGAGAGCAATGTCATGACTAAGAGACCTCCATGCGAGAATAGCTTGATGATCGAGATATTAGACGATCGAACGAAGTTGTGCAAGTCATCGAACCGCGACACGGCGACGGCGACCGTCAGCCTGTATGGTCATCGGGTCTTCGAGCGCGGGACGGGCGTCGACGTAGGGAGGCGTCGTCCGTCCGCCGGAGGGGAGGGCTCGTGTATCCGGCCAGCTTCGAGTACCTGGTGCAGACCATCGTGGTCGCCGCGCCGTGACGCCTGACCGGCGGCTGCCGCCGGGCATCCCCGAGATGCTCGAGGCGGCGGGTACGCCCCCCTCAGCGCTCGACCTCGGCTGCGGCAGCGGCCGGCTCACGGTGGCGCTCGCGACCGCCGGCGCCGCCGCGACCGGGATCGACATCAGCGACCGCCGTCTCGCCCAGGCGCGGGAACGGGCCCGGGCTGAGGGCGTCGATGTGCGCTTCCTCCACGCCGACATGACCGAGCCGCTCCCCTTCGCCGACGGCGAATTCGCCGCGGTGCTGAGCCGCCTCTCGATCATGATCGTGCCCGACCCGGTGAGGGTGCTCGACCAGGCCCGGCGGGTGCTCGTGCCGGGCGGCGTGGTCGTGACGGCGGTGTGGGCGGGCGTCGAGGAGAACCCATGGTTCGGCGAGGCGCGCGCCGCCGCGGCCGCGGCTCTCGGCCCCGACCGGGCCGCCTTTGCCCGCGCGTTCGGCCGCCTGGGCGACTCGGAGGAGCTGGCCGCCGTCCACCGCGACGCCGGCCTCCGGGACATCACCGCGACCGTCCTCCGGGACGAGCTGCCGGCGCCGTCGGCGGCGGCGCACTGGCAGGACCTGACCGAACGGATCGGTCGCTTCAGGCGGCTCGCCGCGGCGCTCGCCGAGGACGAGGCGGCCGCCGTCGTGGCCGAGCTCGAGCGCCGCCTCGAGCCCTACCGGTCGGGGGCCGAGATCCTGCTGCCGCGCGCGATGCTGCTCGTTACGGCGCGGCGGTGAGGAGCTCGTCCAGGTCGAGGTCGTCGCCTGCCTCTAGACTCGGCCCGTGGTGAGGTGTCCCGCCTGCGGCAAGAACAATCCGGAGGGGTTTTCCTTCTGCGGGTTTTGCGGGGCGCCTCTGTCCGTGCCACCTGGGGCCGGCGAGCAGCGCAAGACGGTCACCGTGCTCTTCTGCGACATCGTCGGCTCGACAAGGCTCAGCGAGTCGACCGACCCGGAGACGCTCCGGGCGCTTCTCGGGGGCTATTTCGAGCGGATGAGGCGGATCGTGGAGCGTCACGGCGGCGTGGTGGAGAAGTTCATCAGCGACGCGGTCATGGCGG
>DASQXS010000353.1:0-10945 GCA_035639615.1 Gaiellales bacterium | reverse complement strand
CGGCGTTCGCGTCGCCTACCAGCCGTTGCTCGAGCAGCTCTTCAGTCTGTGTGCGCTGCTGGACCCCCAACACCATCCCCTGCATCACGCCTGGGTGCGGGAGATGCGGGCGCTCCCGAGCTCGCTGCGACGCGAGCTCATGGCCTGTTCGTTCGCGCTCGGCAAACCGCTATCGACGAATCGGCGCTGGCTCCCGAATCCGCTTGCCTCGTTTCCGACGAAGACGTCCGATTCGGTTGGCGACGCGTTCGACCGCGTGCGCGGACTCTCCGACGAGAGGGTCGCCGCGGAGCTCGCCCCGGTTGCGGCGTTCGCCGAAGGCGGCCTTTCGCGCGAGGCGCTTACGGCGCTCCGGCAGGCGAGGCGCGACCCCACCGGGTTCTGGCAGCGGCTGTGCGCCCTCCTCGAGGCCTACTGGGAGACAGTCTTCGCTTGCGAATGGGAGCTCCGTCGCCCGCAGCTGGCTGAGAGCGTCGAGGACGCTTGCCGCGTCTTAGGCGCAGGCGGCCTCCCGGCGTTCGTCGAGACCCTGGGGCCGCGGGTGCACCTCCACCGCGACGCCGCAGGGATCAGGCTTGATCTCTGGCGGTGTCACCCGCGCGGGACCGGTGCGAATGATGAGGAACTCGACGTCCACATCTCCAACACGTTCAGCTTCGTCCCGAGCACGTTCACGTGGCCGCACATCTGGGCGAACACCGAGCACCCGTGGCCGATCGGGATCACCTTCCACGCGGCCTCCGTCGTCAGCCAGGCGCCGCCGCGCCTCCCTCACCCCGACCTCGTCCGGCTGTTCCGCGCCTGCGGCGACGAGGTGCGCCTGCACGCCCTCCGCTGGATCGCCGAGGCCCCGCGAAGCACGCAGGAACTCGCTCCCCTTGTCGGCATTACCCAGGCGGCGATGTCGAAGCATCTCCGCCGGCTCGCGGCTGCGGGGATCGTCGAGCCGCGGCGCGACGGCCGGTACGTCCTCTACCGCCTTCGCCCCGAGCGTCTTGAGCCGCTGTCGCGAGATCTGTTCGACTACCTCAATGTCGTCTTTGGCGAATCGATGGCCGACGACTGAGCCTCCAACGTATGGTAAGCGGCCAGACGGCAAGCGACGGAGGAGACCTCAAGCGATGGGAAGGATCGTTGTCACCGCGTACGTCTCTGTCGACGGCGTCGCCGAGGCGCCCAGCGGCAGCGAGCTGTTCGAGCGCGTCGGGTGGACGGACGCCTTCTCGCGCGGCCCGGAGGGCGATCAGTTCAAGCTCGACGAGACGAGGGCGTCGGACGCGCTTCTTCTCGGTCGCGTCACCTATGAAGGCTTCGCGCCCGTGTGGCCCCAGTACGAGGGCGAGGTCGCGGACAAGTTCAACAGCATGCCCAAGTACGTCGTCTCCTCGACCCTCGAGCAGCCGGAGTGGAACAACACCACGGTGATTCGCGGCGACATGGTCGACGGAGTGACGAAGCTGAAGCAGCGCTACGACGGGGACATCGTCGTCCACGGCAGCCCGCAGCTGGCGCAGGCGCTGATCGAGCACGACCTCGTCGACGCCCTCCACCTGCAGGTCTACCCCGTGATCGTCGGCGCCGGCAAGCGCCTCTTCGGCGAGACGAGCGCCACCAAGCGGCTGCGGCTCGCCGAGGCGAGAACGGTCGGCGACGTCCATCTCCTTATCTACGAGCGGGCCGGCTAGGGTCAGCGCCCGCGCGGGCAGGGCTGGAAGACCGACCCGTCCAGCTCGTCGGTCATACGCAGCGCCGAGAACCCGTTCGGCGGGGCGTACACGGCCCGGCAGAAGGCGGCGAACCGGTGCCGGCCGGTGCACGCCTGGCCGGGCGCGCACACGAACCCGTCCTCGCGGTACTCGTCCTCGCCGACCCACTTGTCCCTGGACGTGAAGGCGTCCCACCCGCAGGGCGTCGCGCCGCCGAGGCCGGTGCACGTGATGCCGTATGCGCTCGTGCCGGCGAACGGCGCCGAGAAGCACGGCGTGTAGAGGTAGCACTCCTCGACCACCGCGCCGTCGGTGTAGCGTCGGGCCCACCACGCCAAGAGCGGCGAGTTCTTCCATAGCACCGACATGCCGTGACGGTGGACGCTGTTATCGACGAAGGCGAGGAAGTTCTGCCAGTCCCCCGGGGTGAGGTGGAAGCCCGTCGTGGAGGGTGGGTCGTAGCTATCGATATCGTCGAGCTCGACGGCGTCGAAGCCCTTCGCGGCGCACATGCGGATGCGTGCCTCGATCATCGGCGTGAGCGCGCCCAGCTGGCGCACGTCGACCCAGCGCTCCTGCGGGAACCCGAAGTACACGTTTCCGAGCGTCCGCGCCGGGAAGCGGCCGCCGTGCGGGCTGGCGTCGGGCCGGTAGTCCTCCCAGGCCAGGTCGAGGTAGCAGAAGGCGCGCGGGTGCGGCAGGGTCGCCGCCTGCCAGCGGGTGTGGATCGCGCGCACCTCCGCCACGGTCGTCAGGAACCCGTCGACGTCGTAGATGTCGACGGCCCGGGCGCCGGTGCGCTGGAGCGGCGTAACTCGCCCGATCTGCCAGTCCCAGCGCATGGGATGCCCGGTGCGGTCGAGGTGCGGCGGATGCCAGCAGCGGGCGCACGGGCTCGGCGCCGGGAGGGGAACGACCCGCCACCGGAACGACCGCGTGGTCGTCCCGGCCCGGTTGGAGGCCCGCACCTGCACCCGGTGAACGCCGAGCCCCAGCTCCCCCGTCGCGAGGACGCGGCTCGGCGGCACCGGCCGCCAGCGGCGACGGTCGACCCGGAAGCGCATCGCCGGCGTGCCGTCGGCAGCGTTGAAGTGGGCGGGAGCGATCTGGAAGAGCTCGCTGCGCGAGCCGGTGCGCCGCTCCGGCGTTCCGTTCATGAACGCCGTCGCCGGTGGGCGACCGGACGGGTACGCGCCGGCCGTTCTCCGCGTCGTCAGCGTACGAGACGAGCGAAGGACGCGGAATGAGAACGTGGCCGGGTCGGTCTCGACCACCTCGGCGGCCGTCTCGGTGACGCTCAGGTAGCGGCCCAGGTCGGCGTGGCCGACGACGTACCGCCGGGCGGCGAAGGGCGTCGCGGTCGCGTCGGCGGCCGCCCGGCACGGTCCCGCCGGCGTGGCACACGTCCGCCACTCGAAGGCGACCTCGAAGCTCAAGAGCCTGTCGCCGGCCGGGAGATGGCCGGGTTTCCACCGCAAGCCCTGCGCCGCGACGGTGCCGCCGTCGCGCAGGGCGCCGCTGATCCGAAGCGAGCCGTGGGCCACCGGTGGCCCGATCCGCTCCGTCGCGGCACCGGCCTCGCCGCCGGCCCGGGCGAGCAGTGTCAGGGCGACGAGCGCGGCCCGCATGCCGGCGTGGATGGCCGGAGCACGGCTCATGCGCGATAGTGTCCCATATTCCCGGCAAACGATCAAGACCGATCACAGCGGCCGCGTCCGTTTTCTTCAAGACTCGCCGCGGCGGTGCCCCGAGAATCGGTCGCATGCGAGTGGGAATCGGGCTGCCGGCGGCCGTGCCGGCCACGGATATGACGGTGATCGGCCGCTGGGCGGCGGCCGCCGAGGACGCGGGCTTCGAGTCGGTGGGGGTGATCGATCGGCTGATCTACGACAACCTCGACCCCCTCACTGCCCTGGCCGCGGCGGCAGCCTGCACAGCTCGGGTCGAGCTGATGACGACGGTCGCCAACGTGTGCTGGCGGAACAATCCGGTCCTGCTCGCCAAGCAGCTCTCCTCCGTCGCCCGGCTCTCGGGCGGGCGCCTGACCGCCGGCCTGGGGATGGGCGGCTGGCCGGCGGACTACGAGGCAAGCGGCGTGCCGCTGGCGGGCGGGCGCGCCCGCTTCGACGCCGCGCTGGCCGCCATGGAGCGCATCTGGGACACGAGCGGCGATCGGCCGCGGGTCCTGCTCGGCGGCACGGTCCCGGCGTCGCTCGCGCGGGCGGCGACCGACGTCAGCGAGGGCTGGGTGGCGCCCTTGTTCGGCCTGGCGCTTCTGCACGACGGTGCGGCGGCGGTCGGGCGGGCGTGGTCCGAGACTGGGCGTCCGGGTCGGCCCAGGATCGCGACCGGACGCTACTTCAGCCTCGGCCCGAACGCGGCTGAGGCTGCCGACGGGTACATCCGCCACTACTACGGGGACGAGTATTTCGAGTCGGCGCGCGCCGACACGCTGACCGCCGCTGAGGCGATCCACGCGGAGCTTCGCCGGCTCGCCCAGGCCGGCTGCACGGACGTCGTGCTCTACCCGTGCTCCGGCAATCTCGAGCAGGTCTCCGAGCTCGCCCGTGTCCTGCGTTCAGAGCGTTCCTCGCGCTGAACGCGAGTGGGCCCGGGCTTCCGAGAACTTTGCCGGCTCCACGACCGTCCTAGTGGGCGATGCTGTCGAGGGGGACGGACAGGTGGTCGGCATACGGCCGCGCCGGGCCGCCGACCGGGCGGGCCTGGTCGGTACTGGCGGTCGCGGCCGTCATTGTGGGCATGCTCGTCCTGGCCGCCAGCCGTCCGCATGTCGTCGGCGATCGCCCGGTCATCTCGTACCGCCCCGACCAGCCCGGCTTCCGCCGCCTGCACGGCCCGCTCGACCGGGCGCTGGCGCGGCTCTCGGTCCCGGTCAGGATCCCGGCCGCGATCGGCGCGCCGAGCGGCGTCTACCGCGCCCGCGGTGTGTCGATGATCCTGTACGGGACCGGCTCCCGGTTCGGCGTCTTCCGCTTCACCGCCGACCGGCGCGCCCGCGACACGAGGGCGGACATCGAGAGCCTCGCCTCGGAATGCTCGGTCTGCGACACGAATGGGCTGGTGCGGCTCGCCCCCGGCATCCGCGGCGCCGTCCTCGCCGGCGGGAACGGCCCGAACAGCGTCACCTGGGTCGAGCGCGGCCTCCTGATGGTCGTGATCGGCCCGGCCCGCACGTTCTCCTCCGAGCGGGCGGTCGCGGCTGCCCGCGCGCTCGCGGGCGTCAATCTCGCTCAGTCGTAGGCCTGGATACGCACCCAGTCGATCTGGAGCGTCACATGCGCCGGCGTGGTCGCGTCGGGAAGGCCGCCGGACTTGCCGTTCGACCCCACGTGCGTCTGGATGCCGAGGTGCATCGGCGTCGACGGCACCATCGGCCCGATGATCCGCGCCCACTTCCGTCCGTCCAGGGTGTAGACGAGCCGTCCCGGCCGCCAGTTGATGCCCATCACATGCCACTTCGTGAAGTTGGCGTGGACGCGATGGTGGATCTGCGTGTTGTGCGAGCCGTAGTGGAGCGTGCTCGTCTCGTAGCGGCGGCCGCCGACGTCCGACGACTCCTCGGCGAAGTCGATCTCCGGCGGCCAGCCCGACTTGGGCCAGAGGAAGATGCACATGCCGACGCCGATGCCCTTGTCCATCCGGAACCGCACCCGGTAGCGGCCGTAAACGCGGTTGATCGACCGTCCCATCGAGACGCCGGCGGACACCCATCGGTTTCCGTGGGCCGGGTCGCGGTAGTTCTGGAGCCGCAGGACCCCGCGCTTTACGACGGCGTGCGAGCTTGCCCACACCGTGTTGGAGCAGCACCGCGGCGTGCCGTCGTAGCGCAGCCAGAAGTGCGAGTTCAGCCGGTGCCTGAAGGTCCCGAAGTAGACGGTGTGCCGTCTGGCGTGGGCCTGCGCGCCGGCGGCACTCGCCAGGAACAGGGCAACGGTGAGCAGCAGAACAAGGAGCGGGAGCGCGCGTCTCACGGGCAACCTCGCGTCGTCGGGGACGGATCGTGCCTACGTTCTCGGACGCCACGGCCGCGGATCAAGGGGGCCCGGGGCGAATTTACTGGCGGCTTACGCGGGTCTCACATTCGCCCAGACTTCGTGCGTCTTGACGCGTATTCCTCCCGCGATTATGGTGAGTACGGTCGGGTCGATGGGCAGACGCTCGGACAGCACCGGTGGCACCACCGCGGCGGTGGCCGACCGCGAGGTCCTGACGGCGGTCGCCCGCGGGCTCGTCACCGCGGCGGCGCCGGAGGAGCTGCCGCTCTTCTCCGCCATGACGACCGCCTACTTCGACCGCGGCGGGGTTGAGCCCGGCCGCGCGCGCGAGGACATGCTGGGCTTCGGCGCCGACGCCGCGGTGATGCTCGTGACGCCGGCCGCGTTCGAGGTCGCCCGGCGCGTGTTCGACTACCTGGCCGGCCAGGTCAAGGCCTCGGTCGAGGCCGAGACCGCGGACGCCATCTCGGCGCATGTGCACAGGCTCTTCCATCACGGCGGCGACTCGCACGAGCCGGCGCGGCTGACGTACGTGCAGCTCGAGGAGGTGCACCGGATCGCCGTCGAGCAGGCCCGGGCGATGAACCTGAGCGAGCAGCAGGCGGACATTCTGGGCGACTCGCTCGTCGGCAGCCTGGCCATCGAATGAGCGCATCCGAGGGGCCGCGGTCGGCGCGCCTGAACCCGTTCGCGTTCCCGTCGGATACGGCCTTCCGCTTCCTGCTCCTGAGCCTGGCGGTGGTCGGCGCGAGCATGTTCGCGTTCAACTGGCTCTACTGGAGTACGCACGACGCGGCTGCGGAGGCGCGCACCGAGATGGCCTGCGCGATCCGGGCCGGGCCGGTGCTCGCGGGCCTGGACGCCCCGGCCGCCGCGGCGCGGCGCGCCGCCCGCCTCGATGCCTGCATGGCCGACATCGACCACGCGAAGGCGGTCTGGATCCTGGCCGGCGTGGGCCTCCTCCTCCTCGCGGCCGCGGCGCTCTACCTGCTGTGGCCGCGCTGGATCATCCGGCGCAAGCGGCTCGTGCCGCTCACCGCCGCCGACGCTCCCGAGGTGGTCGCGTATCTCCACGACCTCTGCCGCGACTGCGGGATCGCCTCCCCGCCCCGGTTCGTATGGAGCCCGCTCGCCATGTGGTCGGGGGGCCTCGCCTTCGGCCGCGTCGGCGCCCGCTACGTCAGCCTGACCGGTGGGCTCGTGGCGACCTTCTACACGGATCGGGGGGCGTTCCGGGCCGTCGTCCTGCACGAGCTGGGCCATCTGCGAAACCGCGACGTCGACCGAACCTACCTGACGATGGCGGTCTGGTACGCGTTCGTCGCGCTCGCCGTCGTCCCGCTCGTGCCGACGCTTCTCGACGAGCGCGGCGGCGCCGTGCGGAGCATCGGCCTCCGCCTCCTCGCCCTCGCCGTGCTCGTGTACCTCACGCGAAACGCCGTCCTGCGCGTACGCGAGGTCTACGCCGACGCGCGGGCGGCGGGCGCCGCCGGCGGGAGCGGCGGCCTGCGGCGGATGATCGAGAACACCCGCGGTGCCGACCGCGGCCCCTGGCGGTGGCTTCTGCGCGTGCACCCCCATCCGCGAGACCGGATCGCCGCCCTGGACGATGCGGACCGGCTCTTCCGGCCGGGCCTCTGGGAGGCGCTCGTCGCCGGCATCGTGCTCACCCTCGTCTACCACCAGCTCGTCACGCTGCTCTCGTTCCTCACGTCGAGCGCCACGACGACCGTGTGGCTGGCGGCGCTCGCCGTGGCGCCCTTCGCCGGGGCGGTGGTGGTCGTCGGCGTCTGGCGGGACGCGTTCCGCGCGCTCGCCCGCGGTGCTCCGCCGCAGCGGGCGTGGGCTCAGGGACTGGCGTTTGCGGCCGGGTTCCTCGCCGGTGATGTGCTCTCGCTCGAAAGGGTCGGCGGCGGCGCCGGCGGCCCCGCCGCCGCCCTCCAGGCGGTCACTCAGCTTCCGGAGGTGCGTCCTGTGGTCAGCTCCGCCGCCCTCGGCACGGGCGTAATCTGGGTGGCGCTTCCGGTCGCCGGGCTCGTCCTTTTCGCCGCGTGGGCGAGGGCGACCGCGATCGTCTGGCTCGAGCGTGGCGGCGAGCGGACGCCCCGGGTTGCGCTCGCCGGGGTGATCGCTGCGGGCGGCGCCGTCCTCACGGTCGCGACCGGGATGTTCTTTCTCGTGCACGACATCGTCGCGCCGATCCTGCCGGTGACGGCCCGCCTCACCCGCGAGCTGCACGGCCAGGTCGCCGCGGTGACCGCCGCCGGTCCGGAGGCGCCCTTCCGCCTGGTGATGGACCCGACCGGCGCCTACCTCGGCTCGCGATGGCCCGTGATCCCGGTCTTCGTGCTCCTGTGGGCCGTGCCGCTGGCCGCGGCCCTTGTCCGCCGCCGCCCGCAGCCCTCATGGGGGTCCCTGGACGGCCGCCTGGAGCTGGGAGAGGCCGGGCCGATGGCGCTCCGGCGCGCCCTCCTCGTCGGCGCCGCCGCCGGAGCCGCCGTGTGGGTTGCCGTCCTCGCGCTGCGGCTCGGCATCCATGTAACGGTCGACCCCGATCACCGGTCGTCGCTCGGGTTCCTGCTCGCATACCAGTACTGGCAGCTCGCGCTCGCCATCGCCGCCCAGCCCGTTGCTGCGGCGGTCGCCGTCGTGGTGTGCGAGCGGCACCGGGTCGTGCACGGCTTGTTCGCCGCCTTCGTGGCCGGCGTTCTCGGCGCCGCGGCGATCCTCGCCGGCGTCACCGTGGGTAGCTGCGCAGGCCCGTTCTCGCTCGTTGCCGGCGCCGGCTGCCCGAAGGTCGTCGACGGCGCGTTCGCCCACCAGGTCCTCGACCAGGTGCTCGCGCTCGGATCGGCGCTCGCGCTCATCGTCGCGCTGGTGGCGGCCGAGGCCGCGGGGCTGGCCCGCTCCGCGCGCACGTCCGGTCCGAGGCAGGCTCCGCGGCCGGCGAGCTCCTAGGCTCCCGCAGACGACGGCCGTATTCTCGAGGTGGTGATGCGTGGCAATTGTGTGAGCGCGACGGCGCCCGCGGCGGTCGCTCTCCGAGGGCTGACCAAGCGATTCGACAGTACCGTCGCCGTGAACGCGGTCGATCTGACGGTGCCGGTCGGGTCGTTCTTCGGCCTCGTCGGCCCGAACGGCGCCGGCAAGACCACGCTGATCTCGATGGCGACCGGACTCTTGCGGCCGGATGCAGGCTCGGTGACCGTCGCCTGTGTCGACCTGTGGGCCGACCCCGTCGCCGCCAAGGCCCGGATCGGGGTCGTCCAGGACACGCCCATGCTCTTCGACCGGCTCACCGGCGAGGAGCTGCTCGCGTTCCACGGCGCGCTGCGGCGGCTCGATCCCGGCACCGTCCGGGAGCGCTCGGAGGAGCTCCTGCGCGTGCTCGACCTGGCGGCGGACGCGGACCGGCTGGTCGTGGACTACAGCCTCGGCATGACCAAGAAGCTCGCGCTCGCGGCGGCGCTCCTACACGGCCCGCGCGTCGTCTTCCTGGACGAGCCGTTCGGCGCCATCGACCCGGTCTCGACGAACGTCATCGAGCAGCTGCTGCGCCGGTTCGTGGCCGGCGGGGGCACGATCGTGTTCTCGAGCCACGTGATGGACGTGGTCGCCCGCCTGTGTGACCGCGTCGGCGTGATCGCCCACGGGCAGATCCGCGCCGCCGGGACGCTGCGGGAGGTCGCGCAGGACGGCGACCTGCGCGCCGCGTTCTTCAGGCTGGTGGGGGTGGCCGAGGACGCCCGCCTGGGAGACCTGGGATGGCTTGGGTCTTCGTCCGCCTGAGGTGGCGCCTGCTCGCCAACGCGGGCGCAGGATCCGCCGAGCTCGCGTTCATGTGGCTCCGCCGGGCCCTCGGGCTCTCGGCGGCGGCCGTGGGCGCCGTCGACCTGGCGACGGCACCGCGGCACGGCGGGGCCGGGCTGGTGGCGGTGTTCGTCGCGCTGAGCGTGGCGTGGATCATGTTTCCGCTCCTCTTCGGCGTCGACCAGGCGCTCACGGTCGGCCCGCTCGCAACGCTTCCGCTGACCCGGCGGCAGCTGGTGGCGGGCCTCTTCGCCGCGTCGCTCATCGGGGCGCCGCCCGTCGCCACCCTGATCTTCGTCGCGGGCGCCGTTCCCGCCTACGCGACGGGCCGGGCCGGGACGGCGGTCGTCGCCCTCGACGCCGTGCTCATGGCGGCCCTGGCGATGGTGGCCGGGAGGGCGGTGTCCGCCGCGCTCACCACCGCCGTCCACTCGCGTCGCGGCCGCGACCTGGCGTCCGTCCTCCTGGCGGTGGTCTCGGCGGCGAGCTACATCGCCTGGCGCGCGTCGAGCGCGCTCGCGCAGGAGGTCGGCCGGCTGCGGCCGTCGCCGCTCATCGAGGCGCTCACCTGGACACCGCCGGGCGCGCTGGCCAGGTCGATGTGGGACGCGCACGCGGGCCATCTGGCCGCCGCGACCGGTCGGCTCGGCTACGGCATGGCCGTCCTCGTGCTCGCCGGTTGGGCGTGGGCGGCGGCGCTCGGCCGCCAGCTGACGGTGCCCGCCGCGTCGGGCGGGTCGCGTGGCGCCCGCCCTGCGCGCCCGTGGCGAGGCCGGATTGAGCCACGCTCGCCCGCCGCGGCGGTGTGGCTGAAGGATCTGCGGTACACGTGGCGGGCGCCGACGCAGCGCGCCATGCTGCTCACAGGCGTCGTCACCTCGGGATTCGTCATCTTCCCGCTGCTCACGGGCGCGCCGAGGACATCGGCGTTCATCCCCTACCTCGGCGTCCTCGTGGCGTTCTTCGTCACCGCCCCAGCGACGAACGCCTTTGGGATCGAAGGCGGCGCGTTTGCCGCGTACATCCTCGCGGCCGCCGACGCGCGTGACGTCGTCCGCGGCAAGGCCCTCGCTGTCGGATCGATTGGGGCCGCTGTGGCGGCCGTGGCGGTCGCCGCAGGAGCGGCGTTCTCGGGCGCGTGGGCTGAGGGCCCGCCCGCGGTCCTTGCCTCGGTCGCCGTGGCCGGCGTCGGCGCTGGGGTCGGAGTGGCCCACTCGGTGGTCGCCCCGTTTCCCGTCCCCGCCGTCCAGACCGGCTTCGGCCGCCCGCGCCGCCCGCGCGGGCGCGGTTCCCCAGGCGCGGGCATCGCCGCGATCGCCGTCGAGATCGCGATGATCGGGCTCGTCGTCGGCCTGGTCGCGCTCGCCCGGTACGGGCTCGGCGTCGGAGCGCTCCCCGGGGCGGTCGCGGCGG
>DASQXS010000352.1:0-3937 GCA_035639615.1 Gaiellales bacterium | reverse complement strand
GGCCGCGATGGCTTGTAGGCGCGGAGCCAGAGAAGCCGTCGTCGAGGCGCGGCTGCTCCGTCTGTTTGTCACTCGGCCTGGCCGACGCCCAGGGCGTCACCGAACCCACAGCTGGTCGATCAGCAGGCCCCAGAGCGGGTGGAACTGGTAGTTGCCCACGCGCTTCGAGACGAAGTCCGTGGCGTTGGGAGTCACCAGCGAAACGGTCACGGCGCGATCGACGAGCTCGCGATCGATCTTCGCCCAGAGCGCGTCGGCTCGCCGCGGGTCGGCGATCTGGAGGCTCTGGGCCCGGGCGATCCGACGGTCGACGGCCGGGTCGCAGAACCTGCCCGCGTTCTGCCCGGCGCGGAGGCCACGGCAGGTGAGGTGCTGGGCGATCAGGTCCGAGGCCGCCGGGTACCCGGCGTTCCAGCCTCCGGAGATGATCTGGGCGCGGTTTCGAGGATCCGACGCGATTTTGAAGAACGCCTCGTCGGGCACGATCCGGAGGGACGCCCTGTAGCCGAGACGCCTGAGCGCGGCCACGACCGCGCGGCCCTCGTCGAAGAAGATCCTCGGCTGGGCCGTATCGAGCACCGCGACCCGCATTCCGCTCGTTCCGGAGGCGGCCACTAGTCGCCGCGCGGCAGTGAGGTTGGGCGCGCGCCACGCGCCGCCTCGGGTCGGGCCGACCGTGTACGGGCAGTAGCGCCGGAAGCCCGGGATCTGCGGCGGCAGGATCTGGCAGGACGGCCGAGCCGCGCTAGAGCCGCCATACAGGTCGACGACCGCCCTTCGGTCGATCGCGTAGTTCAAGGCCCTGCGCACCCGCACGTCGTCGAACGGGGGGACGCGCACGTTCAGGACCACGTTGTCGGTCACGGGCGCCGCATTGACGCGCAGCTGGCTCGCGTAGCGGACCGCGACCTCGCGGCGGCGCTCCGCCGGCAGGGCGCCGAGGTCGAGCATCCAGTCGGCCTTCCCCTGCTGGATGGCGGAGACCGCCGCATTCCCGTCGACTCCGAGCTTCCAGACGATCTCGTCCGGATAGCCGTCCGGCTGGGCCGCCTTCGACCACTCGCGAAACAGCGGGTTCCGCGTGAGCCTGAGCTCGCGGCCGGGGCGGTATCGACCGATCCTGTACGGCCCGGTCGCCGGAACCGGCCGTGCGTCGAGAGGTCGATTCGGTGTACCGGCCGGCACCAGGTATGCCCCGGGCAGCGCGAGCTTGTACAGGAAGTCGGGATCCCGCCGCGCCAGGTGGAACGTGACGGCGTTCGCCTTTGCGTCGGCGACTATCCCCCGCGCGAGGTCGCACGCGGATGGACGCCGCGCACATGCGCCGGCGCCCAGGATCGCGTCGTACGCCGAGGTCGCCGCCGACCTCACCTTGAACAGCCGCTCGAACGTGTAGCGGACGTCTTCGGGGCGGACCGGTCGCCCGGTCGAGTAGCGGAGGCCAGAACGCAGGCTGAAGCGATAGTCGGTGCCGCCGCCCGGATTCGGGAGCGAGACAGCGAGGTCGGGGACGACCTGGACCCCGTCGCTTCCTCCCACGTGCTTGAAGGTCACGAGCCCGTCGTTCGTCATTCCGAGCAGCGCGGAGGGCTGCACGTGGCTGAAGGCGGGATCGAGCGAGTCCAGGGTGCGCGCCGGGTTGAGGAGCACCAGTCGGCCCCCACGGTGACTTGGTGTCACGGCGCGCACCGCGAACCAGACGGCGCCCGCCGCCGGTGCCAGAGCGGCCGGCCGACCCCCGATTGGGATCGTGCGATCGACGACCCCCTTGCGCGGATCGATGCGCGAGATGTTCCCGCCGAACTCGTTGCCGACCCACACCTCGCCCGCGGCGGCGGCGATAGCGTCGGGCCCGTCGCCGACCGGGATCGTCGCGACGACGGCGTCGCGCGCCGGGTCCACGCGCGTCACGGTGCCGTCGAGGCTGTTCGCGACCCACACCGACCCCGCGCTCGCGGCCACGCCGGTCGGCCCGCCGCCTACAGCGATCGTGTCGCTCACGACGCCCGTTCCCGGGTCTATCCGCGAGAGCGTGCGCGCTTCCGCGCTGGTTACCCACAGCGACCCCGAGCCGAGCGCCAGCCCGGACGGATCGCCGGCCAGGTCGACCCTCCGGCGCAGCCTTCCGGTGCTCGCGTCGAGCCGCGACACCGTCTGGGTGCCGCTGCTCGCCACCCACACGGAGCCATTCCCGACGGCGACCTCGCTCGGTCGTCCGCCAACGCGCACGACCTGTACAGCGCGGTCCGTGGCGGGGTCGACCCGCGACACCGTCCCGTCGAGGCTGTTCGCGACCCAGATCGCTCCGGCGCCGGCGGCGACCCCGCTAGGGCCGCTTCCCACCCGGATCGTCTGCTCCACCGCCCGGGAATGAGGATCCACCCGCGCGAGCGACCGGTCGTTGAACTGCGTGACCCAGAGCGCGCCCAGCCCGGCCGCCATGCGAGTGGGAGCCACCCGCAGCGAGACGGTTCCGCCGAGTTCGCCGTCGCCGGTGGAGATCGAGCCGACCGCGTTGTCGTGACTGTCGGCGAGCGGGGCGCCGGAGTCGCGGATCGCGAACGATATGGCAACGACAGCGGCGATCGCGACCGCGCCGGCCACGAGGACCAGGACGCGCGCCCGGCGCCGCGGGCGGCCCACCTCGGGCGGGACAGGAGCTCGATCCACCGGAGGCGGCGAGGCGGAGCGCGACGCCACCACGACTCCCCCGGCGTCTCGCTCGGGCGCGTCGAGCACGGCTTCCTGGCGCAGGATCGCCTGCTCGATCGTCCGCAGGCTCGGCCCCGGTTCGAGGCCCAACTCCTCGACGAAGTACCCCCTCGCATCCCGGTATGCCTGCAACGCCTCCGCCTGGCGGCCGGAGCGGTAGAGGGCGAGCATCAGCTGGCCCCGCAGCCGTTCGCGGAGCGGGTGCTGGGCGACGAGAGTCTGGAGCTCCGGGACGAGCGCCGCGTTTCGGCCGACGCCCAGCTCGGCGTCGATCCGTTCCTCCAGCCCGGCGAGCCGCAGCTCCTCGAGGCGTTCGACCTCCACTTGCGCGAACGGCTCGAAGGCTAGGTCGCCGAGCGGCGCGCCGCGCCACAGCGACAGCGCCTCGCGCAGCTTGTCCAAGGCACGTTCCGGCGCGTGTGTCGCAAGCGCACGCCGCCCCTCCTCGAGCAGTCGCTCGTACCGGTGGAGATCGACGTCCTCGAAGCCGACCCGGAGCATGTAACCGGGCGGGCGCGTGACAAGGATCGGTTCGCCGGCCCGGTCCGCATGAAGGGTCTTGCGCAACCTCGACACGTACGCCTCGACGCTGTGCGCAGCGCTTGCGGGCGGCCGATCGCCCCAGAGCTCATCGATCAGGACGTCTCGGGAGACGACCTCATTGGCGCGCAGCAGGAGGATGGCCAGTAGCGCACGCTGTTTGGTTCCGCCGAGCGAGAGCGGTCGCCCGTCTTCCCAGACCTCCAGCGGGCCAAGTAGCCGGAACTCCATCGTCTCCTAGCAAATCATCGACCGACGGTCTTGGTCAACGCGAAAGCGCCGGGTTCGACCGCATTCGAGCGGATGCGAGCGAACGTCGAGGACCGGCGTGCACCATCGCCCGATGACCAGGACTCGCGCTCTTTCGTTCTCGCTGCCGTGGCCGGCAAAGACCACCTCAAAGATCCCAATGGAATCGTTTGGGCGCGCTAGGAGACGCCATGCACACGCTTCAACGTAGCTGCACCGCCCCCGACCGAGAGACCGCGGCCACGAAGCTGGTGATCCTGGCGCTGGTCGTCGCGGGATTCCTGGCCTTCGGCGCCGATCAGGCACGCGCAAGCCACGTCGACTGCGGTGGCACGATCATCAGCGATACCAAGCTCGACAGCGACCTGACCAACTGCCCGGGGATCGGGATCGTCATCGGGGCGGACAACATCACGCTCGATCTGAACGGGCACAC
>DASQXS010000351.1:0-3522 GCA_035639615.1 Gaiellales bacterium | reverse complement strand
GACGAGACCCGCCTCGGGGTCGAACCGGCTGCGCGCCTCGCCAGGCTCCGGGTCGGGCGCGATCGAGGGCAGCGACCGGCTGCGGTGGCCGTCGCCGGCGGCGGCGCGCGGCTCCGGGACCGGATCGGGCGAAGGCCGCTCCGGCTGGAGCTCGGCCAAGCGGCCGAGGTCGGGCACGGGCTCATCCCGGTCGTCGGTTGCACGTGCCGGCACGGGCTGGAGCAGGCCGCCGTCTCCGGGCTCAGCGCCGAGCGGCGTGCGCATCGGATTCTGGATGTCCTCCAGCTCGCGCAGGACGCGCCCGAAGACGCGGCGGACGAGGTCGGCCAGCCGCTCCGCCGCCGCGGCGTCGAGCTCGGCGGAGATGCGCTCGAGGGTTCGCGTCACCACCGGCTCGACCGCGGCGACCGCGTCGAGGAAGATCGGAAAGGCGTCGTCGCGCAGGATCGCCCGCCGGCCCGAGGTCTGCTGCAGCGCCGGGAAGACGATCTGGCCGCCCACCTGGTCGCTCGACCACGGCGTCCGGTCGAGCTCCTCGAGCTGGCACAGGTCGTCGATGATCGTCGTCCCCGCACGGCCGACCACGGCCACCTGCCGGCGCCGGTCGGGCGCCGGGGCGACGTGGAGGACGTACTCGATCCGGCCCCAGAGCGTCGTCCGGGGCTGGAGCGCGAGCCGCACGCCGTCCGGCTCCTCCGGCGTGACGAGCACGGAGCGCCGCCCCTCGATGACCTCGATCTCGTAGTCGCCGTTTCGGAGCGCGGCGGCGCGGCGGCGGCGCAGGTAGTCCACCACCTTCCGCTGCGTGAGGACGCGGAGGACGTCCGGGGTCGAGGTCACCGACGTAGACGGTCGTCCCGGGCACATCGCGCGCCCGGGGCCGCTCGTTCATGTCGAGCTGGGCGGTCGCCCGCCCCCGCTCGAGCCGCAACGCCAGGGTGCGATCGCCGCCGGCCGGCCGGGTGACGACGTCGCACCGCCCGCCCAGCTGCTGGAACGCCAAGAGGCCGATCGCCTTCTCGCCGAGCGTGCGCTCGTCGCCGGCCTTGGTCGACTCGAAGAGCCCGTGGGCGACGTCGCGGAGCTGCTCCGCCGTCAGGCCGCGGCCGTCATCGGAGACGGCGATCACGGGACGCCTCCCCTTCCTGCGCAGGACGACGCGGATGCGGGCGCCTCGCATTCCCGCCTCGGCGTACTCGTCGGCCGCGTTGGAGACGAACTCGTTCATGGCGTCCTTCGGCTCCTGGTAGGCCTGGCCGGTGACAAGCACCGCCTTAGCGACGTTGCGGATCCGCAGGCGCACCTGCTCGGTGGGCATCGGGCGATGGTATCGCCCGGCGCGGCGGTGGTACGTTCCGCCCATGCTCACCCTCTACTGGGCGCCCGGCACGGCGGCGATGGCGCCGCACGCGTGTCTGGAGGAAGCGGGCGCGGAGTACGAGCTCGTGCGCGTGCGCCGGCAGGGCTACACCCCGTTCGAGCCCGCCGACTACCTGGAGGTGAGCCCACACGGCCGCATCCCCGGGCTCCGCGACGGCGACCTGGTGCTGCACGAGTCGGCCGCGATCTGCATGCACATCGCCGACCGCTTCCCCGAGGCGGGCCTCATGCCGCCGCCGGGGACGCCGGAGCGGGCGCACGCCTACCGCTGGCTCACGTACCTCACGAACACGCTTCAGGCCACCTACCAGTTCTGGTACCAGACCGACCGCTACGTCGACGACGAGGACGTGCGGGCGCGGGTGAAGGCGGACCTCGAGCCGAAGCTCGACCTGATCTACGACTGGATCGACTCCGAGCTCGAGGGCGCGACGTACCTGCTCGGCGAGGAGTTCTCGGCCGCCGACCTCTACCTCTTCATGCTGACGCGCTGGGGCCGGAACCTGACCCGGCAGGCGTGGAGCCTGCCGATGCTCGGCGACCACTACCGCCGGCTCTCGGAGCGGCCCAGCGTCCAGGCGATGCTCGAGCAGCAGGGGATCGACGCGTTCGCCGCCCGGGCGTGAGCGAGGCGGCGCTCGACCGCCTGCGGGCGATCTGCCTGCCCTATCCGGAGGCGAGCGAGGAGGGCGGCGTCGGCGACCCGACGTTCAAGGTGCGGGGCAAGATCTTCGCCATGCGCCACCGCCACGAGGGGCGCCAGTCGATGTGGTGCAAGGCGCCGCCGGGGATCCAGGAAGCGCTGGTCGCGACCAACCCGGAGCGGTTCTTCCGGCCGCCCTACGTCGGTCATCGTGGCTGGGTCGGCGTCTGGCTCGACGTCGAACTCGACTGGGACGAGGTCGCCGACCTCGTCGACGAGAGCTACCGCATGACGGCGCCGAGGCGGCTCATCGCGCAGCTGGGCGATTAGCTCCCAGCCCTTGCCAATTGGCGCGGCGTGCGCTTTCTTGAGACAGGGTCTTCCGTCTCAGCAAGGGGCAGCGCTCGTGCCGCCGTTCTTCGTCCAGCTCCGGTATCCCCAAGGGGACCGGTGGGTCACCGTCGCCGTCGCCGACTCGCGCCGGGTCGCCGCCGCCCACGCCGGCGCGGCCTTCTCGAACGCCAGAAGCGTGGACGGCTTCCATGCCGACGCTGTGCGGATCGTGACCGAGCAGCAGCTGGAGCGGCTGGCCGGGCGGCGCGCGGTCGGCGAGGCGCGGGCGAGCATGGCCGTGCGCGCGGTCGGCGGGTCGGACTCGTAGCTGGCCGCTGCGGCTGCTGCCGATGACGGTCTTCGTGTTCACGGTCCCCCTGGCCATGGGGCGGCTGCGGGTGGCCGTCCCGGCGCGCGCCGCGATCGGCGTCGGGCTCAGCCTCGTCGCCGCAGGCCTGCTCGCCATGCACGGCCGCAGCGTCGGCTCCTCATGGGAGGCGCTCCTGCCCGGCCTTGTCCTGGCCGGCGTGGGGATCGGCCTCGCCAACCGAGCCATCGGCGCGACCGCGATCGCGGTCGTCCACCCGTCCCGCGCCGGCATGGCATCCGGGTTCAACAACGCCTGCCGGCTGGGCGGCATCGCGGTCGGGATCGCCGCGCTGGGAACCGTCTTCGAGCACCGCATCGCCGCCTCGTTCCACGGCGCCGGCCACGCGCATCTGGCCGCGGCGACGGTCGCGTCGGCCGGGACCCGGGCCGCCGACGCGATGCCGGTCGCGGGTCGGGCCGCGGCCGCGCACCTGGCGGGCGCCGCCTTCATCTCGGGGCTGAACGAGCTCTTCCTGGTCGGGGCGGGGACGGTCGGATGCAGCGCGGTCGCGGCGTTCGTCCTCATCCGGGCCGGCGACGTGCACCGGGCCGCACCGGAGCCGGCGGCCGCGACATCGGGCCGGTTTCGGCACAGCCCGTGACAGACACGTGACGGCCCGCGGCGTATCGTCGGCGCATGACCTCCTTCACCGGCTTTCACCCCTCCGCCCTCGCGTTCCTGGCCCACCTCGGCGAGCACAACGACCGGGCCTGGTTCGCCGCCCACCGGGCCGACTACGAGCGGCTGCTGCTCGATCCTGCGCGCGCCTTCGTCGATGCGATCGGCGGGCTCCTGC
>DASQXS010000350.1:0-12466 GCA_035639615.1 Gaiellales bacterium | reverse complement strand
GCTTGTGAACCGCGTCAGGTCCGGAAGGAAGCAGCGCTAAGCAACGTCACCCGGGTGCCGTGGGCGAGCCTGGCGGGAGCGGACGGCGCCGGCGCCGCCCGGGTTCGTCGCTTCGAAGGCGGGTGCACGGTCGCTACGCTGCATTGCCATGTCTGCGCTCTACCGTAAGCACCGCCCGCAGGATTTCGACGAATTCTCGCCGGCGCAGCCGCATGTCGTCCAGACGCTGCGAAACGCCGTCGAGACGGGCCGCGTCGCGCACGCATACCTCTTCTCGGGACCGCGCGGCACCGGCAAGACCTCGCTCGCCAAGATCCTCGCCAAGGCGCTGAACTGCGAGCACGGACCGACGAGCACGCCCTGCAAGCAGTGCGAGTCGTGCCGCACGATCCACGATGCCACCGCGGTCGACGTGATCGAGCTCGACGCCGCCAGCCACCGCGGCATCGACGACATCCGCGAGATCCGAGATCGCGTCGCCCTGCGCCCGGCCATCGGCCGCCGGAAGGTGTACATCATCGACGAGGCGCACATGCTCACGAAGGAGGCGTCCAACGCCGTCCTGAAGACGCTCGAGGAGCCGCCGGACCATGTCGTCTTCGTCCTCTGCACCACCGAGATGGCGGCGATGCTGCCCACGATCCGAAGCCGCTGCCAGCGGTTCGCCTTCTTCCGCCCCGGCCTGCCGGAGATCTCGGCCGTCGTCCACCGGATCGCGGAGGCCGAGTCGATCGCGATCGAGCCGGCCGCCGTCTCGCTGATCGCGCGGGCCGCGGCCGGGAGCTTCCGCGACGCCGTCTCGGGGCTCGACCAGCTCGCCACCGCCTGTCCGGAGACGATCACCGTCGCCGACGTGCGGAGCCTGCTCGGAACGACCGACTCCGGCGTCCTCTTCGACCTGGCCGACCGCGTCGCGGCCGCCGACGCGGCCGGCTGCCTGCTGGCGATCGACGCCCAGGCGGACACCGGCGCCGACCTCGGCACGCTGGTGACCGATCTCCTGGCCCACCTGCGGCTCCTCTTCCTTCAGCACGAGCTAGGGCAGCTTCCCGCCGAAGCCGCCCTCACCGACGACGAGCGGGCACGGGTCGCGGCACAGGCCGAGCGGCTGGAGCCGGCCGCCGTGCGCCGCCTGGTCGACCTCCTTCGCGACGTGCTCGACCAGGTGCGGGAGGGGGCCGATCCCCGCCTGCCGCTCGAGCTCGCCCTCGTCCGCGTCTGCCGGCCCGCCGGAGATCTCTCGGCCGAGGCCTTCGACCAGCGGCTCGCCCGGATCGAGGCCAGGCTGGACGGCGGCCAGGCGCCGGCCGCACGGCCGCCGGCTCCGGCGCCGCCCGGCCCGCCTCCTTCGCCGGCCGCGAACCCGGCCCCGGGCCGCCCCCCGGCGACCGGCCGCGTCGCCGACCGCTGGCATGAGTCGATCCTCCCCGAGGTCGGCCGGCGCTCGGTGGCGCTGGGCTCGCTGATCGAGCACGCCACCCCCGACGCCGCCGGCGAGGGCGAGCTGGTGCTCGCCTTCCCGCGCTCCCACGGCTTCGCCAAGACGACCGCCGATACGCCCCAGAACCGCGCGCTCATCGAGTCGGTGCTGGAGCAGGCGGTCGGTGAGCCCGTGCGAGTGCGGATGGCCATCGCCGATGGCGATGCCGAGCCTGAGGAGCCGCCAGCGCCGTCCAACCCGGAGCGCCTAGAGGAGGCCGACCTCTTGAGTGAGCTGAAGGAGAAGCTCGACGCCCGCGAGATCGAGGAGCGCGCATGACCAAGATCGACCCGAACAAGATGATGGCCCAGCTCGGCAAGATGCAGGAGCAGATGCAGCAGGCTCAGGAGGAGCTGAAGACGAGCTACGTCGAACACTCCGCCGGCGGCGGGGCCGTGACGGTGAAGGCCTCCGGCTCGCTCGAGATCGTCGACATCACGATCAAGCCCGAGGCGATCGACCCCGACGACCCGGAGATGCTCCAGGATCTCCTGGTCTCGGCCGTGAACGGCGCCATCAACGCGGCCCAGTCCCTCCAGCAGCAGAAGATGATGGGCCAGCTCGGCGGACTCGGAGGGCTCGGGATCCCCGGCCTCTAGCGGTTGTACGCACCATCTGTCGAGAACCTGATCACGCAGCTCGCGCGCCTGCCCGGGGTGGGTCGGCGCACCGCGCAGCGGCTGGCGTTCCATCTCCTGCGGGCCACACCGGCCGACGCGAACGCGCTGGCCGACGCCATCCGCGAGGTGAAGGAGCGGATCGGGTTCTGCTCGCGCTGCTTCAACCTGGCCGAGGGCGACCTCTGCACCATCTGTGCCGATGCGCGCCGGGATTCCTCGCTGATCTGCGTCGTCGAGGATCCGTCCGACGTCGTCGCGCTCGAGCGCACCCACGAGTACCGAGGGCTATACCACGTTCTCGGGGGCGCGCTCTCGCCGATCGACGGCGTCGATCCGGAGCACCTGCGCATCGGTGAGCTCCTCGGCCGGGTGGGCGACGGTGCCGTGACGGAGGTGCTGATCGCAACGAATCCGACGATGACCGGCGAGGCGACCGCCGCGTACCTGGCCGACCGCCTGCGCGACCGCTGCCGGGTGACCCGGCTGGCAAGCGGGCTCCCGGTCGGCGGCGACCTCGAGTACGCGGACGAGGTCACGCTCGGCCGGGCGCTGGCGGGCCGCCGGGAGATGTGATGGCGCGGCACAGCGTCGATCCCACATCGATGCACCGCTACACCGACGAGACCGAGCGCGTGGCCCGGGCGGCGCTCGACTATGCGCGCGACCGGCTTCGCCTCCACCCGGTGCCGCTCGACGGCCCGCGGACGCGGGACGAGCTGACCGAGCTCGCCGGCCAGACGATCACCGAGGAAGGGCTCGGCGGGGACGCGGCGATGCGGGTCTTCGCGGAGGTCCTCGCGCCGGCGACGATCTCGATCGACAACCCCCGCTTCCTCGCGTTCATCCCCGCGGCGCCCACCGAGCTCTCGATGATGTTCGACCTGGTGGTGGGCGCCTCGTCGATCTACGCCGGCACCTGGATGGAGGCCTCCGGCGCCGTCTATGCCGAGAACCAGGCACTCGACTGGCTCGCCAGGCTGGCGGGCATGCCCGAGTCGACCGCCGGGTGCTTCGTGTCCGGCGGCACCATCGGGAACCTCTCGGCACTCGTCGCCGCGCGCCATGCCCACCGCGCCGCGGGGCGCGACGCGGCCGGCGGCCCGCTCCGGGTCGCCTGCACCTCAGAGACGCACTCCTCCGTCGCAACGGCGGCGTCCGTCATGGACGTCGATCTGCTGCACGTCGCCCCCGACGAGCGTGGGCGGATGACAGGCGAGAGCCTGCGAGCGGCCCTGGACCGCGAGGGGACGCAGGGGGTCTTCGCCGTCGCCGCCACCGCGGGCACCACGAACGTCGGCGCGATCGACGACCTCGAGGGCGTCGCGGCGGTCTGCCGCGACCACGGGATCTGGATGCACGTCGACGGCGCCTACGGCGGCGCCGCGCTCGCGGCGCCGTCCGTGCGCCCCCGCTTCGCCGGGATCGAGCACTGCGACTCGCTGATCGTCGACCCGCACAAGTGGCTCTTCGCCCCGTTCGACTCGTGCGCGCTCCTCTACCGCCGCCCCGAGCTCGCGCGGGCGGCGCACACCCAACAGGCCGGCTATCTCGAGGCAGTGCAGGACAGCGAGTGGAACCCGTCGGACTTCGCCGTGCACCTGAGCCGCCGCGCCCGCGGCCTGCCGTTCTGGTTCTCGCTCGCCGCGCACGGGACGCGGGCATACGCAGAGGCGATCGAGCATACGCTCGAGGTCGCCCGCCGGGCCGCGGACGAGATCCGGGCGCGCCCCGACGTCGAGCTCCTGAACGACCCCGAGCTGACGGTGCTCGTCGTGCGGAGGCGCGGCTGGGAGGCCGCCGACTACGCGGCGTGGACGGAGCGGCTCCTGGCCGACGGCATCGCCTTCGTCACCCCGACGACGTTCGCGGGCGAGGCCGTGACCCGCTTCGCGATCGTGAACCCGCGGACGACGGCGGCCGATATCGCCGCCATCCTCGATACCATGGTCGGCTAGCCCGCCTATGGGCGGAAAGGCATGACGTTGTGACGAGTCTCATACGGCGGCAAACCGTGCCTGGCGAGCCCGATCTCAGGGTCAGTATCAGCCTCCGCTGCGGAGGCGAGACCGCGCTCTCGCCGGAGCGCGATTGCGGACCGACTCATCCAGGAAGGAGGGGGCCCGTGGGGGAACCATGGGTTCCCCCACGTCCATGATCGAGCGCGCACCGGCGCCCGTCGCCAGCGGGCGCGTGATCGTCATGAAGTTCGGCGGGTCATCCGTCGCCGACTCGGACAAGATCCGCCGTGTCGCCTCACGGCTCGTCGCCGCCCAGGTAGCGGGCCGCCGCGTGGTCGGCGTCGTCTCTGCGATGGGGAAGACGACCGACCAGTTGGTGGCGCTGGGGCGGCAGGTGTCGCCACGGCCGCACCCGCGCGAGATGGACATGCTGCTCTCGACGGGCGAGCGCATCACCGCGGCGCTGTGCGCCATGGCCATCAACGATCTCGGCCGCCACGCGGTCAGCCTCACCGGGTCCCAGGCGGGCATCGTGACCGACACCGTCCACACCAAAGCGAAGATCCTCGAGATCCGCCCGCGCCGCATCTCCGAGGCGCTCGACCGCGGCGAGATCGTGCTCGTCGCCGGGTTCCAGGGCGTCTCCACGGCCTACGACGTGACGACGCTCGGGCGCGGCGGGTCGGACACCACCGCGGTCGCGCTCGCGGCGGCGCTCAGCGGGGACTGTGAGATCTACACCGACGTCGACGGCGTCTTCACTGCCGACCCGCGGATCGTGCCGCACGCGCGCAAGCTGCGGTCGGTGTCGCCGATGGAGATGCTCGAGATGGCGGGATCCGGGGCGAAGGTGCTGCAGCTGCGCTCTGTCGAGTTCGCCCGAAACCACGGCGTCCCGCTCCACGTCCGCTCGACCTTCACCGACGCGGAGGGCACCTGGATCCGTGAAGATACGGGCATGGAAGCGCCGATCATCTCCGGCATCACGCATACGATCGACGAGGCGTACGTGACGCTCACCGACGTCCCGGACAAGCCCGGCACGGCGGCCAGCATCTTCAACGCCATCGCCGCAGTGCACATCAACGTCGACACGATCATCCAGAACGCCGTCACCCACGGCGACGCCGACGTCACGTTCTCCGTGCCGCTCGACGACCTGCCGCTCATGACCGACACGATCGAGGGTCTCTGCCGCGACCTGGGGCTGCACTGGCGAGTCGACGACACCGCCGCCAAGATCAGCCTGATCGGCGCCGGCATGAAGAGCCATCCGGGTGTGGCGGCGAAGATGTTCCAGGTGCTCGCCGACCACAACATCAACGTGCGCATGATCGCCACGTCGCCGATCAAGGTCTCGTGCGTCGTCGCGCGCGAGCGTGTCGGCGAGGCGGTGTCGGCGCTCCACGCGGCGTTCGAGGCCGAGCTGGCCGAGGCCGACGGGGGCGTGCGTGCCTGATCTCCGCGTCGCCGTCGTCGGGGCCACCGGCGCGGTCGGGCCGGTCGTGCTCGAGGTGCTGCACGATCGCGGGTTCCCTGCGGCGGAGGTCGCGGCCTATGCCTCCGCGCGCTCGGCCGGGACGCGAGTCGCCTACGGCGATGCCGAGCTCGAGGTGCGCGAGCTGACGGCCGCCGCACTGGACGGCTTCGACCTCGCCCTCTTCTCGGCCGGCGCGGACACGTCGCGGCGGTTCGCGCCCGAGGCGGTTGCCCGCGGCTGCGTCGTCGTCGACAAGTCGAGCGCCTTCCGCATGGACCCGGAGGTGCCGCTGATCGTGCCGGAGGTGAACGCCGACGCGGTCGGCGGCCACCGCGGCATCGTGTCGAACCCGAACTGCTCCACGATCCAGCTCGTCTGCGCGCTCGGGCCGCTCCACGCCGCAGCCGGGCTGGCGCACGTCACCGTGGCCACGTATCAGGCGGTATCGGGCACGGGCGCGCGTGCCGTCGACGAGCTCGCCGCCCAGTCGCGGGCTGCGCTGGCGGGAGAGTCCAGCGAGCCCGTCGTGTACCCTCATCCGATCGCCTTCAACGCGATCCCGCACTGCGACCGGTTCGAGGGGGACAGCACGCTGGAGGAGATCAAGCTGGTCCAGGAGACGCACAAGGTCCTCGGCGACGAGTCGATCGGCGTCCACGCGACGTGCGTACGTGTGCCGGTGTGGCGCGGGCACTCGGAGGCGGTGTGGATCGAGACGCGGCGGCCGCTCAGCCCCGAGGAGGCGCGGGCGCTGCTCGCCGACGCCCCGGGCGTCCGTGTCGTGGACGACCCGGAGACGGCCGCCTACCCGGTCCCGTCCGCCGCGGTCGGGTCGGACGACGTCCTGGTCGGCCGCATCCGCCGCGACCCGTCCCGGCGCAACGGCCTGGCCCTCTGGATCGTCGCCGACAACCTCCGCAAGGGCGCCGCCACGAACGGCGTGCAGATCGCGGAGGCACTGCTCCACCGCGACCTCGTCCGCGTCCCCGGAAAGGCCGCTGCGTGATCGACGCGACCCGGCCGGCGGGCCATCTCTGCCCGGTGTGCGTGCGCCCGACCGACGCCGGGACCTGCGCCGAGCACGGCCCCTGGCAGCCGCACCAGCTGCTCACCCGCAGCGACCGGCGCCGAGCCGCCCGCCACCGCCTCCGGCTTCCGTTCCAGCCCCTCGTGCAGGCCTGCCCCCGCTGCCTCGGCGACGTCGCGGCCGGGAGGCGCGGGTTCGACTGCGTCGCCCACGCCGACTCCCGCGACCGGCACGGCCCGTTCCGGGTCGACGAGCTGCTCGGCGCCACGGCCCAGCGCGAGGCGGCCCTCCACCGCGCCCAGCTGGCCCGCCGTGCCCGCACCCGCCGGGAGGCGCGGGCGATCGAGCTTCAGCCCCTGCCCTGGCCCGACGCCGCCCGCGCGGCCCGCCTCGTCGCCGGCGCGGCGGTGATGGCCGCCACCCTCGCCTTCCTCGCCCGATGAGACGCGCACTGGCCATCGCCACCCTGGCTCTCGCCACCGGGATTCCCGGGGCCGCGGCCGCACCGCAAGCGGCGCCCGCCCCGGTGCAGCCGACCCGGGTCGCGGTCATCATCATGGAGAACAAGGCGTACTCGGAGGTGGTCGGCGACACCGCCGATGCGCCCTACATCAACGGGACGGTGCTGCCCGAGGCGCTCAGCCTGGCGCCGAGCAGCCCGACGTGCGACTACGTGCAGGGCGACCCGCAGGGCACTGGCACGGAGGCGTGCACGGCGGGGATGTTCCAGTCGCGGCGGGTCGAGGGCGGCTTCCGCGCCGGGAACTCCGCGGCCGAGTACGCCTGGATGGTGATGGGCACCGACGCCAACGTGCTCAACGCCCATCTCCCCGACTGCGTCCCCGGAACGAAGCACTGCCCGCCCACCACGGATCCGAATGGCGGCGTGGTCGGCTACGCGCCCGGCGGCGATCCGTCGGATCCGCCGTACAACCTGTTCCGCGTCCTCGAGAACGCCGGCGACCCGTTCACGGTGTACGCCGAGGACTATCCCGGGGACGCGTCCACGTGCTCGACCGACCAGTGGAGCGACCCGTCCGCGCCGATGCACGAGTTCTACGCCCGCAAGCACAATCCGTTCCTGGTCGTCTGGGACCAGTCGCCGGACGCGGCCGTCACCCCCGGCATCACGCCGTCGTCGCCGCCGTCGGACGCCGAGTGCCGGGCGCACATGCGCAACTTCCCGCACAACGTCCAGAACACGCTCGACCAGGCGACGAACTTCGACGGCACCCAGTCGTTCGGCCCCGTCACGTTCATCGTGCCGAGCCTGTGCCACGACATGCACAACCCGACCAAGCACTGCGAGGACGTCCCCGACGTCGGCGGCGTCACCGGCGGCGACACCTGGCTCGCCAATAACCTCCCGGGCATCCAGAAGGACGTCGGCAGCACGGGCGTCGTCGTGATCACCTGGGACGAGGGCAACTCCGACGACGCCGGCACCGTCTCGCCGATGCCCACGTTCATCCTTCCCGGCGTGGGCGGGTCCGGCACGGCGGGACGGCTCGCGGCCTGCCCCTCGGGCGGCTGCGTCGACGACGTCCACCTCTACGATCAGTCATCGACGGCGCGGGCGCTGCTCGCGGCTGTGGGCGCGGGTTGCGCGACGCTCGACGACTCGGTGAGCTACATCGGTCAGGGCTCGAACACGGCCCAGAGCTACTGCAAGGCGGCGACGCCGCTGCCGCTGCTCGTGCTCGACCCGGCCGCTGGCTCGGGCGCGGGCTGAGCCTATACGCGCTGGCTGGTTGCGATCGGCGTGGTCGTGGGCCGCTTCGAGCCGCCGGCCGGCTCGATCGTGACGGCGATCCGGTCGCCCGGCCTGGCCGCCTGGGTCAGGTGCAGCTCGACCGTCCCGCCGCCCTGGAAGATGCCGGCCGGAAGCGCCACGCTTCCCCGGATCACCCAGGCCTCGTACGTCTTCCCGGCCGGCGCCGGGCGCACGCTCGCGTAGAGCGTCGCGTTGCCGTTCTGCTGGGCGACGACGTTGCCGACGCGGGGGAGGGTGACCGCCGTGCCCGTCTGGAGCCGGTCCGTCACAGAGCCGAGATCGTTTCGCAGCGACACGTTCCACACCGCGAGCGCGACCAGGGCGACCGCCATCGCCGGCATCGCGACCGCGGCGAACCGCGGCCACAGGGTGCGCAGCCGGCGCTCCCGTGGGACGGGCGCGGCTGCCGGCTCCGGCGCGCGCGGGGCCTCGACGACCGGCTCGGCGATCGCATGCACGCGGCTTCGCAGGTCGGGCGGCGGTGCCACCTGCGGGACGGCGTACGCAAGCGAGCCGGCGACGGCCTCCATCTCGCGGAGCCGGCGGCGGCAGCGGTCGCACTCGGCGACGTGCAGCGCGACCCGCTCCTCGTCCTCCGAGGAGAGCGCGCGGAGCGCATGCCCGGCGATCAGCTCGTCGACGTGTTCCATTCATCCTCCGGGCGCATGCCCATCCCCGCCAGGATGTCTCGCAGCGCGTTCATCGCGGCAAAGGTACGGCTCTTCACGGTCCCGATGGGAACGGCGAGGCGCTCCGCCAACTCGGACTGCGTGTACCCGGCGAAGTACGCCAGCTCGATGACCTCGCGGTGGGGGTCCGGGAGCTTCCCGAGCGCCGCGGTGATCTGCTCGCGGGCGACCCCGAGCCAGGCCTGGCGCTCGACGCCGGCGCCTGGGTCGGGGCGCGTCTCGGCCGCGTCGTCGAGCGGCTCCGCCCGCCTGCGCTCCTCCCGCCTCACCATGTCAACCGCCTTGTGATGTGTCATCGTCAGGATCCACGTTGATGGCTGCCCCCGCGACGAGTCGAACTGGCCGGCCTGCGTCCAGACGGCCATGAAGGCATTCTGGACCACGTCCGCGGCCAGCTCCCGGTCGCGGACGATCCGCAGGGCGAGCGAGTACGCGGCGCCGCCGTACATGTCGTACAACCGCGCGAACGCCTCGCGATCGCCGCGGCCGACGAGCGCCAGGAGGCCGTGATCGGAGAGATGCTCCAAGCGTCCTTCCTTGTGTTCTGCCTCTCCGCTCATTCGTCAATCCCGCCGGTCCGGTTCATCTGACCGCCGCAGGCGTCGGGTTCACCACCTGCAGCCGCGCCCGCAGCCGCTCGAGGCGGCCGGGCTCCGGCACGGGTTCAATCGCCCGCAGATCCAGTCGCATCAGCTCGATTCTCCCAGCCGATCGGCGTGTATGGAAGCCGAAGTCGCGCAGGAAGTCGGACGGGAAGATCGTCCGGTGCTGCAGGAATCGGGCCGAGAACCCCTCCTCAGCGGCGTAGCGATAGGCGAACGCCTCGAGCGCCGCGAAGCCGCGGTCGCGGCACTCCCCGATCGCCGCGAGGACCATGCTCTGAAGCGCCCATGGGCTCCCGGCCTCGATGAGGTAGGCGCAGGTGACGATCGCCGCGTCCCTGCTGGGCGGGCCGGCCGGCATCACGTGGGCACGAGGGAAGGCCGGCGCCGGCCCGTACTGGAGAAGGCCGATGACGCGGTCGCCGTCGCGGTAGATCTTCCCCCACGGCCCGAACTCGTTCTCCGCGGTCCGGATCCAGCGGGACCGGTCGCCGGGCTCGCGGCCGGGCCGCGTCTGCCACCACATACAGCCTCGGCACGGCACGGGAGCATCCGCCAGCGTCGCCCCCGTAAGGTGGTCGATGCGGGCGGCGGTCACGGCTCCGCGACGTCGTCGACGTGGACTGCCACGCTTCCGACCTCGAGCGCGACCATCGACTCGAGATACGCCCGCACCGCCTGCTCGACGCTGGCGGCGACGGCGGGGATCGACGCCCCCCAGGCCGTGACGAGGTGGAGCTCGAGATCGATGCCGCGGTCGCCCGCGACGACCCGTACGCCGGTACGCTCGGGGCCGGCCCGGCGCTCGAGCGGCCCGAACCCGCCGCCCGCGAGCGCATGGACGCCCTCGACCTCGCGCGCCGCAGCGGCGGCGTATGTTGCGATGACGGCGTGCGAGATGTGCGCCGCGACGCCGGCCGAGTGGACCGACTCGGCCGGAGCCCCTCCGGTGGCGTCGCTCATAGCTCGAGTATAGGACGGCCCCGGACCATCAATGCCGGCCACATGCGCCGTCGGCGCGTCCCTACACTGAGCCGGCGACAGGCTGTCGCGATCCGAGCGCATCGAGCTGCGATCGCAACTCGACGCGGCATGGGCCGCCAAGGGGACGCATTCGTTGATGAGAGCTGGCGGGCGACGCTTGGGGGAGTACACGTCATCCTGTGGGACAGGGACCGAATCGTCTCGCACGGCGCGGTGATCGAGCGGTGGTTCGAGCTCGAAGAGAAGCCCTTGCAGGTCGACTACGTCGAGGCCGTCGCGACGATCCCGGAGCGGCAGGGCGAAGGCCCGCCTCACGTGTCATGCGTGGGGTCAACGAGATCGTCGACGGAGAGTTCGCCCTTGGAGCCCTCGACATTGCAAGGCTCCTTGCTCTCAGGGTCGTCGGCTGTGCTCGTCTCCGATTGGCGCCCGGGAGACGTCTGGTAGCGCTCCGCCGGCCGCCGATGCGCACATAACCCGAGGGCGCCGTTCTCGCGCGTTACTCCCGCCGCCGTAGCCGCAGGAGGCTCACCTCGGGCCGCGCGGCGAGCCGGAACGGCACGAGGGTCGTCCCCAGCCCGCGGGAGACGATGACGGTCGTCGGGCCGTGCTCGTAGACGCCCTCGTGGAAGTGGTGGACGCCGTGGGCCAGGCGCAGCTTTCCCCACGGCGTCGGCACGCAGATCTGGCCGCCGTGGAGATGGCCGCAGAGGACGAGGTCGGCGGCGCCCGGCGGGAGCTCCTCCGCCGCCTCCGGAAAGTGCGCGAGGAGGAGGCGGAGGCCCTCGCTCCCGTGGAAGAGATCGCCGGCCGGCGCAGCCGTGCCTCGGAGCCACGAGTCGGCGTCGAGCCCGCCGATGTGGATGCGCGCGCCGTGCACATCGACCGCAGCGGTCTCGCCGCGCAGGAGCGTCACCGCCGCCGGGCCCCAGTCCTCGATCACGACCCCACGCGAGAACGGGTCGTTGCTCGCGCCGACGTCGTGGTTTCCGAGCACCGCGAACATCCCGAGCGGCGGCGCGAGCCGGGCCAGCTCGGCCACGACGCCGGCCGAGGCCCGGCTGTGGCTCACGATGTCCCCGGTGACGGCGACCAGGTCGGGGTGCGTCCGGACGCCGAAGTCCACCGCCTTTCGCAGGGCGCGCAGGTTGAACGACGGCGTGCCGGCATGGAAATCCGTCAGGTGGAGGATCGTGAGGCCGTCGAGCTCCGGCCGCAGCCCGGCGACGCCCACGTCGAGCTCGCGGCACTCAACCCATTGCGACTCGAAGAGGCCCCACGCCGCGGCGACGGCGCCGCCGGCGGCGAGCGCCGCGAACGTCCTGCGCCTACTCCCCACGCACCGAGTCGAGCTCGTCCCGAAGGCGGGCCCGAGCGGCGGCGATGCGCGCGCGAAGCAGATCGCGGCGACCCTGGTCGCCGGAATGGCCGTTGCCGGACGCGGCCACCTGCTGGCCGTACTCGGCGACGTACCTCATGACCGCCGCCGCGGCGGCGGCGATCACGGCCACGGCGATGATGCGGCGCATGCGGGCAGTCTACCCGCAGGCGCCCCAGAGCCCTACGCCTGCGAGTGCCGCGCGCCGCTCGAGCTCGGCGAAGAGCCCGGCGTGGGCGGTGTTCGGCGGGAACGGATAGGAGCGGGCATAGCCGAGCGCGACGAGCTGGGCGTTTATGAACACCGGCCGGGGCCCGCGCAGCCAGACGTAGGCGAGGAAGCGGCCGTAGCGGTCGTGCAGCTCGCGGTCGTAGCGGAGGATCACCCGCCGGCCCGTCAGGAGGTGCTTGGTGTAGGCGGACGCCTGCGCCCCGAAGCATCCGATCGGCCTGCGCGGGTCGACCGTCTCCGGCG
>DASQXS010000349.1:0-20666 GCA_035639615.1 Gaiellales bacterium | reverse complement strand
GGCGTGATCGGCAGAATCGAGCCGCTCGACTACTGGGACGGCGAGGACTGACGGGCGCAGGCAGGATGGCGCGGACGCCGCTCGACCCCTACCGCAAGAAGCGCGATCCCCGCCGGACGCCGGAGCCGTTCTCGAGCGGCTCCACGCGGCGGAAGGGCGAGCCGATCTTCGTCGTCCAGCGTCACGCCGCCCGCCGCCTGCACTACGACCTCCGGCTCGAGGAGGACGGCGTGCTGCGCAGCTGGGCGGTGCCGAAGGGCGTCCCGATGCGGCGAGGCGACCGCCGCCTCGCCGTCCACGTCGAGGACCACCCGCTCGACTACGCCTCGTTCGAGGGCGAGATCCCGGCCGGCGAGTACGGCGCCGGCACCGTCGAGATCTGGGACCGGGGGACGTACGAGCTGCTGGAGCGAAAGCGCGACGGCGGCCTCACCGTCCGCCTCTCAGGCGACCGCCTCGACGGAACCTGGACGCTCTTCCCAGCCCGCCTCGACGGCGACGAGAAGAACTGGCTCCTGATGCGCAAGGACGGTGCGGAACCGGGCCCCGAGCGAGTGCCGCGGCCGATGCTCGCCTGCCCGGCCGACGCGCCGCCCCAGGGCCCGGGATGGGTGCACGAGGTGAAGCTCGACGGCTACCGGACGATCGCCGTCGTCCACGCCGGCGAGGCCCGGCTCTACAGCCGAAACGGGAACGAGCACACGGAGCGGTTCGCCGACGTGGCCCGGGCGCTCCCGGGCGCCCTCCGCAGCGCCGACTGCATCGTGGACGGGGAAGTGTGCGCCTTGGACGAGCAGGGCCGCGCCCGGTTCGGGCTCCTGCAGCGGGGCGCCGGGACGCTCGTCGTCTACCTGTTCGACATCCTGGCCCTGGACGGCGCAAGCGTGACCGGCCGGCCGCTGGAGGAGCGCCGGCAGTTGCTCGAGCGAACGCTCGTCAAAGGCGACCCGGTGATCCGGCTCTCAGTCGCGTTCGACGACGGCGAGGGACTGCTGGAGCAGGCCCGCGGGATCGGGCTCGAGGGCATCCTCTCGAAGCGGGCGTCGAGTCCGTACCTTTCGGGTAAGCGCAGCGACGCCTGGCTCAAGGTGAAGACGAAGGACAGGCAGGAGTTCGTGATCGCCGGCTACACCCGCGGCCGCGGGCGGCGGGAGCGCGGCATCGGCGCGCTCATCCTGGCCGTCAGCCGCGACGGCGACCTCGTCTATGTGGGCAACTGCGGCACCGGCTTCGACGACCGCGAGCTCGACCGGCTGAAGGATCTCCTCGAGCCGCTGCGCAGGCGGACGGCGCCGCTCGCCGAGACCCCGAAGATGCCGCGCGTGCGCGCCGCCGACGTGGTCTGGGTCGAGCCGCGGCTCGTCTGCGAGGCGGAGTTCGCCGAGTGGACGGGCGACGGCCGGCTGCGCGCGCCCGTGTACAAGGGGCTCCGCGACGACAAGCCGGCTGCCGAGGTGCGGCGCGAGCGCCCGCGCGCCCAGTCGGCGCCGCCGCCCCGCCGGCCGGAGCCGCTGCCGCGGAGGCCGGAGCCGCCGCTCTCGAACCTGGACAAGGTCTTCTGGCCGGACGAGGGGATCACCAAGGGCGACCTGATCGACTACTACCGGCAGGTTGCCGACGCCCTGGTGCCGCACCTGCGCGACCGGCCCTTCACGATGAAGCGGTACCCGAACGGGATCGACGGCGGCCACTTCTTTCAGAAGGACGCGCCCAAGCACATGCCGGAGTGGATCCCGACTCGGGCGTTCCCGGCCACGTCCCGCGACGGATCCCGCAGCCGGATCATCAACTACCCGCTCGTGAACGAGCCGGCCGCGCTCGTGTGGATGGCAAACATGGCCTGCATCGACATGAACGCCTGGTACGCGCGCGCCGACAAGCCGGACCGGCCGGATTTCGCGCTCTTCGACCTCGACCCGACGCCCGAGGTCGGCTTCGCGGGTGCCGTCGAGGCTGCCCACCTCGTGCGGGAGGCGCTGGAGGCGCTGGAGCTGCGCGGATATCCGAAGACCAGCGGCGCCGACGGCATCCACGTGCTGGTGCCGCTGGCGCGGCGCCAGACCTACGAGCACAGCCGTGCGCTCGTCTCCGGCGTGGCGCGGCGGCTGGCCGAGGCCCATCCCGGCGTGATCACGACCGAGTGGTCGAAGGCCCGCCGCCGCGGCGTCCTCATCGACGCCAACCAGAACGGCCCCGGCCGCACCATCGCCTCGGTGTACTCGGTGCGGCCCAAGCCCGGGGCGCCCGTGTCGACCCCGCTCGACTGGGACGAGCTGACGCCCGGCCTCGACCCGGGCGCGCTCACGATGGCCGTGGTGCTGCGGCGGGTGGAGGAGCGCGGCGACCTCTACTCCCCGGTGCTCGATGACCATCAGGCGCTCGGCGCGGCGCTCCGGGAGCTCTAGCTCGTGGAGGACCGCCTGATCCCGACCGTGCGGACACCCACGGCCGGCAGGCGCCCGCGGTCGATGAGCTCGTCCTCGGCGGCGCGCAGCGACGGATCGAGGTCCCAGCGGTGGAGGTAGCTCAGACGGGCGGGCGGCTCGAGGTCGAACCACGGCGCGAGCGCGGCCGCGATCGCCGCGAACGGATGCAGCTCGGCGCGCATGTCGGCGACCAGGGTCTCGGGCTCGGCGTCGCGCTCGCGGCCGGCCGAGCGCCATTCGTCGATGAGCCACGCCGCCGCCAGCGTGTCGAAGCGGTCGACGTCGAACTCGTCGACGACGAGCGTCCCGCCGGGGCGGAGGACGTCCGCGAGGCGGCGGCACGACGGCTCGAGCGGCTCGACATGGTGGAGCGAGACGACGGCGACCGCCGCGTCGAAGGACGCAGGCGGCTCGGCGAGGTCCTGCAGCGGGATCGGGACGACGCCGTCCCCGCCGCCCGGGTCGATGGCGACGACGGCGTAGCCGGCGCCGGCGAGGAGGCGGGCCAGCTCGCCGCTGCCGGCACCGACCTCGAGCACCCGGGCCGGCGCGGGCGGCAGACTCGAGCGGACGAACTCGTGCACGAGGGGATCGACCATCCGCGACGGGAGTATGCCTGGTACGCTCGCCCGCCATGGACGACGTCATCATCACCACCACCAACGACCTCCCCGGCTACGAGGTGGTCGAGGTCTACGGCGAGGTGTTCGGGCTGATCGTGCGCGCGCGCAACGTCTTCTCGAACATCGGCGCCGGCTTTCGGACAGTCTTCGGCGGCGAGGCCAAGGGGTACACGACCCTGCTCGCCGACAGCCGCAACGAGGCCGTCGAAAGGCTGAGGGACGCGGCGCGGGAGAAGGGCGCGAACGCCGTGCTCGCCATGCGCTTCGACTGCAACGAGATCGCCGACATCATGAGCGAGGTCGCCGCCTACGGCACGGCCGTGAGCGTGCGCAGGGTATAGGCAATCTTCATCTGCTACCGTGCCCGCGTTCTAGGACGTTCGTTTGGTTGCGCGCACTGCCTTCCTGACTCGTTCTACATAAAGCAGGGAAGGAGGTGTCGATCATGGCAACCGGGACCGTCAAGTGGTTCAACGACTCCAAGGGCTACGGATTCATCCAGCCCGACGAGGGCGGCAAGGACCTCTTCGTGCATCACAGCGCGATCACCGGAACGGGCTTCAAGACCCTCGTCGAGGGCGCCAAGGTGTCCTACGAGGCTCGCCAGGGCCAGAAGGGCCCCGAGGCGACCGAGGTCACGCCCGTCTGACCCGACTCAGCGCAGGGCCCGCTCGACGAGTCGCTGGAAGTGCTGGATGAGATGCTCGCTCGAGAGCAGAAGCCGGCCCTCCGAGAGACCGCGCGAGCGGGCCGCGCGTTGGATCGACTCGACCAGGGCCTGGTCCTCCAGGCCGACCTGGTTTCCGAACTCCACCATCGCCTCGATGTCCTCCGGGGTCGCCTCCTCGCCGTAGAAGTAGTCGGTGATGGTCAGAGTGTGGTCCGGGTCGATGGGGACGAAGTAGAACGCGGCGAGGTTGGGCGGCCCCGGCAGGACGTTGATGGTGAACGTCGGCCACAGGTAGTGGAAGTGCGCCTCGGCGATCGCGCCTTCCGGGGCGTAGGGCACCTTGCCGTTGCCGGCGTCCGCCCGCACGCGGCCGACCTGGCTGGAGAACCACTCGTCGGCTGAGAGCTGATAGGCGTCGGGGTCGACGTCGATCAGCCTTGAGAAGCCGGGGTGCGCGGTCGGGCAGTGGTAGCACTCGAGGTAGTTCTCGACGACGGCCTTCCAGTTCGCCGCGAGCTCCCACTCGACCCGGTCGTGGTGGCGGAGGTCGTCGAGCCGGATTCCGGCTGCCTCGACGAGCGAGGGCAGCCGACCGAGCACCTCCGCCAGCGGCGGCGCATCGAGGTCGCGGTTCACGAAGACCAGCGGCCCCCATGTGTCCACCGCGACCGGGACGAGGCCGTAGTCGGCAGGATCGAAGTCGGGCTCCCGCTCCGAGCGCGGCGCCGCCCGCAGGCGGCCGTCGAGGCCGTACGTCCAGGCGTGGTAGGGGCACTGGAGCGTCTCCCGCCGGCCGCGTCCCTGCGCCACCTCCGTCGCCCGGTGGCGGCAGATGTTCACGAACCCGTTGATGTGGCCGTCGCGGTCGCGGACGAGGACGACGGGCACGAGCCCCGCCCGGCAGGTGAAGTAGCGGCCCGGCTCGGAGACCCAGTCCACGATCCCGGCGTACTGCCACGTGCGGGCGAAGATGCGCTCCTGCTCGGCCGCGAACACCTGCGGATCGGCGAACCACGAGAACGGGAGCGTGATCCCGCTGTCGAGCCGCGATCGAAGCTCGGTCGTCACGCGGTCAGATGTTCGCGGCCGCCTGGACGGTGCGCACCCGCTGCGCCAGCGTCGCCATGATGGCGATCGCGATCTTCGGCTCGTTCTCGAGCAGCTTCAGGAAGCCGCGCCGCGGGATCATCATCACCAGGAGGTCGGACTCGGCGATCACCGCGGCCGAGCGGACGTCCCCGTCGAGCAGGGCCATCTCGCCGAAGAAGTCGCCGGCCTCGAGGCGGATGCGGCGGCCGCCGGCGCGTACGCTGGCACGGCCGTCGAGGATCACGTAGAAGGCGTCTGCCGGCGACCCGGCCGCAAAGAGCGTCGTCTTGGGCACGAAGCGCTTCGTCCGAGCCAGCGCCGCGACCTTGGCGAGATGCCGGCGCGTGAGCCCCTGGAAGAGGGGGACGTCGGCGAGGACGTCGATCCACTCCCGCCCCATCCGACCGCCGTCGGCCGGAGCCGACCCGCGGAACATCTTCGCAACCGGCAATCGCGCGGACACACGCCCTCCTCGTCGGGGCCGCGAGTCTACCATCACGCAATTGCGGGGTCAGGCACGGAATTGCGGTGCCAGGCCTCAACGCGCCCGGGCGCCTCCGTCAGTAGATCGGCGCCGGCGTCACCTTCTTCGCGCCCGCGAGCAGCGGCAGGCCGAACGTCTGCTCGATCGCCGCGGTCAGGCTGTAGTGGCCGACGAACCCGCCGTACGGCCCGGCGGTGATCCGGGCCGAGACGAGAATCGTCGTCACCTGGCAGGTCGCCTTGTTCGCGGAGTAGACGCTCGGGTCGGAGCAGTCGATCCCCCAGTTGCCCTTGTCCTTGACCGACTGCTCGTTCGACTCGTCCCAGGTGACGATGACGAGCGTGTCGCCGGCCTGGTAACTCGGCGTGGCCGCGATCGCCGTCACGATCGAGCGGATGTACTGGTCGCCGATCTTGATGCGGTCGGCCTTCGTCTTCCCGGTGACGGACTCGCAGGTGCCGCTCTGCCAGTGCATGTCGCGGCAGTCGTCCGGCGTCACCCACGCGAAGCTCGGCAGACGGTCGGCGGCGATGTCGTTCCAGAGGGCGGGGTCGAGCGGCACGTCGTCGACGGCGCAGCTGCCGTCACCGCTCTTCGCCGTGGGGCCGAGGTCGGTGAACCAGAACGCCGGGTTGTGGCCGCTTCGGTAGTACGGCACGGAGCTCGTGTTGCCGGCGCAGTTGTGCGGCATCGACTGGTCGTAGCCCTTCCAGCTGAGCCCGGCGGCGTCGAGCTGGTGGAAGACGTTGTCGACGTTCGACGAGCAGGCCAAGCACACCTCGAACGTCCCGCTCGCGACCGCGAGGTAGTTCGGGAAGCTGGGGTGGGTCTCGCCGGCCGCGTTCGTCTCGAGCCTGCAGTCGTCGGCAAGCGCGTGCGTGTAGGCCGCGTCGGCGGACGCCTGCCACGCTGGATAGGTCAGGTTCTCGTCCATGATCACGACCACGTGGGCGTACGGGCGGGTGCTCGCCGGGACGAGCCCGCACGGCCCTCCTCCCACCGGCCCCGGCGGCGTCGTGACCGTCGCCGCGGCCGACGGCGCGGACGTGTTGCCCGCGGCATCGAACGCGTCGACCGCGTAGCTGTACGTCGTCTGTGGGCTGAGCGAGGTGTCCTGCCAGCTCGTGACGGCCCCCGAGACGGTCTTCACCCGGGCGCCGTCGCGGAGGATGTCGTAGCCGGCGACCGCGACGTCGTCGGTCGAAGCGTTCCACGACACGGTTGCCGAGCTCGACCCGTCGGCGGTGGCGGCGACGCCCTGCGGCACGCTCGGGGCGGTGGTGTCCGCCGAGGCCGTCACCAGGTTCACGTTGTCGACGTCGAAGCTGGCGCCGGCCGGCGGAGACGACTCGACCACGTTCACCGTGAGCTGATCGCCGGACGCCTTGGTGGTGTACGAGACGCTCGGGAACGACACCCACGCGGCCGTGACGGCGGTGCACTGCTGGGCCGATCCGACCGTGGATGTGCCGCTGCTCGGGATCTCCTTCAGCTTGAGACACACCGTGCCGCTTCCGGCGCCGCTGCGGACAGCGCCGTCCAGGCGGTAGGCGACGCCGGCCGTCGTCGACTTGACCGGCTTGGACGCCGTGTAGGCGTAGGTCGACGAGGCCCCGCTCGCCGCGGTCACGCGGGCGGCATGGCCGCCGCCCTGCCCGGTGACGAGCGCGAGCGTTCCGCCGCTCGCGCCCCAGCCCGACAGCGAGCCCGATCCCGAGCCCTCGAACGAGCCGTTGGCGATCAGGTTCGTCGCCGCCGGCACCGCCGCCGCCGGGAGCAGCGTCGCTCCCGCCGCCGCGACTGCCGCCAGCCGCCGTACCTGCCGTGCCCCCACGGAATGATGGTACCGCCCGTGCTGCTAGCGTGCGAGCCGTCGTGTCCGCGCCGGCCTTCACCCTGCCGGAGCTCAACGGCGGCCCGGTGACGCTGAACTCGCTCATCGCCGAGCGGCCGGCGCTGCTCGTGTTCGCACACGGCGACTGCCCGACGTCCGCGCTCGCGCTTCGCAGCCTTGCGGGCGTCACGCCGGCCGCGGCGACGCCGGTCCTGGTCGCGGAGGAGCCGCCGGAGGCGGCGGCGCGGATGGCGCGACGGGCCGGGCTGTGTGCCGCCGTGCTGGCGCAGGAGCCGCCCTATGAGGTGTCGCGGGCGTACGGCGTCGACGCCGTGCCGACCGCCGTCCTGGTCGACCGCGACGGCGAGGTGCGCGAGACGCTCGTCGGCTGGGACAGGGGCGCCTACGAACGCCTTCTCGGCGTGCGCCTTCCTGACGATGGGCCGGCGGTCAAGCCGGGGTGCGCCTCGCGGCGCCACTACGGCGAGGAGGCGGGCGGCCTCGATGAGCTGGAGGACATGTTCGAGCGTGGGTTCACGGACGGCCTGCCGGTCGTCCCGCCGACGCCGGAGCGCGTCGAGGCGATGCTGGGCGGCCGTGACCCGGCGGCGCTCGTCGGCGAGGTGCCGCCCAGCCATGGCCGGGCCACGCTCGAGCGGGTGGCGGCCTGCGCCGTCCTCGCCGGCTGCCGGCCGGAGTATTTCCCGGTCGTCGCGGCCGCCGTCGACGCGGCCCTCGACCCGGCCGTAAACGCCCACGGGGTCGGTGTCACCACTCAACCGGCCGCCCCGATCGTGATCGTGAACGGGCCCGCGCGGGAGCGGATCGGCCTCAACTCGGGCATGGGCGTCCTCGGCCCGGGCACCCGCGCGAACATGACGATCGGGCGCGCGCTCCGGCTCGTCCTCACGCTCACGGGCGGCGCCGTCCCCGGCAGGCTCGACCGCTCCACGCTCGGCAGCCCCGGCAAGCTCGGCCTCTGCATCGCCGAGGCGGAGGAGGAGAGCCCGTGGGAGCCGCTGCACGTCGAGCGCGGCTACGACCGCGGCACGTCGACGGTGACCGTGCTCGCGGCCGATGCGCCGCTCTCGATCTCGGACCACCGGTCGCGGACGCCTGAGGAGCTGGCGCTCGTCCTCGCATCCGCCGCTGCAGCCACCTGGAGCCCGTTCTGGTGGCCGATGGACGATGACTCGCTCTTCGTCGTCGGACCCGAGCACGCCGCCCTCTTCGCCGCCCACGGCTGGTCGAAGGCGCGGCTCCGCGATGCGGTCTTCGCCGCCGCCGCCCGTCCCGCGGCCGAGCTCCGCCACGGCGAGACGACCCCGCACGTCCGCGCCGCACACGACGCCGCGGTCGTTCACAAGTGGACCGATCCAGGCCGCATCATGTTCGTGGTCGCCGGCGGCGAGGCCGGCCGCTACTCTGCCGTCTTCGGCCCCTGCGACGGCATGGGCAGTCGGTCCGTGGCCCGGGAGATCCAGTGGAGTACGTGAGCCCCTTCGACGAGCAGGTCGCCGAGACGACGCCCCCGGCGGCCCGGCCAGACGTGATTGCCGGCCGCACGGTCGCGTTGCTCGACATCACGAAGAGCCGCGGCGCCGAGTTCCTCGACCGGATCGAGGCCGGCCTCCGAGCCCGCGGCGCGCACACGTTCCGGATCGCCAAGGCGGCGTTCTCGCGCCCGGCCGCGCCCGAGGTGATCGAGGAGATCGCGCTCCGCGGCGACCTCGTCGTGGAGGGCCTGGCCGACTGAGGATCGTGCGTGTCGTGCAGTGTGCACGACGCGGTGCGCCTGGAGCGGCGCGGCATCGCCACCGCCGTCGTCGGCACCGAGCCGTTCCTCGACGAGGCGCTCGAGCAGGCCCGTGTCCTGGGCATGCCGGACTACCGCCCGGTGCTCGTGCCGCATCCCGTGCAGATCCTCACCGACGAGGAGCTGGCCGCGCGGGCCGACGGCGCGCTCGCCGCGATCCTGGCCCGTCTCACAGCGCCGCCCGCGGCCGGGCCCGGATAGGCTCCCAGCCGTGGAGACGGTCTCGTTCAGGCGGATGGCGGACGGCACCAAGGCCGACTACGACCTCCTGGCCCGCTACGAGGCCGAGTACGCCGCCGGGCTGGCCGACCGCCTGCTCCGCGCGCTCGACGGCCTCAAGCAGACGCTCGCCGGATATCAGGTGACCCGGTACGAGCACTCGCTCCAGTCCGCGACCCGCGCCTTCCGCGACGGACGGAGCGACGAGTACGTCGTCGCCGCGCTCCTGCACGACGTGGGCGACGAGCTCGCGCCGTACACGCACGGCGAGATGGTCGGGGCGATCCTGAAGCCGTACGTCTCCGAGGAGATCTGCTGGGTCGTTGCCCATCATGGCATCTTCCAGGCCTACTACTACGCTCACCACTACGGCGACGACCGGCACGCTCGCGACCGCTTCCGCGACCACCCCCACTACGCGGCCTGCGCGGAGTTCTGCGAGCGATACGACCAGAACTGCTTCGACCCGGACTACGAGTCGCTGCCGGTCGAGTTCTTCGAGCCGATGGTGCGGCGCGTGTTCGCCGGGCCCCGATTCCTGACGGGGTAGGGCGCCGCGGCACGCATCGTCGCAGGCGGTCCCGGCCCCGATCGCTACCGATGGACGATCCTCGCCACGGGATTTGCGGCCCAGACGAGCTTCGCCGCCCTCTTCCTCGGGCTGCCGGTGCTGGCGCCGGCGCTCCAGGAGCGGTACGACCTCGGGCTGGAAGGGGTCGGCGTGGTGCTTGCGACGGTGAACCTCGGCGTCCTCGTGACCGTCCTCCCGTGGGGCGTCCTGGCCGACCGCGTCGGCGAGCGCGCGGTGATCGCGTGGGGGCTCGCCGCGGCCGGGCTTGGCGTCGCGGCGGCCGCCGTCGCGCCGGGCGCGGTTGGGCTCGGCATCGCGCTCTTCGCCGCGGGGGCGTTCGGCGCGTGCGTGCAGTCGGCGAGCGGTCGGGCGGTGATGGGATGGTTTCCGCCGCGCCAGCGCGGGCTCGCGCTCGGCATCCGCCAGACCGCGGTGCCGCTCGGCGGGGCGGCGGCCGCGCTCGTCCTGCCGCTGTGCCTCGCCGCGGGTGGGGTTCGGGCGGCGCTCGGGGTCCTGTCCGCCGCGCTCCTGGTCGCCGCGGCGGCGGGCGCGGTCTGGCTGCGCGAGCCCGAGCGCGGGCCTCCGGCGGCGGGCGGCGCCGCGACTGGCCCGCTCGCGGACTCGCGCATCTGGCGGCTGTGCTGGGCGAGCGGCCTCCTCTACGTCGCGCTCGCCAGCCTGGTCGGCTTCGCGGTCCTCTTCCTCCACGGCGACCGCGGGCTCTCGACCCAGGCGGCCGCCGCACTCCTCGCCCTCGTCGAGGTGGCCGGTGCCGCGCTCCGCCTCGCCGCCGGGCGCTGGTCGGATCGGGTCGGGATGCGGGTTCCGCTCCTCCGCCGCCTGGGTGTCGCCCTGGCGCTTGCGACCGCCGCCTGCGCCGCCCTCGTCGACGCCCCGCTTCCCGTGCTGGTGCCGGTGCTGGTCGTCGCCGGCAGCCTGTCGCAGAGCTGGAACGGCCTGTCGTTCACCGCCGCGGCCGAGCTCGCCGGGTACGCCCGGTCCGGGGCTGCGATCGGCCTTCAGCAGGCGTCCCTCTCGTTGTCCTCGGTGGTGACGCCGGTCGCGTTCGCCGCGCTGGTCGGGGCGACGTCATGGGCAATCGGGTTTGCGATGGCGGCGCTGGCGGCGCTCGCCGGCACCATCGCGCTGATCGGAATGGATGCCGCAGAGGCAGGTGGCGCCGTGCCACCTGCCTCTGCCGGGTCCGGCTAGTACGCGGTCTGGCGTCCAGACAGGACGTGTGGCCGGGTCACCGCCCGATGCGCGGGCCGGGTCGCCGGGTTCGATCCTCCGACGATGGCCAGGAGGCCCGGCGACGCCGTGTACGCGGCCACGTCGCAGTCCTGGCCGGGCGCCCCGTTCGCGAGGTTCGAGCACGCCGGCGGCGTCGCCGGCGGCCGCGCCACGATGACGGCTGGGGTGGCGTTCTCGGCCTGGGGCACGATCGACGTCGAGATGTAGTCGGCGGCCATGAATCCCTGTGTCGTGAGCGGCAGCCACCGCACGTCCATGGTCCCGTCGAGCTGCGTCGGGCTGCTCCAGGTCGCCCCACCGTTCGTCGACGATACGAAGCCGATCCGGAGCCGGCACGTCGCGATCTGGCAGTTCGAGTTCGGGAAGTAGTAGTACGTGAGCCCGAGGTGCGCCGAGCTCCCGGACGTGCTGCGGTCGACGGCGAGGCCGGGCGTCATGAAGTCGGCCCCGCTGCCGACGGGAGCGGTCGGGATGCGTGCCGGCAGCGTCCAGTTGACGCCGTTCGCGGAGCTGCTGATGAGCAGATCGTTCGTCCCGATCGGCGCCGAGCAGCCGGCCTCGAACCTGCAGTCCGGCCAGACGACGTAGACGCGGCCTGAGCCGTCGATCTCCGCGGTCGGCAGCGCCGGCGCCCGGATGGCCCCCGGATTCCCGTCGTTCAGGAGCAGGGCGACGAGCACGGGCTTCTGCCACGTAGCGCCGCCGTCAGTCGACCTGATGGACAGGATCGCGGTCTCCTGGCAGTCGTCGATGGGCACGATCACCGTGCCGCTGGGCTTCACGAGCGGCTGCCCGCCGATCACGCACGTCTGATCGGGCGTCGTCTTTGCGGCGCCCCAGGTGAGTCCGCCGTCGGTGGACGTGCTCATCTGGATCCGGTTCAGGTGCGTGAAGTCGTCGAACTCCGTGTAGCAGTGGCCGTAGAACGGGCTCGTCGCCGTGTTGTCGCAGACGGTCCAGTTCTTGTCGTTGAAGTTCCCGGACGCGCTTACGACCACGGGGGCGCCGAAGGTCTTCCCGCCGTCGGTCGAGCGGCTTACCAGCACGTCGACGCGGCTGGTGTTCCCGCCCGGGAAGAGCCCGATCCAGGAGATCATCCACACGCCGTGACGCTTGTCGAATGCCACGGTCGGGTCGCTTGCACGCGCATACGGCCCGGCCGGCGTCGAGTTCACGGTCGTCGACGGCAAGAATCCGTGCGTCCATGTCTGGCCGCCGTCGGTCGAGGTGGCGAAGCCGATGTTCGAGGCCCCGCCGTCGAAGAACCGCCCCACCTGGAACGTCGCCACGACGGTGTTTCGGAACACGAACGTGTCGGGCTCGACCTCGGTGCGGTGGTTGCTGTCTCGGTTCGTGTACGGGTCGGTCGAGATCCTCTTGACCGGCGCTGCCCCGAGGGCGACGGCGCTCGAGCCAAGGGCGAAGACCACCGATCCGGCGAGTGCCGCGACGAGCGCGACTCTCGATCTGGAGAGCCGGAGAGTCCTGCGCATTTCTACCCTCCATTTCGCGAGATGAGCAGGCACGTGCCAAACCGCCCGGCGGGCCTCTCGCCGATCGCGCACCGTCCTCGAATGGGTGGGAACGGGCCATCCGACCCCCCTCGATCTGACGCGCCCCGATCCTACAGCGATTCGGGCTGCTCGTCGAGCCCGCTCACGCCCCACGTGTCGGCGAGCAGGTACCCCTCCGGGAAGGGGTCGTCGGGATCGACGACGAGCTGGAAGACGCCGGTGATCCAGGCGCTGCCGCGGATCGCAGGCACGATGCCCGGCCGGCCGCCCACGCGGGTCTCGGCGGCGATGCGGCCGTCGAACGTCGACCCGATCGCCGAGGCGTGCGTCATCGCATCGCCCGCGCCCATGAGGCCGCGGGCGTGCAGCGCCGCCATGCGGGCGCAGAGGCCGGTGCCCGTCGCCGAGCGGTCGAGCCGTCCCGGCGCGACGACGACGGCGTTTCGGCTGACGGCGCCGATGCCCTGCCAGGGCCCGGCGATCTGGACAATGCTCACGCCAGCGATCGCGGGGTTCTCCGGATGGGAGCACGGCAGCTGCTCGCGGGCGGCCGCGCGGATCCGCTCGCCGGCGATCGAGAGGTCGCGGGCCTCGTGCGGCTCGATGGCGAAGCCGAGCGCCTGGGCGTCGGCGATGGCGTACCACATGCCGCCGTAGGCGACGTCGACCGTGAGGGTGCCCATCCCGGTCACCTCGAGCGCCGCGTCCAGCCGGTCGGCGAACGATGGGACGTTCGTGATCTCGACGCTCTCGCAGCGGCCGCCCCGGCAGGCCGCCCGGGCCTCGACGACGCCGCCCGGCGCCTCCAGCCGAAGGGTTGTCTCAGGCTCGCGCATCGCGACCATCCCCGTTTCCAGGAGGACGGTGGCGGTGCAGATCGCGTTCGAGCCCGACATCGGCGGGTACTCGGTCGGCTCCATGATGATGACCCCGGCCTCGCAGTCCGGGCGAGTCGCTGGCACGACCAGGTTGGCGTGGCAGGCGACGCTGCCGCGGGGCTCGCGCAGGAGCAGCCGGCGGAGCCCGTCGCCCTCACGCCGCAGCGTCTGCATCTGCTCGAAGACCGTCGCGCCCGTCGGCGGGAGCACGCCTCCGGTCACGACGTTTCCGATCTCGCCGCCGGCATGGCAGCCGATCACCGTGATGGTGCGGCGGGCGCGCATGTCGGCCGCGAGGCTACACGGGCTCGCTGGTCGCCGCCATCGGGCGCCGCGGCGCCGGCTGCGGCGCGCGGTCGGTGACGGCGACGGCGACGGCGGCAACGATCACGCTCGTCGCCAGCGCCGTCCCGGCGTTCATCGACTGATCTCCGACCGCCCAGCCGAGCAGCACGGCCACGACCGGGTTCACGAACGCATAGGTCGCGACGCGCGCCGGCGGCACGTGCCGCAGCACCCACACGAACGCCGAGAAGGTGACCACGGTGCCGAGGATGACGAGATACGCGAGGCCGGCGGCGGAGCGAAGCGTCACGTCCGCCGGGTGGAGGCGGGCGGCGTCGCCCGAGGCGGCGGCGATGACCGCGAGGACGGCGGCGCCGGCCAGGAGCGACGCCGCGGCCGACGTCATCGGCGCATCCGGCACCGGCAGGAGCCGCGTCGCCACTGTGCCGGCGGCCCACGACAGCGACGTCAGGAGAAGGAGCGCCGCGTCGGTGACCGAGAGCCCGCCGCCGCTCCCCTGCGCGGCGACGAGCATCGCAACCCCGGCGAATCCGGCGACGAGCGCGCCGGAGGTGCGCGCCGTCGGCCGCCCCGACCCGGTGAGCGCCCAGGCGAGGAGCGGGACGAAGAGCGGGATCGTGGCCAGGCAGAGCGCGGCGATGCCGGACGGCACGTATTGCTCCTCGCGGGCGAGGAGGCCGTGGCAGGAGACGAAGAAGAGCATGCCGAGCACCGTCGCCCCGGCCCACTGGCGCGCGCTCGGCCACGCCGCCCCAGGCTCGCGCACGCGCGAGACGGCCAAAAGGATCGATCCGCCGAGGAGGCAGCGGAGCGCCATCATGGTGAACGGCGGGATCGTCTCGACCGCGTAGCGGATGGCGAGGAACGTCGATCCCCACACGAGGTAGACCGCCGCGAAGGCGGCGAGGATGGGAAGGCCGTCGCGGCGGGACATGACCGCAACCTACCGGCCGTCTGCAAAAACGGGGTCAGGCACCGATCTTGCACGGGTCTTAACCCTCAACTCCCGATGCCTACGCGGCACTCGCCTGCGCCCGGCGGCGCGCGAGCGCCGCCGCCGCCTGGGCGGCGAAGACCGCGAAGAAGACGGTGGTCGCCGTGAGGACGACCGCGCCGCCGGACGCCACGCTCCACCAGTAGCTGATGTAGAGGCCGACCACGCCGCTTCCGGCCCCGATCCCCGCCGAGACGAGCTGCATGGTCGGCAGGCGGTCGGTGACGAGCCGCGCCGTCGCCGCCGGGGTGACGAGCATCGCCAGGACGAGGATGTTCCCGATCGCGCGCAGCGAGACGACGATGGCGAGCATGATCAGCCCGAGCAGGACGAGGTCCAGGACGAAGACGGGGTACCGCATCGCCTGGGCCATGTCGCGGTCGAACGCCACGAGGGCGAGCTCCTTGTTCAGGAACGTGACCGCGGCGACGGCGACCGCGGTCGCCGCCGCCGCCAGCTCGAGGTCGGTCCGCGAGACGCCGAGGATGTCGCCGAAGAGGAGCTCGGCCACGTCCTTCTGGTAGGTGGCGAGGCTCGAGACGAGCACCACCCCGAGCGCGAACATGGCCGCGAAGAGGATGCCGATCGCCGTGTCCTCCGAGACGCGCCGGCCGCGGCTGATGACGGCGATGCCCACCGTTGTCACGAGCCCGACCGCGAACGCCCCGAGCAGGATGCTCCGGCCGAGGGCGAAAGCGATCACGATCCCGGGGAAGACGGCGTGGGTGAGGGCGTCGCCGATGAAGGCGAGGCCGCGCAGCACGACGTAGCTCCCGAGGAACCCGCAGGCGATGCCCGTGAGGACGACGGCCACGAGCGCCCGGCGCATGAACTCGAACTGGAGCGGGTCGGTCAGGTAATGCAGCATCAGTGCTCGTGGTGGCCCTCGGGGGCGAGCACGCGCACGCCGCCGACGTTCAGGATCTGGCCGCCGTAGGCCTCCGAGAGCCGCTCGCCGTCGAGGGCCTCGGCCGCCGGCCCGAAGGCGATCACCCGCCGAGCCAGGAGGCATATCAGGTCGCAGTGCACGCTTGCCCAGCCGAGGTCGTGGCTCGACATGACGATCGTCTTGCCCTCGCCGCGCAGCCGGGACAGGATATCGACGAATGCCGCCTCGGTCGCGGCGTCGGCGCCTGAGAGCGGCTCGTCGAGCAGGAGCAGGTCGGCGTCCTGGACGAGGGCGCGGGCGAGCAGCACCCGCTGGCGCTGGCCGCCGGAGAGGTGGCCGATCTGGCGCCCACCGAGGGCGGCCATGCCGACCGCCTCGAGCGCCTCCTCGGCCCGGCGCCGCTCGCCCCGGGACGGCCGCCGCAGCCAGCCGGCGCGCCGGTAGCTCCCCTGCAGCGCGACGTCGGCGACGCTGAGTGGGAAGTCCCAGGCCCGTGGGCCGAGCTGGGGCAGGTACCCGGTGCTGCCGTCCACGACGACCGAGCCGCGCGCCGGGCGGACCGTCCCGAGCAGGGCGTGGAGGAGGGTCGTCTTCCCGGCGCCGTTCGGGCCGATCAGGCCGACGATGGCGCCGCGCGGGAGCGCCACCGTGACGTCCTCGACCGCCGTGTGGCCGGCGTAGGCGACGGCGAGGTCGCGGGTGGACGCGCGAGCCGGAGCGGGTTCGGCGGTCACCTGGGCCATCACGTCGACGACTGCTCCCCCGTCTCCGTGCACGCTCCGCACCGCGCCGGAAGGGCGCCGAGCTCGTGGTCGAGGAGCTCGAAGCCGGCGGCCGCCGTCGCCTCGCGCACCGATCCGAGCGCGCACCCCTCGAGCACCGATGTCGCACCGCACTCGATGCAGACGACGTGGTGGTGATGGCCGCGGGCCGCGCACATGACGAACAGGGTCTCGCCGCTGCGGCTGCCCGCCGGCTCGACGACGCCCTCCCGGCGCCAGCGCTCGACGGCGCGGTAGGCGGTGGTGAGGCCGAGCCTCGGGGCCGCCCGGCGGGCGGCGGCGTGGAGCTCGCGCACGCTGAACGCGCGCCCCATCTCCCTCCCGGCCTCGAGGAGGACGGCGCGGTTGTGCCGGTTTCGCCCCAGCTCCACGGGGCGGAGCATACTGCAAACGAAATCGACATCGGTTATCGTTTTGCGGATGCGCGCCCGCCTGGTGCTGATTGTGCTCGTCGTCGCGGCCGCCGCGTGCACGCCGACGCGGTCGACCGAAACCGCGAACGGCCGCATCACCGTCGTCGCCACGACGACGCAGATGCAGGACCTCGTCCGCAACGTCGGCGGCGACCGCGTGCACGTCGTCGGCATCCTGGCGCCGAACGTCGACCCGCACGACTTCGAGCCGACGCCGAGCACCGCCGTCGCGCTCGCCCAGGCCAAGCTCGTCGTCGAGTCGGGAGTCGGCCTCGACGCCTGGGCGGATCAGCTCGTCGAGAGCACGGGGGAGGGGACGCCGGTCTTCGTCGCGTCGGCCGGCCTTCCGCTCCGCGGCGACGACCCCCACTGGTGGCACGACCCGGCCCTGTTCGAGCGGGCGGCGACGTCCCTGGCGGCGCGGCTCGGCCGGGTCGATCCGGGCGGCCGGGCGGCGTACGCGCGAAACGCCCGCCGCTACGTCGCGCGCCTCAGGGCGATGGACGCCGCCAACCGGCGCCTGATCGCAACCGTGCCGCCGCCCGAGCGGAAGCTGGTCACGAACCACGACGCGTTCGGCTACTTCGCCGCCCACTACAGGATCGCCGTCGTCGGCTCGGTCATCCCGTCGCTCTCGACGTCGGCCCAGCCGAGCGCCAAGGACGTGGCGGCCCTCATCCGCCGGATCCGCGCCCAGCACGTACGCGCGATCTTCACCGAGTCGTCGATCAACCCGTCGCTCGAGCGCCAGATCGCCGCGGATGCCGGGGTGCGGGTCTACGCGAACCTCTACGGCGACACGCTGGGGCCGCCCGGCTCGCCCGGGGCGACGTATATCGGCATGGAGCGGTGGAACATGCGGGCGATGGTCGCCGGGTTCCTGGGGACGCCGCCGCCGACGGCGTGAGGGCGCGTTCCTGCGCTACCCGGGCCTCGACCGGGACGCGGCTTGGTGTGGACGGCGCCGGGCGGGAGCCGCTCTCGCTGCACGGGGCGGCTCAGTAGGCCGGCGTCGAGCGCTCGCCACTCTGCCGATACGTCGTCGTTACCGGCGCCGCCTACCGTGGCGGGATGGAGCCTCGACCGCCCGAAGGCTGTCCGGAAAGGTCGTGGCCGCTCCTGGTCGCCCTCGCGGCCGCGGCGATCGCCCTGCCTGCGTTGCTCTGGTGGCTCCTCATGGGCGTCATGAGCATGCCCGGATGCGGGGGCGGATGAGGGTGAGAAGCGCTGCCATCCGGCCGCGGGGCTAGTGATGTGACCGGCAACGTTTGCCGCTCTCGCAGCCTGCTTGCGTAGCAGGCTGCTCGCGGGACCTGTCGAGGCGGGCGCCTTGACAGGCTGGCGGCTGCAAACCGCGTCCGCGATCTGCTGGGTAGCAGATCGCTCCCGAACGTCGCAAGGCAGAGCCTTGCGACTGCTGCGGTGTCCTCGGTCGCGCCAATACTTCTCCCGTATTGGCCGGTGTGCGCCTGCGTGGAGAGCAGGCGCGTCCCGAACCCTGTCAAGCCTGCGGCTTGACAGGTCCTGCGTCCCAGCAGCGCTCGGTTTTCGCTCGCCATCGACACCAGCAACGTTGCCGGCCACACCACGAGGTCCTGCTGCTGGAGCCGATGAGAGAATGGGCGCAAGAGGGCTCGAACCTCTGACCTTCCGCGCGTGAAGCGGACGCTCTCCCAGCTGAGCTATGCGCCCTGGGAAGGGTCAGTCTATCCGAGCCGCCGTCACAGCTGCACCTCGGTGCCGACCCCGGATGCGCGAGCGGCCTCGAGCACCAGCGCGGCAGCCGCGGCGTCCTGGGCTGCGACTCCGACCGACTTGTAGAGCGTCACCTCCTCCGGCGAGGTGCGCCCGGGACGCGTGCCAGCGACGAGCTCCCCGATCTCCGCATGGACCGGGTCGGGGCCGACAGCGCCGTCGCGGATCGCCCAGAGGAGGTCGTTCGAGCCCGCCGGATAGGGGGCGAGCGCCGCCGCGCGTGACTCGACCACGAGGAGCGACCGGGCGATAGCCTCGGCGTCCACCTCGCGCCCGCTCGGGTTGAAGCCGACGGACGTGACATGCGCCCCGGGGCGCAGCCAGGCGCCGCGCACGACTGGCTCCGGCGAGTGCGTGCATGCACACACGATGTCCGCACCTTCCACCGCCTCGTGGTAGGCGTCGCAGGGGCGGCCATCGAGCTCGCGGGCGAGCGCGGCCACGTTCTCCGGATCCCGGCCCGCGACCCGGATCTCGCGGATGCCCCGCACCCGCGGCAGCGCGCGGGCGTGCGCGCGTGCCTGCACGCCGGTCCCGAGCACCGCCAGGACGGCGGCGTCCTCGCGGGCGAGCAGCTTCGCCGAGAGCGCCGAGCACGCGGCGGTGCGCATCGCCGTGATGAGCTCGCCGTCGAGCAGCGCCGTGGGGGCGCCGGTCGCGCGGTCGAACGTCGCGACGACCGCGTGGTGCGTCGGAAGGCCGAGGCCCGCGTTCCCCGGAAAGAGGCTCACGAGCTTCGCGGCGAGCGCGCCCTCCGAGGGGAGGTAGGCGGGCATTGCGATCAGCACGCCCCCGGCGTCCTCCACCTCAGCGGCGGTCCGGTTTGGCACTGAGGCGCTGCCTGCGCTCAGGTCCGCCATGGCCCGCCCAACGGCATCCACGAGCCGGTCGGGATCGAGCACGGTCTCGACATCGCGCCTGCTCAGGACGAGCATGAGCGGAGAGGGCGGGATTCGAACCCGCGAACGAGGAAATCCCCCGTTACGCGATTTCCAGTCGCGCTCCTTAAGCCAACTCGGACACCTCTCCGGGGCCGGGACGGAGTATGCCATCCCCGAGTAGATGGTTGATTCCACGGCCGCGTGATGCTCTAGCTGCAAGCCGGGACCGCTTGCAGCGGTCGGGAGCCGCCTGCTATCCACGCAGGCCGCGACCGGGTCGGGAACCACGCAGCGCACGACGACGGCCTGCTATTCACGCCAGGCGCAAGGCACCTCCTTGCGCCGGTCGGGATGGGTCTGCTACCTAAGAGACCCATCCAGCGAGTCTGGATGGGTCGGTTCCCGGCCGCAGCGCCGCCGACGTCCGCACCGGACTGACGGTGGTGGCGTTCAGGCGCGCGCGGTCGTGGAATCAATCGTCTAGGCCGGCCGAGGGTGGTAGTCTCGCCCGGCACGTTCACCACCCGTCAAGTGAGGTTTTGAGTATGGCCGACGAGCGGATCGAGATCATGCGTCGCGTAACCCTCTTCGACGACCTCTCGAACAGGGAGCTCGAGGCCGTCGCCCATGCTTCCAAGGAGCGCAGGTTCGACACGGGCGATACGGTGGTGGGGGAGGGCGAGGGCGGAGTCGGCTTCTTCGTGGTCGCGGACGGCACCGCCCGCATCGAGGTGCAGGGCGAGCGGCGCGGGACGATCGGGCCTGGAGCCTCCTTCGGCGAGGTCGCGCTTCTCGACGAGGGCGGTCGCCGCACCGCCACCGTCGTCGCCGAGTCGCCGCTCAGGCTCTTCGGGATCACCGCGTGGCAGTTCACACCGCTCCTGGAGCAGCACCCGACGATCGCGATCAAGATCGCCAAGATCCTGGCCAGGCGCCTGCGCGAGGCCGAAGAGCGGGCCTCAGCGCCTGCCTGATACCATCCTCGGCGACCGTGCTAAGCGGGGAGCTAGCGGTACCCTCCTCCGGCAATCCGCTCTAGCCGGGCCGAATCCCCGTCCTGAGGGGCGCCGGGTTCGGGGACAGGGCCAGCGCGTTTCGCGTTGATCGCCAGGTCCCACGCAACGGATGCTTGTGAACCGCGTCAGGTCCGGAAGGAAGCAGCGCTAAGCAACGTCACCCGGGTGCCGTGGGCGAGCCTGGCGGGAGCGGACGGCGCCGGCGCCGCCCGGGTTCGTCGCTTCGAAGGCGGGTGCACGGTCGCTACGCTG
>DASQXS010000348.1:0-6343 GCA_035639615.1 Gaiellales bacterium | reverse complement strand
GCGCTACGAGGACCTGGACGCCGCCGACTGCACGATCGAGGAGCGCGAGGAGTACGAGCCGCACCTCGCTGAGGGCAACCTCGTCTTCGCCGGGATCGACTACGCGGCGATCGTCGACCGCGTGGAGCAGGAGGCGGACGTCATTCTCTGGGACGGCGGCAACAACGACACGCCGTTCCTCAGGCCGAGCGTCCACGTCGTCGTGCTCGACCCGCACCGGCCGGGCCATGAGCTCCGCTACCACCCGGGCGAGACGAATCTCCGCATGGCCGACGTCTGCGTCGTGAACAAGGTCGACAGCGCGCCCCCGGAGGGCGTGGATGCGGTGCTCGAGTCGATCCGGGAGCACAATCCCGGCGCGCGCATCGTGCTCGCCGCTTCGCCGTTCGTGGTCGAGGGCGACCCGGCCCAGATCGGCGGCAAGCGGGTGCTCGCGGTCGAGGACGGCCCCACGCTCACGCACGGCGAGATGGCGTACGGCGCGGCCGTGCTGGCGGCGAAGGCGAACGGAGCCGCCGAGCTGGTCGATCCCCGTTCTTGTGCGGTCGGCTCGATCGCGGAGACCTTCCGCCAGTACCCGCACGTGGGCGCGCTCCTGCCGGCGATGGGCTACGGGCGCAAGCAGATGGAGGAGCTGCGCGAGACGATCGAGTGCTGCAAGGCGGATCTCGTCCTGATCGGGACACCGGTCGACCTCCGACGGCTGATCGACATCGAGGCTCCCGCGCTACGGATCACCTACCGGCTCCAGGAGGTGGGGGAGCCGACCCTCGCAGACGTTCTCGCTGAGCACGGCCTCGTGGACCACACCGCGCTCGTGTGACCGCCGTCGTCGCGCTCGGCGGCAACGCGTTGACGCGGCCGGGCGAGCGCGGCACCGCAGCCGAGCAGCGCGCGAACCTGCGAGCGGCATGCGCGGCTCTGCGTCCTCTGCTCGAGGATCCCGAGCTCGTGATCACGCACGGCAACGGGCCCCAGGTCGGCAACGAGCTCCTGCGCCACGAGCGCGCGGCAGACGAGGCCCCGCCGCTGCCGCTCTACCTCGCCGTCGCGCAGACGCAGGCCGAGATCGGCGCGCTGATCGAGAGCGAGCTGGAGCCCGTCGCCGCCAGGCCGGTTGCGTGCCTCATCACCCACGTGCGCGTCGCCGAGGACGACCCGGCCTTCGACGAGCCGACCAAACCGGTAGGGCCGTTCTACGACGAGGCGCGGGCGCTGGAGCTCGAGCGCGAACGCGGCTGGAAGGTCGTCCACGACGCGGGGCGCGGCTGGCGCCGCGTCGTTCCCTCCCCGGCGCCCCTCGAGGTGATCGAGCTCGCTGCGGTGCGGGCGCTCTTCTCCTCGGGCGCGATCGCGGTCGCCTGCGGCGGCGGCGGCATCCCGGTCGCGCGGCGGAACGAGCGGCTTGCGGGCGTCGACGCCGTAATCGACAAGGACCGCGCCTCGGCGCTCCTCGCCCGGGAGCTCTCGGCCGACCGACTCGTGATCCTCACCGACGTCGCGGCCGTGTACCGGCACTACGGCACGGCCCGGCAGGAGGAGCTGCGCGAGCTCGGGGCCGACGAGGCCGAGGCGCTGCTCCCGGAGCTGGCCGCGGGCTCGATCGGCCCGAAGGTCGAGGCATGCGCTGAGTACGTGAGGGCGACCGGCCACCAGGCGCTGATCACCTCGGCGGCTGCCCTCGACGCCGCCCTCGCCGGAGCCGCCGGCACCAGAATCCACGCGTGAGTACCGACGAGGTCGAGCCTGCAGAAGCGCCGTGGCTGAACCGCGGCGTCGTCGGCGTCGGCGGCGCCAGCCTATTGGGCGACCTCGGGTACGAGGTCCCGACGGCGCTCCTGCCGAGCTTCCTCACCTCGACGCTCGGAGCACCGGCGGCAGCACTCGGCCTGATCGAAGGCGTCGCCGACGGCCTCGGCGGGGCCGCCCGGCTCGCGGGCGGCGCGCTCGCCGACGATCCCGGCAGCCGCCGCGCGACCGCGATCGGCGGCTACACGGCGACGGCGGTGCTCTCGGCCCTGATCGGCGCCGCGGGCGCGGCCTGGCAGGTCGGCATCCTCCGCAGCGGCGCGTGGATCTCACGCGGGCTGCGCGGGCCGGCGCGGAACGCGCTGCTCGCGGAGATGGTGCGGCCGGCAGCGTACGGGCGCGCGTACGGGTTCGAGCGCGCCATGGACAACCTCGGCGCGATCGGAGGGCCGCTGCTCGCGCTCGGCCTGGTCGCGGCCTTCAACGTGCGCACGGCAATCCTCGTCTCGGTCGTGCCCGGGCTCTTTGCCGCCCTCTCGATGCTTGCGGCGATCCGAGCCGCTCCGCACGCCGAGCCGCGGCCGCGGGAGCGCCTCCGCCTGCGCGTCCGCCCGGTGCTGCGGGGCCGGCTCGGCCGCGTGCTCGCGGCCGTCTCCGCGTTCGAGCTCGGCAACGCGGCCGCGACGCTCCTGATCCTTCGCGCCACCGACCTCCTCCAGCCCAGGCACGGACACCACCCGGCAGTTGAGCTGGCGCTCGTGCTCTACACGGCGTTCAACGTCGGCGCCTCGTCGGCGAGCGTTCCGGCCGGCCACGCGGTGGACCGGCGGGGAGCGCTTGCGGTTTTCGGTGCCGGTGTCCTACTCCTCCTCGCCGCCGATGGGGGCTTCGCCTTCACCGGCGCCGGCCTCGCGGCGCTCGCGATCCTCTTCGTCCTGGCCGGCGTCGCGAAGGCCCTGGCCGAGACCGCCGAGAACGCCGTCGTCGCCGCCTACGCCCCCGAGGATGCGCGCGGCTCGGCGTTCGGGATCCTGGCCGCGATCCAGAGCTTCGGCAACCTCGCCGCGAGCGCGGTGGCGGGCGGGCTGTGGACGCTCGTCTCTCCCCGCGCCGCATTCCTCTACCTCGCCGCCTGGATGCTCGTCGCGGTGACCGTGGTGGTCTGGAACCGCGCGACGCCGCTCCGTGCTCCGCGCTAGCCGAACCGGAGGCAGGGCTCGGACGAATCAGATTTGGCGAGGGCCCGTCCCTGCGGCGGCGGGCGCCTCGCCCACGGCGAAGAGGGCGGCGCGTGCCGCCCTCTTCGAGATGGTCCGGAGCGACGAGCTAGTTGGGGTTTCCGAGGTACGGGAACGTGCTCAGGTTCGTGTTGTCGGCCGGGACGCAGTCGGTCGTGACGGCCCCCTCGGTGATGAGGCCGAGCTCCGTGTCGATCACGTCGTCGTTCAGCTGGCGGCCGTTGGGGAAGCCTGCCGAGCTCGACGTGTCGATGGTGAGGATGTCCGGCAGGAGGAAGTTGGCCAGCGCCTGAATCTTGCCGGCGTCGTCGCCGGTGTTCGGATCGGTCGCGTCGTTCAGGCTGAAGAGCGTCGTCAGCGTGTCCACGACCTCGCTCCGCCAGTTCGCCTGATCGTTGCCCGGGTTGCTGTGGTTGTAGGCGCTCTTCGCCGACGGCTTGCCGTCCACTACGCGGTCCGGGGGGATCGGGTTGTTCGGGATGAAGACCGTCGCGATCGCGGGCCGGCCCATCCGGTCGATTTGGAGGTCGGGCACGTTCGTCGACGTCCAGACGCCGATCTTCGACGAACCGTCGGTGAGCATGTCGCTCGGCAGCTCGAGCACGATCGACGACACGTTGCGATGAGCGAAGAAATTCCGCTCAGGATGTGACGTCGGGCTCCCGCAGCCGATCAGCGACCCGGGACCGAGGATGTTGAGGAAGCCCGGCAGATCGAAGAAGAACGGGTCGTCACGTCGGCCGGCAAACGCCGTGATGCCGTGCTGGGTCTTGATCACCGGAGCGGCGCCGAACGGCGTCGAGTGGCTGTCGAGCTTCCCGAGCCCGTTTGCCTTGCCCTTGCCGTCCTTCAGGCCCGTGATCTCGACCTTCATCTTCTGCGAGCCGTCGTCATGCGGCTTGCCGAAAGCGACCTCGATGTTGATGTCACTGACCGCGTCACCGTTGTTGTCGACGTGGAAGTTGTAGGTCACCGGCGCGGATCCCTTCACTTCGGGGATCGCCTGCGCAAACGTGCGGTCCGGCCCCGGTGCGGCCTCAGCCGGGCTCGCCACGCCGTTCACGTTCAACGCGAGCACGGTGTTGGCCGGATTCGTCGGTGACCGGAATGCGTACAGGTCTGTGATGTCCGTCTGCACGCTCCCGCCCGGGGGTGTCAGGCCCGGCGCATCCAGGTGGTCGGCCGCACGCGCCGAGGCCGGGGACCCCTGCTGGATGAGGAGCGCGACGAGGACCGCCGCGCCGGCGACGACAAAGAGCGCCGCGAGCACGAGAGTCCTCCTGCCCACCAATCTCGCTGCTGTCATGCCCATCTCTCCCTTCTCGTCTCCGGTTGACCCGATCGGTTGACGCCGGTTGTTCGCCGGAGCGCGAGATTCGGTTCGGTCGTCCGGAGGAGGGCGGGCCAAATCCGTGCTACGGCGATCGAACCGGGCGGCGGCGGCGGACGAACTAGAGAGCCGATGGATGACCGAGAGCAGGGAGGATGAAGCGACAGCGCGTCCTACTTGGGTCCGCGGCCGCGGGCCTCGCCGCGTCGGTCTTGTTGCTCGGCGGAGCGTTCTCGGGCTCGCCGGCGATCGACCGGCTGGCAGCCGACGCCCGAGCCGCCGCCTCGAGCTCGAGCGACCAAGACTCGCTCGCTCGGCTCCTCGCAGGCTTCTCGACAGGCGACACGGCCGCGTACGTACGAAGGCTCGAGCACCGCGTCGCCCTCGACCCGAAAGACGGGGACGCGCTCACACTCCTTGGCCTCGCCTACCAGCAGCGGGCCCGCGAGACAGGCGATCCCACCTTCTACGGGCTTTCAGACCGGGCCCTGCGGCGCGCCGCCGCCGCGGGTGGGCCCCGACCGCTGGTCGTCCAGGGCCAGGCGTCGCTCGCCAACACGCGCCACCGCTTCGCCCAGGGACTCGCCCTCGCGCGGCGCGCCGTACGCCTCGACCCGAACAACGGCTCGGCCTACGGGGCGCTCGGCGACGCACTGCTCAACCTCGGGCGCTACGGGCCGGCGTTCAGCGCGTACGACCGGATGGCGCTCCTCTCGCCGGGGATCGCCTCCTACACGCGCGTCGCCAGCGCCCGCGAGCTGATCGGGCGGCCCCGGGCGGCGGCCGAGGCCGACGCTCTTGCACCGCAGGCCGATCGCACTCCCGTCCCGGAGCATGTCGCGTGGACGTTCGTGCAGCTCGGCAACGTCTACTTCAACACCGGCCGGCTCGGCGCGGCCGCGTCGGCGTATCGGGCTGCCCTGAAGCGCCTCCCCGGGTACGTCCACGCGGAGGCCGGCCTCGCCCGGGTCGAAGCGGCGCGCGGGGACTATGCGCAAGCGGCCGCCCGACTACGGCACGTGGTTGCGGTGCTGCCGATTCCGGCGTACGTGATCTTGCTCGGGGACGTGCTTCATGTCTCCGGGCACGAGGCCGAGGCAAGGCGCGACTACGGGCTCGTGTCGGCCATCGAGCGGCTGTTCCGGGCGAACGGCGTCCGGACGGAGCTCCAGACCGCGCTCTTCGACCTCGACCACAACCGGAACGTCGCCGATGCGCTCACCCGTGCTCGGATCGCGTATCGGTCGGCGCCGAGCATCTACGCCGAGGACGCGCTGGCGTGGGGTCTCTTCAAGACCGGTAGCTGCGCGGTGGCGCGCGCGCATTCAGCCCATGCGCTTCGGCTCGGCACGCGCGACGCCCTCCTCTACTTCCATCGCGCGATGATCGAGCGCTGCCTTGGCTCGGCGTCCGCGCCGTGGTGGTTCCACCGGGCTCTCGCGATCAACCCGCACTTCTCGATTTTGTGGGCGCCCGTCGCAAGGAGGGCTCTCCGGTGAGGCGGCTCGTGCTCATCGCGGTCGCGCTCGCGTCGCTCGCACTCCCGGCACTGGCGGCGGCGCATCCGCTCGGCAACTTCACGATCAACCGCTTCAGCCGGATCGAGGTCTCGGGCCCGCGGATCTACGTCCGCTACGTGCTGGACATGGCCGAGATCCCCACCTTCCAGGCCGGCCGCGTCGACGCACATGCCTACGCCGAGCGCATCGCACAGAACGCGCACCTCGTCGTGGCCGGCCGCCCCGCCGCGCTCGTCCCGTTGGAGACCGCGCTCGCGCATCCACTCGGAGCCGGCGGCCTCCACACGACTCGGCTGGAGGTGATCCTTGCCGGACCGGTCATCCACGGGCGGGTCTCTGTTGCCTATCACGACAACAATTATAGGGATCGGATCGGATGGAAGGAGATCGTCGTCGGCGTGAACGCCCCCAGCACGAGCGACGAGCTCCGCGCCTACCCGAAGGACCTCCTGCAGAGCCCACTCGACGTGACGTCCGTGTCCACGACCCTGAGACCGACGCCGGGA
>DASQXS010000347.1:0-22560 GCA_035639615.1 Gaiellales bacterium | reverse complement strand
GAGCCGTGACCTCGGCGTCTCGGCGCCGACCGTCTCCCGCCACGTGAAGCTGCTCGAGGAGGCCGGGGTGGTCACCCGGGTGATCGAGGGGCGCACCCACCGGCTTGGCCTCCAGCCGGCGACCCTTGCCGATGCCGCCGGTTGGATCGAGGATCAGCGCGCGCGCTGGGAGCGCCTCTTCGATGTCGTCGGCGAGTATCTTGACGAGCGGCGATGAGCGAGCATCGGGAGCGGGTTCTTCGAATCGAGCGGACCTTCGACGCGCCCGTCGAGCGGGTGTTCCAGGCCTGGACGAGCGAGGAAGTGCTGCGCCGCTGGCTCCACGGCATGCCCGGCTGGGAGACGCCGACGGCCGAGGTGGACCTTCGGGTCGGGGGCAGGATCCGCATCGTCATGCGCGACCCCTCCGGCGGGGATGAGGCCGGTGCGACAGGCGAGTACGTGGTGGTGGAGCCCCCATGGAGGCTCGTCTTCACCTGGGTCTGGGATCACGATCCCCACCGGCCGCAGCTGATCGAGCTCGTGTTCACCGAGGACGAGGGCCGCACGCTGGTGCGGATGACGAACAGCGCGATCCCCACCGATGGGCGCCTCCGGGACCAGGAGCGCGGCTGGCACGTCTGCTACGACAACCTCGACCGCGTGCTGGCGGGATGAACACCGTGGGGGAGCGGGCCGCTATGCACGAAGCGACACCTCGAAGCGGGCGCGGTCGCCGCGGTAGAGGTCGCGTGCGAACTCGACCGCGCGGCCCTCGCTGTCGCGAGTCGTGCGCGTGACGAGCACGGCGGGCGAGCCCGGGCGGGCGTCGAGGTGGCGGGCGTCGCCCGGGTCGAGCACTGCGGGCTCGATCGCCTCGTCGGCCGAGCAGGGGTCGATCCCGTACCGCTCACGCAGGAGCGCGTAGAGGGAGCCCTCGGCGAGGTCGGCCCGGGTGATGTCCGGGCAGAGCGCCGCCGGCACCCAGAACGTCTCGAGGAGGAGCGGCTCCCCGTCGCCGTAGCGCACGCGGCGCACGAGCCAGGCGCGGTCATCGGCGCTCAGGTCGAGCGCGCATCGGACGGCCGCGTCGACGCGCCCCGTCGAGCGCATCTCGAGGACGCGGCTCGACGGCGCGATCCCCTGCGCCCGCATCTGCTCCGAGAAGCCCGCCAGGCGCTGCAGCGTGTGGACGATCCGGGGCGGGGAGACGAACGTGCCGGACCCGGGGCGCCGGTACACCGTGCCGCGGCGGACGAGGAGCTCGATCGCCTGGCGGGCAGTCATCCGCGAGAGGCCGTGCCGCTCGGCGATCGTCCGCTCGGAGTCGAGCCGGTCGTGCGGGCGCAGGTCGCCCGCCTCGATCGATCGCTGCAGCACGTCTGCGACCTGCCGGTAGCGCGGCGCATCCCTGGGGACGGTGGCCACGACCGATCTATACCACGCGCTCGCCGCCTCCGGCGGGACGCGGCTCGAGACGCGCGCTGAGAAGGGCGATCTGGCACAGCATGCGATCCTCGACCCGGCTCAGGTCGAGCTCGCAGATCGCCTCGATCCGGCGGAGCCGGTAGTGGACGGTGTTGCGATGGACGAAGAGCTCCTGCGCGGTCCGGGCGATGCTGTGGTTTCGCTCCAGGTAAAGCGCGAGCGTGCGACGGAAGTCGTCGGGCAGGCGGTCGATCGTGCGTTCGCGTACCCGCCGGGCCCGCTCCGGGTCGTCGCCAAGGAGCGCGTCGTATGCCTCGACCTCGGAGTAGCGGTGGAGCCGCCCGGGGCCGCGCAGGCCCCGGCCGAGCCGCAGCGCCCGTCCGGCCTGGTCGTACGAGGTCGGCAGGTCGTCCGGCCCGAACGCCTGATCGCCGGCGCCGCCGGTGAAGCGGGCACCGCCCGCCGCCGCGCCGAGCCAGCGCAAGTCGTCGCCGAGGGCGCGCTCCCCCTCCTGCGAGGCGACCACGACCAGCTCGTCAGCATCCCTGGCCGCGAGGCCGCGCCCCTCGAGCCGGGCGCGGAGCAGGTCGAGCCCGCGCTCGAGCGCCTCCGGGCTCGCCCCCGCCCCGAGCCGGACGACGCGGGCATCGGCCGGGATGCGCACGCCGAGCCGCCGGGCCCGGGCCGCGCAGGCCGCGTCATCCCCGGCGCGGCCGTGCACGAGGTCGCGCACGAACGCGGCGGCGAGCTCGGCCGCGGTCAGCCGCTCCCGGTCGGACTTCGCGATGTCGAGGGCGACGACGGTCGCCACCTGCTCGAGTGCCTGGAGGTCGTCGGGCTGGGGGGCGCGCTCGGGAAGGAGCCCCACGCGGCCGTGGGTCGTCCCGCGGGCCATCACCGGGACCACGATCGCCCCACGCGCCGAGCGCAGCGCCCCGGCGGCCGTCCGCTGCGGCGTGCCGTCCGCACGCCACCCGGCGAGCGGCGTCCCGGCGTCGTCCTCGACGACCACCGGGTTTCCGAGCATCGCGGCCGCGCGGCGAACGACCGTCCCCAGGTCGGCGCCGTCGACCACCAGCCGCACCAGCTCGCGGTGGATGCCCGCCGAGCGCTGCAGGCGTGCGTAGGAGCCGGAGACGAGGCGCTCGTAGATCGACTGGGAGATCTCGACGAACGGCACCTCGCGCGGCAGCTCGAACACCGGTAGCGCGATCTCATCGGCCTGGCGGCGGACGACGTAGGGGACATCGTCGAGGTAGTAGCCGCATTTGACCACCATCGTCACCACGCCCGACTCGAGCATGCGGGCGGCGAGCACCCGCTGGAGCCCCGGATCGTCGCGCAGGTTGTACGCCGTCGTCAGCAGGAGGTCGCCCGGCGCCAGGTAGTCGGCGAAGTCGTCCAGGACCTCCATCCACTGGACGCGGTGCACCGCGCGTCCGAGGCCCTCGCCCCCCGCCCGGAGCGTCGCGCGGGCCAGCGCCGTCGTCTCCACGAGCTCTGCGACGGTCACGCCGGCGCCGCTGTGCACTTGCTCAAGCACCTGGCAAGATATTAGAGCACCTCCCCAGTATGCGCCGGTTTTGCGGGGGGTTAGCCTTCCCCAATGCCGCTGAGCTTGGCCGCCCGCTACGGCCTGCACCGCGTGGTCGACGGGAACGGCGCCTTCCCGCAGCCCGCGTGGAAGCTCGACCCGAGCCCGCGCATCTCGGACGCCGAGATCCTGATCGACGTCGAGCGGCTCAACCTCGACTCGGCCAACTTCCACCAGATCGCCCGCGAGGCCGGCGGCGATCCGGACGCTGTCGCCGCCGCCATCGCGGCCATCGTCGCCGAGCGGGGGAAGCTCCACAACCCGGTCACGGGATCGGGCGGCATGCTGATCGGCACGGTGCGCGAGGTCGGAAGCTACGTCCGTGAGAGCCGGGCGGTCGAGCCGGGCCAGCGCATCGCCACCCTGATCTCGCTCACCCTGACTCCGCTCAGGCTCGACCGGATCGACGGCATCGACATGCGGCACGGCCAGGTCGCGGTGCGGGGGACGGCCGTGCTCTTCGAATCGAGCCCGTTCGCCATCCTCCCGGACGACATCCCGGAGAGGATCGCCCTCGCAGCGCTCGACGTCGCCGGCGCGCCGTCGCGAACGTCGATGCTCGTCCAGCCGGGCCAGACCGTGGCGCTGGTCGGCGGTGGCGGGACGGCGGGCCTCCTCACGCTGCACGAGGCGCGTAAGCACGCCGGCCCGGCGGGCACCGTCATCGTGACCGACGTCTCCGACGAGGCCCTCGCCGACGTCCGAGAGACCGGCCTCGCCGACCACGCCGTCGCGGCCGACGCCACCGAGGCGCTGGGCCTCTACGAGGCAGTGATGGAGGCCGGTGGACGGGAGGCGGACGTGGCCGTGAACCTCGTGAACGTCGCCGGCACCGAGCTGGGCACGATCCTCCTCACGCGCGACTCGGGCACGATCCTCTTCTTCTCGATGGCGACGTCGTTCACGACGGCCGCGCTCGGCGCGGAAGGGCTCGGACGGGCGACGACGATGGTGATCGGGAACGGCCACATGCCCGACATGGGGCTCGTCGCGCTCAACGTCCTGCGCGAGAACCCGGTGATCCGCGCGATCTTCGAGAGGCGCTATGCGATCTGACATGCTGCCGCTCCTGCGCGTTGCCGGCGACCATCGCCGGGTGGGGCTCGATGTCGGCCTGGCGACGGCGGACGCGGTCAGGCGCGCGGCGGCCTCGATGAGCCCGGCGCAGGTCGCCGAGGCGCGCCCGTACCGCGACGTCACGGCCGCCGAGCTGCCCTGGCTGGTCGAGGAGCTGGACGCCGTGGCGGAGGGGGCCGACGCCGACCCGCTCGCGGTCTTCGCAGCCTCGATCGAGGAGATCGGCGCCGGCGAGCCGGTGCCGGAGGGGCGTTGCTCGGACATGGTCGCCTGCCCGCCCGCGAGCGCCGATGGGCACATGTGGGTCGCCCACAACAACGACCTCCCGCCCGCCGAGGAGGACGACCTCGTGGCGATCGAGTGGCGCGTCCCCGGCGACCCGGTCGTGTTCACGATCGGGATCGGGCCGTGGATCAGCGTCGGCTTCAACAGCGCCGGCCTGGCCCTGACCGGGAACGAGGTCTCCCCGAACGACAACCGGGTCGGGATCCCGCGGCTGCTCCACGTGCGAGACATCGTCCGCCGGCGAACGCTCGACGACGCGGTCTTCGCCGCCCTTCACCCGCGCCGCGCCTCGTCCTACAACACGATCCTGAGCCACCGTTCCGGCGGCGTTGTGAACGTGGAGGGGTCGGCGACGGACGCGGAGCTGGTCCGGCCCGGCCCGGCCGGGACGCTCGCCCACACGAACCACTACGTGAGCGAGCGCATGCTCCGCTACGAGGGCGATCCGGAATACGCGGTGGGATCGGCGGTGCGGTATCGTCGCGCGCTCGAATGGCTCGCGCCCGGAGAGATCACCGAGCACATCCTGCGACGCGCGCTCCAAGATCACACCGGCGCTCCGCATGCACTCTGCCGGCACCCGGAGGACGGGTCGTCGTCGAAGACCGTCTTTTGGTGCGTCGCCGACGTCACAGTGGGTGCGATCACTTACGGTCGTGGCAATCCTTGCAATTCGGTCGAGCAGCGGTATGAGTTCGATTGACGCCTCCACCACCCAGTACGCGGAGCTGACCTGGCCCGAGGTGGCCGCCTGGGCCGAGCGCGATCCGGTGCTCGTGATCCCGGTCGCGACGCTCGAGGACCACGGCCATCACCTGCCCATCGACACAGACGTGGTGATCGCCGAGACGCTGGCCGCGCGGGCCGTCGAGGAGCGGCTGGGCCGCGCGCTGCTCTTGCCGACGGTGACGCACGGCTACACCCCGCACCACATGGACTTCCCCGGGCCGATCACGATCGGCTGGAAGACGTTCGTCGACCACCTGGTCGACATCGGCCGGAGCGTGCTTCACCACGGGTTCCGCCGGATGCTGTTCGTGAACGGGCACGGCTCGAACGTGCCGCTCGTGGACATGGCGGCCCGCCTCATCATGCTCGAGGAGCGCGACGCGGTCGCCGCCGCGTTCTGGTACCTGAGCTCGCCTGCGTCGGCGGAGCTGCTCGCCCGGACGCGCGAGTCGGACGCGCCCGGCGGGATGGCGCACGCCTGCGAGCTCGAGACGTCGCTCTACCTCGCCATTCGCCCGGAGCTCGTGCGGATGGAGAAGGCGGTCCGCGAGATCCCGGACTGGGACTCGGACTACGCCTGGATGGACTGGGCGGACGGGCCGCTCTCGGTCAAGGGCCGGTGGAGCGGCTGGACCGAGTCCGGCGTGATCGGCGATGCCACGGTCGCCACGGTCGAGAAGGGGCGGATGTGGCTCGACCGGGCGGTGGAGGAGATCTGCGAGTACATCGACGACGTGGCCCGACGGCGCCCGCGCCCGGGCCGCGACCGTCACGTGAACGTCATGGCAGGCCAGGACACAAGGGAGGGAATCGCATGAGAGCACGAAGATTGATGGGCGTGGCTGCCGCGCTCGTCCTGGTGGCCACCGCCGCCGGATGCGGCGGCGCCGGCGGAAGCGCGGGAGGCGGCGGCACCTCCGGCGGCGGCGCCGTCAAGAAGGGCGGCATCCTGCGGGTTGGGACGACGAACTACATCGACACGCTGAATCCATTCATCGGCATCGAGACCCAGTCGTACAACGCCTACGTCATGCTCTACCCCCAGCTCGTCCAGTACGGCCCAGGCCTCAAGCTGGTGGGCGACTGGGCCACGAGCTGGGACACGTCCGCGGACGGCAAGACGTGGACGTTCCATCTCAGGTCGGGCGGCAAGTGGTCGGACGGCGTTCCGCTCACGGCCGAGGACGCCGCCTGGACAGGGAACACGATCGTGAAGTACCAGAACGGCCCGACCGCGGTCCTCGCACCGGCGCTCACCCATGTGACCAAGATGGAGGCACCGGATCCGAACACACTCGTCATCCACTACGAGGTGCCGGTCGGGAACGTCCTCGCCCAGCTGGAGCAGTTCTGGGTGCTTCCGAAGCACGTTTGGGAGAAGCACCTCGGGAACGGCGGCAAGGACCTGAAGACCTATCAGCCGACGCTTCCGGTCGTGGCCGGTGGGGCCTACACGATCACCAAGTTCGAGAAGAAGGGCACGACGGTCTTCTCGCCCAACAAGGGCTTCTACGGGCCGAAGTCGAACGCCGCGGCGGTCGCCCTGAGCTACTACACCAACTCGACCTCGATGATCGCCGACCTCAAGGCCGGCTCGCTCGACTTCGTCGATCAGGTGCCGTTCGACGCCGTGGGAGCGGTGAAGGGTGACAGCCGCTTCAACTTGCAGGTGGTCCCCGGGTCGGAGGTCACGAACGTCACGTTCAACAGCAACCCGGCGAAGCCCAAGAACCGCGAGCTGCTCGACCCCAGGGTGCGCGAGGCGCTCGAGTACGCGACCGACCGCCAGGAGATCATCGATGTCATCTACCACGGCTACGCGAAGCCGTGGGCGAACCTGATCTCGCCGCAATCGGGCGACTTCGTGAACCCGGCGGTGAAGCCGCTGCCATACGACCCCGACAAGGCGAACCAGATCCTGGACTCGCTCGGGTACAAGGAGGTGAACGGCGTTCGCCAGGTGCCGGGGACCACGGGCAAGTACGCCCAGCCGGCCCACCCGATGGCGTACGACGTCATCGTGCCCGACAGCCTCGACTTCAACGGCGACCGCCAGTTCCAGATCCTGAAGTCGAACTGGGCCAAGGTCGGCGTGAAGCTGACCGAGCAGCCTGGCGGCGACTCAGGGCAGGCCTATGCCCTCGAGACTGCCGGCAAATACACCAAGTTCGATCTCGCCACCTGGGACTGGGTCGGGTACATCGATCCCGACTTCATGCTCTCGGTGCTGACGAAGGGGCAGTGGTACTCGTGGAGCGACACGGCCTATAACGACCCCGCCTACGACGCTGAGTACAAGAAGCAGGGGACTCTCGTCGACCCGGAGGCGCGGAAGCAGCTGATCTGGAAGATGGAGAAGGAGATCGGCGACGCACGCCCGTACATCAACCTCGTCGACGAGGAGCTCATCACCGCGTCGAGCGCGACATGGACAGGCTTCTACCCGGACCTGAACGCCTACTGCAAGTGCTACTACACCAGCCCGCACCAGACGTGAGCTAGCGAGGGTCTGCGCGGGAGAGCGACGATGCGAGGGATGGACTACCTGGTGAAGCGGACCGGCTTCGCGCTGGTCACGATCTTCGTCGCGGTCACCCTCAACTTCGTCCTCTTCCGCGCCGTCCCCGGGAGCGCGATCTCGGCCGCGCGCTGCCTGCACTGCACGAAGCAGTTCAAGGCCGCGCTCGAGCGGGACCTGGGCCTCGACCATTCCAAGTGGGTCCAGTACAAGCTCTACCTCGAGGACCTGGCGCACGGCGACCTGGGCAAGTCCTATACCGACGAGCGGCCGGTCTGGGACGACCTGAAGACGCCGATCATGAACACGCTGCCGATGCTCGTCGCCGGCACTGTCATCTCCATCCTGATCGGCACGATCGCGGGGGTGATCGCCGCCTGGCGGCGGGGCACACTCGTCGACCGGGTGAACGTCTGGACGAGTCTTGCCTTCTATGCGGCGCCTACCCAGTGGCTGGGCCTGCTCGTGATCTTCTACGTTGCCACCCAGGTGGGCCTGCCCGTGGCCGGGATCCGGTCCAACACAATCGGCATCGACCCCGTCACTGGGCAGCTCGTCAACCCCGACCTGTGGACCGTGATCGTCGACCGCACCCGCCACCTGATCCTACCGGCGCTCACCCTCGGGCTCGGCCTGTACGGCGAGTACGCGCTGATCGTCCGCTCGTCGATGCTCGAGACGCTGGGCGAGGACTACGTGCTCACCGCCCGGGCGAAGGGGCTCAAGAACTGGGCGATCGTGTGGAAGCACGGGCTGCGGAACGCCATGCTGCCGCTGGTGACGCTGATCGCGCTCTCGTTCGGGTACATCCTGGCGGGGGCCATCGTCATCGAGGACGTCTTCTCGTATCCGGGCATCGGCCTCGCCACGATCGACGCGATCGACCGCCGCGACTACCCGGTGCTGCAGGGGGCGTTCCTCCTGCTCACCCTGTCCGTGATCTTCTTCAACTACGTGGCCGACCTCCTCTACTTCAAGCTCGACCCGCGGGTGACCGCGTGAGCACCATCGAGGCGACAGCCCCGACCACCGCGCCCCGCGTGCGGGCGGGATGGATCCGCACGTACGTGCTGGCCGACCGGCAGGCGGTGGTCGGGCTCGCCGTCCTCGCCTTCTTCCTTGTGATCGCCCTGCTTGCACCGTACATCTCGCCGGACAGCCACACCGACAAGACGGGCGCGGTCTACGGCGCGCCGACCGGATCGCATCCACTCGGCCTAGACGACGGCGGCGTCGACATCCTGTCGCAGCTCATGTGGGGCGCACGGATCTCGCTCCTCGTCGGCTTCGCCGCCTCGGTCGTATGCATGCTGATCGGCGGGACGATCGGCATCTTCTCCGGCTACTTCGCCGGCAAGACCGACACGATTCTCATGCGGATCACCGACTACTTCCTCGTCATCCCCGACATCCCGCTCATGATCGTGGCGGCGGCCATCTGGGGCCGGAGCCTCACCAACATCATCATCATCATCGCGATCATCTACTGGCCGTCGACGGCCCGCCTGATCCGGTCTCAGGTGAAGTCGGTCCGCGAGCGGGTCTACGTGAAGCGGGCGCAGGCCGTCGGGGCGAGCCACGCCCGCCTGATCGGTAAGCACGTGGTGCCCCAGGTGACACCCCTTCTCGTCGCCAACACGGTCCTGACCGTGGCGATCGCGATCTTCGCCGAGACGTACATCGCCTTCCTCGGCCTCGGCGACCCGTCCACGGTGTCGTGGGGGAAGATGATCCAGAACTCGCTGGCCGGCGGCGCGGTCTTCGAGAACGCGTGGTGGGCTGTCATTCCGCCGGGAGTCTGCGTGACCGTCGTGATCCTGGCGGCGACGATGGTCGGCCAGTCGATGGAGGACGCGCTCAACCCACGCCTCAAGGTGGGGCACCTGTCGGTGCGCAGGTTCCGGCTGCGGCCGCGACCGGGGGCGTGGCAGGGTGAGTAGGCGGCTCCTCGAAGTCCGCGGCCTGCACGTGTGGTTCGACCTGGCCGGCGGCGGCGAGCTGCACGCCGTCCGCGGCGTCAGCCTCGACCTGAACCACGGCGAGCGGCTCGGCCTCGTCGGCGAGTCGGGCTGCGGCAAGACGACGGCGATCCTCGCCATCATGGGCCTCCTGCCGCCCTCGGCGAGCCTCGCCGGCGAGGTCGTCCTCGACGGGGAGAGCCTGCTGGAGAAGGGCGAGGAGTCCGTCGCCCCGCACCGCTGGAACGATATCGCCATGGTGTTCCAGGGGGCGATGAACGCGTTCAACCCCGTGAAGACCGTCGGCAGCCAGATCGTGGAGCCGATGGAGCTCCACGGCACCGCCACCGGCAGAGCGGCTCGGGCGCAGGCCGGCGAGCTGCTCGAGATGGTCGGGATCGCCCGCGACCGCGCCGGCCGCTACCCGCACGAGTTCTCCGGCGGGATGCGCCAGCGGGCCGCGATCGCGATGGCGCTCGCGTGCCAGCCGAAGGTGCTCCTGGCCGACGAGCCGACGACGGCGCTCGACGTGATGGTGCAGGCCCAGATCCTCGAGCTTCTCGTCAGCCTGACCCGCGACCTCGGCCTGGCGATGATCCTCGTCACTCACGACCTTCCCGTGGTGGCGCAGGTGTGCTCGCGAGCGGCGGTGATGTACGCCGGCGAGATCGCCGAGACCGGGCCCATCGAGACCCTCTATCACGACCCCCGGCACCCGTATACGCGGATGCTCTTCGAGGCGACGCCCGACCTCCTCGGCGACGACGAGGTGGCGTCGATCCCGGGGGCGCCGCCCCGTCTCGACCGCGAGATCACCGGCTGCCCGTTCCAGCCGCGCTGCGACTCCGCATTCGGCCGGTGCACCGAGGCGAATCCGGAGCTGAAGGCCATCGCCGCCGGCCACGACGCCGCCTGCCACCTGAACGACGTCCCCGTGGGGGCGGCGACGTGAGCACCGAGGGGCGCGAGAACGGCAAGGCGCCCCCGCTGCTCGAGGTCGAGAACCTCGTCACCCGCTACCCGATCCCACGCGGGCTCGTCGGCACGCTCGCGCGCCGCCCACAGCTGCGCGTGCACGCGGTGGAGGGGGTGACGTTCTCGGTCTCGGCCGGGGAGCTCCTGGCCCTGGTGGGCGAGTCCGGCTGCGGCAAGACGACCACCGCCCAGACCGTGATGCGGATGGTGGAGCCCGAGTCGGGCACGATCCGGTTCGAGGGCCGCGAGATCTCCTCGCTCTCGCACCGGGCTCTCAGGCCGGTGCGGCGCGACATGCAGCTGATCTACCAGGACCCGTACGAGTCGCTCGACCCGCGCTTCCGCGTCCGCGACACGGTCGAGGAGCCGCTCCTCATCCACCGTGCCGGCGGCTCGGCCGCCGAGCGCGAGACGCGGGTGATCGAGGCCCTCGACCTGGCCGGGTTGCGGCCGCCCGAGCTCTACATCGACCGGTTCCCGCACGAGCTCTCGGGCGGTCAGCGCCAGCGGGTGGCGATCGCGGCGTCGATGGTGCTCCACCCCAAGCTCCTGATCGCCGACGAGCCGGTGTCCATGCTCGACGTGTCGGTGCGGGCGGGGATCCTGCGCCTCCTGGATGAGTACCGCCGCCGCGGGCTCGGCATCCTCATGATCACACACGACCTGTCCACCGCCGCTCATTTCGCCGACCGTATCGCCGTCATGTACCTCGGCCGGATCGTGGAGGAGGGCCCGGCCAAGGAGGTCGTCAAGAACCCGCAGCACCCGTACACGAAGGCGCTCATCTCGGTCGTGCCGAAGCGGGATCCGCGCGACACGACCGCGCCGCAGATCCTCACCGGCGAGACGCCGAACCCGGTCTTCGTCCCCTCCGGCTGCCGGTTCCATCCCCGCTGCCCGGTGGCGCGGGAGGAGTGCCCCTCGGTCGATCCGGAGCTTCGCCGCGCAAAGGCGGCCGAGTCAGCCGACCACCGCGCCGCGTGCGTTCTGGTCTAGCGCTCCGCGACGCCTACCGGGCGGGCGAGCTCTCGCCCGTCGAGGTCGCGCGCGAGACGCTCGCGCGAATCGAGGCCGTCGATCCGCGCCTGAACGCGTTCGTCACCGTCACCGCCGACCTCGCGCTCGAGCAGGCCGCCGCCGCCGAGCGGGCCTACGCCGACGGCGGCGCCGGGCCGCTGGCCGGGATCCCCGTCTCGATCAAGGATCTCGTCGACGTGGCCGGCATCCGCACCACGCTCGGCTCGCTCGTCCACCGCGACCGCGTGGCCGAGGCGGACGCGCCCCTCGTCGCCCGCATCCGCTCGGCAGGCGGCGTGATCGTGGGGAAGACGACGACCTCCGAGTACGGGTGGAAGGGGGAGTCGGGAAACCGCGTGAACGGGCCTGCCCACAATCCCTGGCGGCACGGGCTCACCGCGGGAGGATCGTCCGGAGGCGCCGCCGCGGCCGTCGCCGCCGGCCTCGGGGCGATGGCCCAGGGCGGCGACGGCGCGGGGTCGATCCGCATCCCGGCCGGCTTCTGCGGCGTGGTCGGCATGAAGCCGACGACCGGGCTCGTCCCGGCCGCGTCCCGCTCGGGACTCTCCTCGCAAGGGCCGATCGCGCGCACGGTCGCCGACGCGGCTCTCCTCCTGGACGTCATGGCGGGGACGACGACGCTCGACGGGATCGACGGCGGCGTCGCAGGGGTTCGTACGGCCTGGTCGGCCGATCTCGGCTTCGCGGCAGTCGAGGGGGACGTCGTCGCCATCGCCGCCGCTGCCGCCCGGCGCCTGCCCGAGCTGGGCCTCGAGGTGGAGGACGCCGACCCGCCGGGCGGCGACCCGTGGCCGATCGTCGACGCGATCTGGGCGTGGAACCAGGCGGAGGGGGAGGATCCCGCCCTGAGCGACCTGGCCGATCCGGGCCGCTGGGCCGTCGTCGAGCGCGGGCTCCGAATGACGGCCGCGGACCATGACGCGGCGCACGCCCGCAGGCGCGAGTTCACGGCCGCCGTGGACGGCTTCTTCGCGGACATCGACCTGCTGGTAACGCCGGCGCTTCCCTGCCCGCCGTTCCGCGCCGGCGCCGACCAGCCCGGCTGGGTCGGCGGCCGTCCCACCGAGTACCTGAGCTGGACGGCCTTCACCTACCCATTCAACGTCACCGGCCAGCCGGCGGCGACGGTGCCCTGCGGCCGCACGGAGGACGGCCTGCCGGTCGGACTGCAGCTCATCGGCCGCCGCGGCGAGGACGAGCTCGTGCTGCGGGCCGCGCGGGCCTTCGAGCAGGCGTTTCCGTGGTCCTACGACGGCATGGACCTGGTATAGAGCAGCCCGTGCAGCGCTGGCGCGACATCGGCGGCCCGGTCGGCCTTCTCCCGACCGGGGCGAGGAACGCGATCACCGACGTGCGCGGCGTCCGCGTCGGGCACGCGCAGGCGGCGAGCGGCGAGGCCACCGGGGTCAGCGTCGTGATCCCGCCGGAGCTTCCCGCTCGGGCAGGGGTCGACACGGTGAACGGCGTCGGCGAGCTGACGAAGAAGCTCGAGATCGACGAGTGGGGGATCATCGAGTCGCCGGTCTGGCTGTGCGGCACCCATGCGGTCGGCACCGTCTACCACGGCGCCGTCGAGGCCGCCGGCGGGACGCCGGACAACACCGTCATCCCCGTCGTCGGCGAGTGCGATGACGGCTCGATGGGCGACTCGCGCACGGTCACCGCGGCCGACGTCAGGGCGGCGCTGGCCGACGCCGGCCAGGAGGTGGCCGAGGGCACGGTCGGGGCCGGGACCGGCATGACGTGCTTCGACTTCGCCGGCGGCATCGGCACCGCCTCGCGGGTGGTCGGCGAGCACGCGGTCGGCGTCCTTCTGCTGTGCAACTTCGGCGACCGGGAGCGGCTCACCGTCGGCGGCCTGCGGTTCGACCCCGTCCCGGGTGCCGGACCCTCCGCCGGCTCGTGCATCGCCGTCTGCGCGACGGACGCGCCGCTGACCGCGCTCCAGCTGCGGCGGCTGGCCCTGCGGCCGCTGCTGGGCCTGGCCAAGGCCGGCTCCTACGCCTCGAACGGGTCGGGCGAGATCGGGATCGCATTCACCGTCACCCGCGAGCAGGCGTTTCGCACCGATCTCCTCTCCCCGCTCTTCGCCGCCGCCTACGAGGCGGCCGAGGAGGCGGTCTACAACTGCCTCGTCGCGGCGAGGCCGGGAGTGCGCCGGGACGGTTCGCCGCAGGAGGCCTTCCCGAAGCACCTCGTCAAGCGGCCGTGACGCTCGTCGACCTGCTCGCGCCGTACCGGTCGGTCACTGTCGTCGGCCTGGCCAAGAACGCCGGCAAGACGACCGTCGTGAACCACCTCCTGGCCCACGCCGAGGGCCGCCTCGGGCTTGCCTCCCTCGGCCTCGACGGCGAGGCCACGGACCAGCTCACCGGTCTCGCCAAGCCTCGCATCGCCCCACCGGCCGGCGCGCTGGTCTCGACCACGGTGCAATTACGGGGCCAGGCGCCGATATTGCAGGAGCTCCCGTACCGCACGGCGGCGGGCGCGGTCGTCATCGTCCGCGCCGCCGGCGGCGCGCCCGTGGTCGTGTCGGGGCCGACGCGCCTCGACGAGCTGGACGGCACGCTCGCCGCGCTCGTCGCCGCGGGCGCCGAGCGGCTGCTGCTCGAGGGCGCTCTCGGGCGGATGGGGACGGCCGCACCGGGGCGCACTGACGCGGTCGTGCTCGCCGCCGGGGCGTCCCTCGCCGACGGCCGCGACGACTTCCCCCGCCGGGTTCGGCTGGCGCTCGACGCGCTCGACCTGCCTCTCAGCGATGCCGCGGCGGCGGTCGAGCTTCGCCGGGTCGCCGGGTACGAGGACGAGGCGGCCGGTGAGGTCCGGGACGGCGCGGTCGCCGAGGTCGGCGGCGCGCTGACCGGCCCCCTGCTCGAGCGGCTGATCCGCGAGGGGAAGCGGGCGACGCTCGTGGTCGGCGACGCAACCCGGGTCCTGGCCCGGCCCCAGCAGGTGGCCCGCGCCCGCCGCGCGGGCGTGGTGGTGGCGGCGCGGCGCCCGCTTGCCATCGCGGCCGTGACGTCGAGCCCGTTCCACCCGGACGTGCGCTTCGAGGCGAGCGAGGCGCACGACACGGTGGCCGCGGCCGTCGACGGGCGCTGGCCGGTGTTCGACGTCGTGGCAGGATTGGCAGCGTGAGGCTCGCGCTCGACACCGGGCTCGTCGACGAGGCGTTCGCGCTCGCCGAGGCGATCGCCCGCCCGGTCATGGACTTCGCGACGGCGCATACGACGGTGGCCGTCGAGCGGACGGTGGCCCGGCTCTTCGGCGTGGATGGGGTGGACGACCTCGGCGTGCCGCTGCCGAACGTGCTCGTCGACGCGCTTGGGCCGGGCCTCTCCGGCGGGGTGGCGCTCCCCCTGGCGCAGGCCTGCGTCGACCGGCAGTCCTCGCCGCAGCAGGTCGCCGAGGCGGTCGCCGCGGGTGCAATGTTGGTGCCTGACCCCGTTTTTGCAGCCGAGGCGCGGGAGCTGGCGGCGCGGCTGGCGCGGGAGGCGGACGAGCGCATCGGCGCCCGCCGGGCCGAGCGCGACCGCCTGATCGGCCAGCACGGCGACCCCGAGCCGCCGTGGCTCTACGTCATCGTCGCCACCGGGAACATCCACGAGGACGCCCGCCAGGCCCAGGCGGCCGCCCGCGCGGGCGCCGACGTGATCGCCGTCATCCGCTCCACCGCCCAGAGCCTGCTCGACTACGTCCCCTACGGCGAGACGACCGAGGGCTTCGGCGGCACCTACGCCACCCAGGCCAACTTCCGCCACGTGCGGGCCGCGCTGGACGAGGTGATGCCCGAGGGCGGCCGCTACCTGCGCCTGACCAACTACGCGTCGGGCCTGTGCATGCCCGAGATCGCGGCGTGCGGGGCGCTGGAGCGGCTCGACATGATGCTGAACGACTCGATGTACGGGATCCTCTTCCGCGACATCAACCCGGAGCGGACGTTCTGCGACCAGTACGTGAGCCGCATGATCAACGGCCGCGCCGGGATCATCATCAACACCGGCGAGGACAACTACCTCACCACCGCGGCCGGCCACGAGTCGGGCCACACCGTCGTCGCCTCCAACTTCATCAACCGGGCGCTGGCCCTTGCCGCCGGCATTCCCGAGGCGCAGATCGGCCTCGGCCACGCGTTCGAGATCGACCCCGACCGGCCAGGCCAGATGATGGAGGAGTGGGCGATCGCGCTCCTCATCCGCGAGCTCTTCCCGGCCTGCCCGCTCAAGTACATGCCGCCGACCAAGCACGTCACCGGCGACATCTTCCGCACGCACGCGCTGGGCTCGATGTTCAACCTGATCGGCGTCGCCACCGGCCAGCACATCCAGCTGCTCTCGATCCTGACCGAGGCCGTCCACACGCCCTTCGTGGCCGACCGGCTGCTCGCCATCCAGGACGCGCGACGGGTCTTCGCCGCCTCCCGGCCGCTGCGCGACGCGCTCCAGCCCGTGCCGGGCGGGCCGCTCGAGGTGCGCGCCCATCGCGTGCTCGAGGAGGCGGTCGACCTGCTTCGCCGGGTTGAGGACGCGGGCATGTTTGCGGCGATCGAGCAGGGCTGGTTCGCCGACACGCCCCGGCCGCGCGACGGCGGCCGCGGCCGCGAGGGCGTCGTCGAGCGCGCGCCGGGCTATGTGAACCCGTTCCTCGAGCTGTGGGAGCCGCATCTCGCCGGGTGGGCCGGTGGCTGAGGTGGTCCCCTACGGCGACACCGCCGGCGACGGCGTGGTGCAGCTCAGCTTCACGCTCCCGGTGCCCGCGGACGCCCGGGCCCGCGAGATCGCGCTGGAGTTCCTGCGCCGGAACGGCCTGCGCGAGCCGCAGGTGGTGCATATCGCCCCCGCCGACCGGGACATGGCCTTCTTCGTCGCCTACGCCCGGGCCGCGTACGGCGTCGATCCCGACGCGGTCGTCGGCTCGGAGGTGGAGGCGCCCGCACTGGGCTTCAAGGAGGTGAACGCGCTCATCGAGCGCGAGCTGGGGCGGAGGATCGTGGTCATCGGCGCCGCGATCGAGTCGGACGCGCACACGGTGGGGATCGACGCGATCATGAACATGAAGGGGTTCGCCGGCGACTACGGGCTCGAGCGCTACCCGTGGATCGAGGCGGTGAACCTGGGCGCCCAGGTTCCGTGCGAGCGGCTCCTGCGCGAGGCGGCCGACCGGAAGGCCGATGCGATCCTGGTCTCTCAGGTCGTGACGCAGAAGCAGGTGCACGCCCGCCAGCTCACGAAGCTCGCCGACCTTCTCGAGGCCGAGGGCGTGCGCGACCGCTACCTGCTCGTCTGCGGCGGCCCCCGGCTCTCGAACACTTTCGCCAAGGAGCTCGGCTACGACGCCGGCTTCGGCCCCGGCGCAACGCCGTCGCAGGTGGCGGGCTGGATCGCCCAGGAGCTGGTGGCCCGCTCGCGGGGATAGAGCAGCGCAATTCCGGGGTCAGGCACGCAATTGCAGGGTCAGGCACGCAATTGCGGTGTCATAGTAAGGACTCGCGCAGCGCGGCGAGGTCTGGCTCCGCAATTGCGTGCCTGACCCCGGAATTGCGTCAGAACACCCGGAGGCGGGCGTAATAGCTGACGTCGCTCGCGCCCGTGTGGGCGACCACCTGCAGGATCCCGTCGCGCTCCACGGCGAACTCCAGCCGGCGGCCCGGTTCGACACGAATGCGAAGCCCGTGCACCGTCACCTCGACGGCATCAGGGTCGAAGCCGAGCCGAACGGCGATCCGCTCGTCGGGCTTGACGCCGACCGTCAGCAGTCCAGGAAGCGTCGACGGCGGCCCGGTATCGCCGCATCCCACTGAATTCCCGCTCTGCCAGCAGTAGCTCCCCATCGTCAGCCGTTGCGTGCCCGACGCGGCTGTGAGGAAGGCGGGTGGGGGAGACTTTGGCCCCGAGCTTCCGTCGCTGCCGCAGCCGGACGCGACCAGAACGCACGCGAGGATGCCCGCGATCCGTATCATCACCCTCCTAGGACGGCCGGGACGGCCGCTGAGTTCGGAGAGGGGAGTGTGATGGAGGGACTGAGCGTCGAGCTGCGGGTGCGACTGTCGGCGGCGGACGTCCACTACGGCGGCAACCTGGTCGACGGAGCCCACGGGCTCGAGCTCTTGGGCGACATCGTTACCGAGCTTGCGATCCGCACCGACGGCGATGAGGGCCTCTTCGCCGGCTACGACTCGGTCGAGTTCCTGGCGCCGCTCTTCGGCGGCGACTTCGTCCGCGCGACCGGAACCATCGTGCGGATGGGGACCACGAGCCGCACCGTCGATCTCGAGATCTGGAAGGACATCACCGCCAGGCCTGATGTCAGCCCCTCGGCCGCGGACGTCCTCGAGGAGCCGGTGCTCGTGACCCGCGCCCGCGGGACGTACGTGGTGAGGAAGGACCACCACCGCGGCCCCGGCGGCCGGGGAGCCTGACCGCGGTGGAAGACCTCTATCGCCTGTCCGCCCGCGACGCGCTCGACCTCTTCGCAAGCCGCGCGCTCTCCCCGGTCGAGCTGATGGAAGCCGTCATCCGCCGGGCCGAGCAGGTCGAGCCCGAGATCAACGCCTTCCCGCACACGTACTACGACGAGGCCCTCGAGGCGGCCCGGGAGGCGGAGGCGCGCTACGCCGGCCGCGGCCCCAGGCCGCGGCCGCTCGAGGGCATCCCCGTCGCCATCAAGGACGAGACGGCGATCCGCGGCCAGCCACTGACGCAGGCCTCGCTGATCCACAAGGACGACGTCGCCGACCACACGTCGCTCGTCGCCGAGCGGATCCTGCGCGCCGGCGGGATCGTGCACGCCCGAGCGGCGACCCCGGAGTTCTCGGCGGCGCCCTTCACCCACTCGCGCCTCTACGGCATCACCCGGAACCCGTGGAACCCCGCCTACAGCCCGGGCGGCTCGAGCGGCGGCGGCGCAGCGGCGCTTGCCGCCGGCTCGGCGACGCTTGCGAACGGGTCGGACATCGGCGGCTCGATCCGGATCCCGGCGACGTTCTGCGGCGTCGTCGGCTTCAAGCCGCCCTACGGCCGGGTGCCGGTGGAGGCGCCGTACAACCTCGACCACTACTGCCATGACGGGCCGCTCGCCCGCACGGTGTCCGACTGCGCGGTGCTCCAGAACGTCATCGCCGGCCCGCATCCCGCCGATCCGGTGGCGCTTCGGCCGAAGCTCCGCATCCCCGGGGAGCTCCGCGGCGTCGACGGCTGGCGAATCGGATACACGCCCGACCTCGGGTACGACGTCGATCCAGAGGTGCGCGCGGGGGTGCTCGAGGCCGTGGAGGCGCTGCGCGCGGCGGGCGCGACGGTCGAGGAGGTGGCGGTCGGCTGGACGCACGGGGACGTCGAGGCGGCGGCGCGGGCGCATTTCGGGGCGCTGTTCGGCGGTTCGGTCGACGAGGAGCGGCGCGCTTACCGCGACCTCATGTCCGCGTATACGGTCAAGTTCGGCGAGGAGTCCGGCGACGTCACGATGGCCGACTACGTCCGCGGCCTGAGCGTCGAGGCCGAGATCCACGCTGCGCTCTCCCGGATTCACCGCCGCTACCGTGCGCTCGTCGGCCCCGGCTTCGGCGTGGCGAAGCTCCGCGCCGGCGACGACTGCCTCGACGTCGATGTCTACGACTTCCTGCTGACGGTCGTCTTCAACATCTGCAGCCGCAATCCGGTCGTCTCCGTCCCGTCCGGCCGCACCGCCGACGGCGTCCCCACCGGCGTCCAGATCGCGGGCCGTCCCTACGACGACGTCTCGGTCTTCCGCGCGGCTCGGGCCCTCGAGCGCGTGCGGCCGTGGCCGCTCATCGCCGAGCCCGCCGCCGTGCGTGCATGAGCGACGAGCTCCTCATCACCGTCGCCCCCTGCGGCGCCGAGACGATGCGCGAGCACAACCCGGCCGTCCCGTACGCGCCGGAGGAGATCGCCGCCGAGGCGCGGCGGAGCTTCGAGGCCGGCGCCCGGATGATCCACGTCCACGCGCGTTGGGACGACGGCACGCCCACCCAGGACGCCGGCCGCTACCGCGAGACCGTGGCGGCGATCAGGGACGCGGTCCCCGAGCTCATCGTCCAGGTCTCGACCGGCGGCGCCGTCGGGATGACGGCGGAGGAGCGGCTGGGGTCGCTGGCCGCCGAGCCGGAGATGGCGAGCCTCACGTGCGGCACCGTCAACTTCGGCCGCGGTGTCTTCGAGAACCCGGCACCGCTCATGCTCGACTTCGCCCGCGCCCAGCTTGCCGCGGGCGTCCGGCCCGAGCTCGAGATCTTCGACCTCGGCCACCTCGACAACGCTGCCTGGCTCACCGCGAAGGCGCCGCTCCAGGCGCCCCTGCACCATGACTTCGTCCTCGGCGTCCCGGGCGGGGCGGCGGGAACGCCGGCGAACGTGACCCTGCTCGCAGGCCGGCTGCCGCCGGGCTCGACCTGGTCGGCGACCGGGATCGGCCGCAGCCACCTGCCCGTGATCATGACCGCGATCGCCGCGGGCGGTCATGTCCGGCTCGGGTTCGAGGATCAGGTCGAGTACGAGCTGGGGCGGCCGGCGCGCTCGAACGCCGAGCTGGTCGAGCGGGCCGCCCGGATCGGCGAGCTCGCCGGCCGGGCGGTCGCGACGCCCGCCCAGGCGCGAACGCTGCTCGGGCTTGACACGCCCTCTTAGCGGCTCCTCGCCGCGGCGCTCAAGCCGCTCGACCTGACCCACGGCCAGTGCGTCCTCCTGGCGGTGCTGTGGTGGTTCGTCACCGTGCTCGGCGAGCGCCCCTCGCTGCGGGGCCTCGCCGAGCAGGCGGGGACCGGTCCGATGATGACGTCGCAGGTCGTGCGCGCGCTGGAGCGCAGGGGCCTGCGCGCCGCGCTCGTTGTGCTCGCGGCGCTCGAGGGCCGGCCGGCGCCGGCCGCGCTGGGACCGTCAGACGGGTAGCTCGACCGCCGGCTTGGCGATGGCCAGGAGGGCGCGCACCCGGTCCTCCGACACGTCGCCGAAGTCCGAGTAGAACTGGCTCACGGCGTGGAAGCGCTGCGGGTCGAGGAGCGCGACCAGGCGGTCGCACTCGCGTGCCAGCCGCTCGGCCGCGGGCCGGGGCAGCACCGGAAGCGCAATCACGGTCTGGCGGGCGCCGGCGTTTCGGACCGCCGCCAGCGCCGCCCGGATCGATGCGCCCGTCGCGGCGCCGTCGTCGACGAGGACGGCGACGCGGCCGATCAGCATCATCGGGATGCCGCCGCGCACGCGCTCATCCATGTCGCGCGCCTCCGCCGTGCCTGCGTCGTAGGCGGCGTCGATCTGGGCCGGCGTGAGCCGGGCGGCGAGCCGGCGGTTAGTGAACCGCTCGCCCATCGGGGCGACGGCGCCCATGGCCAGCTCGGGATGCCCCGGCATCGGCACCTTGCGCACGCACAGCACGTCGAGGGGCTGATCGAGGAGGCGGGCCATCTCGGCCGCCACTTCGACGCCGCCGCGGGCGAGCCCGATCACCGTGACGTTGGACTTCCTCCGGTACTCGGGGAGGGCCGCTGCAAGCGCCGCACCTGCCTGGGCGCGGTCGCGGAACATGGCGCGATCATCGCGCAGGAGCGGCATCCGGTCAAGGGTGCGGCGGCGGAATTGGCGCTCCGTGCACGGTTGCTATACTGGCTGCCTGGCAAGCAGAGGCATCCCGCTTCTCACCCGCCCCGGCACGGGCCGGCGGGTTCAACCGAGTTGGACTTGGGACGACGGGCTGCGTCTGCGAGCCCGTTTTTTCGTGTGACGAGAGGAGACCTACAGGTTGGGAATGATCGTGACTAGGCGCGCCGCTTGAGGCCCCGCCGGCAACTCGACCAGCGGCCGCAGGAACCGACCACCCGTATCAACGAGGGCATTCGCGTGCCGCAGGTACGGCTGATCGACTCGGACGGCGCCCAGATCGGGATCAAGAGCACGGACGACGCGCTCAAGTATGCGTGGGACAAGAACCTCGACCTCGTCGAGGTCGCCCCGGACGCTCGGCCGCCGGTGTGCCGGGTGATGGACTACTCCAAGTACCGGTACGAGCAGGAGCAGAAGGCCAAGCTCGCCCGCAAGCACCAGTCCACGATCACCATCAAGGAGATCAAGCTGCGGCCCAAGATCGGCCAGGGCGACTACAACACCAAGAAGGGTCACGTCGTCCGGTTCCTGAAGAACCGCGCCAAGGTCAAGGTGACGATCATGTTCCGGGGGCGGGAGATGACGCACCCGGAGCGCGGACGGGATCTGCTCCTCCGGCTCGCCGAGGACGTGAAGGACCTCGGGACGATCGAGTCCCAGCCGCTGCAGGACGGCCGGAACATGGTGATGATGCTGGCGCCGCACAAGGCGGCGCCGGCGAAGCCGGCCGAGGTGGAGGCGGACGCGAGCGCGGCCGCCGGCGCATAGGAGAGGCGATGCCAAAGATGAAGAGGTCGTCGGCCGCCAAGAAGCGGTTCCGGGTCACGGCGGCGGGAAAGGTGATGCGCAGGCGCGCGTTCAAGTCGCACCTGCTCGAGCACAAGAGCGCATCCCGGCGGCGCAAGAAGCGCCGTGACAAGGGGATGGACACGGTCGACAACCGCGAGGCGCTGCGCCTCCTCGGACGGAGGTAGGCGATGGCGCGCGTCAAGCGAAGCGTCCACGGCAAGAAGAAGCGCCGTCAGGTGCTGGCGCAGGCGAGCGGCTACCGCGGCCTGAAGAAGAACACGTACCGGAAGGCGAAGGAGCAGGTGATGAAGTCGCTCTCGTACGCCTATCGCGACCGGCGCGCCCGCAAGCGCGACTTCCGCCGCCTGTGGATCATCAGGATCAATGCCGGCGCCCGCCAGCACGGGCTCTCGTATAACCAGTTCATGTTCGGGTTGCGCAAGGCGGAGATCGAGCTCGACCGCAAGGTGCTGGCGGACATCGCCGTGTCCGACCCGAAGGCCTTCGAAGCCCTCGCCCAGGCGGCGAAGGCGGCGCTCGCGGCCTGATCACCTCGCCGCAGAACGCCCGGCTGAAACA
>DASQXS010000346.1:0-4587 GCA_035639615.1 Gaiellales bacterium | reverse complement strand
GGTTAGCGGCGGGTGTGCTCCCCAGCGTCCGCCCACCAATCCGCCGGCGTGCCCTCCTCCTCCATGAACTTGAGGGCGCGCTCGACGAGGATCATGTTGGAGCCCACCCCGCGCCCCCAGCAGCACTTCCACAGCTCCTGGACCGCCTTGGAGTAGCGATGGATCTCGTCGTCCGCGTCATGGACGTCGATCTCCCCGGCCCGGTACCGATCGACTGTCTCGCCGACGTGCGCCAGCAGCTTCGCCAGCTCGGCGTCGTAGGTAGGCGGACACGCGCTCGCGGGCGGCGCGGCGCTCGGCCTTCGAGGCGTCGTGGATGCTCACCGTTGGGATGGTGGCACACCTGCGTGACCTGTGAGAGCACGTGGCTCAGGCGTACCACCCTGAGAGCTGCAGGTAGCACCGCTCGTCCTCGACGCCCGGCGGGAATTCGGCCCAACGCGCCAGCGAGAACCGCACGAGTGCCCCGCGAGGGATCGACTCCACCGGGTCGGGCATCCCGACGTACTTCACGGATCGGATCGGACCGCCACCCGGCAGCGCGTACCGCGTCGCGTCGTCGAACCGTCTTCGCGGGAGCTTGGCCGTCGCGACCCAGAAGCCCGTGCTTCGCGTCGGGAGCGGCGGTTCGCGGGTGATGTACCCCGACCCGCCGTCCGTCGCGACGAGCCGGCCGTCGAAGATGTCTCGGACGCTGCCGCGCCACGGCTCGACGAGGTCGAGGATGGCGGGCCTCATGCGCTCGACGACATCGAGGCGCCGTCCGCGGCTCACGATCACATCCTCGACGTGGGGCGGTTCCACCACGGGGCGTGACGCATATTCGAGATCCCAGATCTCCCCTGGACGGATCGGATGGCCCTCGGGAAGGTTCCAGCCGTCGCTCCCGAGGAGGCGCAGGCTCGTTCCGGTCGCGACGTCGATGCCTCCGACGCAAACCCGATCCGCTCCCATGCGTGTGCGGGCGACGACGAGGACCCTCATGGCATGAGGTGCGTCACTCTCGCTCCCGCCTCGGCGAGACGGTTCGCGACAAGCGACCGGTGGCACGCCGCCGGCTCACGTTCCACGCAGAAGAGGCAAACGGGCCCGCTCGACGCCGTCTCGGCCAGGAACGCGGTGGGGTCGAATCGCGACAGATGCTCGGCGGTGTACGCGGCGACGAAGGCATCGCCGAGCCTCGAGCGAGACCGCCTGGCGATCCCCTCGCGGTCGTCGATCTCTGCCTGCACGCGTCGCACCTCGGCGCTCGGGGCGAGGTCGAGGCGGTGCGTGTAGGGGATCCCGAGCTCGTGGAGCCGGCGCTGGAGGCGGGCGCTGTTGACGAACGCGTACTCCGCCCCGCGGACTCCTCGCCGGCGCCGGATGTCGCAGAAGAGGCCGACCCGCGCCGCGACCAGAGCGTCGAAGAACCCGGACTCGCTCCAACCGAACGCACCGATGGTCACCACCTCTGCCATCTCGTGAACGTCGTGTCCTATGCGGCGCGGTGTTTCTTCCGCGACCTCGCGGCCGCCGCGGTCGCTCCGAAGAGCGTGCCCTGCCCGTCGGTGATGAGCTCCATTACCGACTCGTGGCTTCGCTCCACACCCCGCTCATCGATGTGTGAGACGGGGACGCCCATGCGTACGAGCTCCTCGGCCACGAGCTTCGTGCGGTGGCACTCGTGCGGCTTGCCCTCGCTGCACATGAGGACGATCCGGTGGCCGCCCTCGCAGCCTGCCTCCAGCGAGGCCAGCCCATCCTGAAACGCAGGCCGGTGCCGGCAGCGCTCGTAATCGACCCGCCCGTCAGGGCCGTAGCAGCTGGGGTCATCCGGCCGGCCACCCAGAACGTCGCCCATGAAGACGTATCGGATGCCCTCACGCTCCAGCCGCGCCGCGAGGGGATCCTGTGAGAACTCCGGCTTGAATCGAGAGTACGGTGCCGAACGGACGTCGACGAGATACTCGGCGCCGGCGGCCGTGAGGGCCTCGACGAACTCGTCCATCGAGCGCGCGCCGTAGCCGATTGTGAAAATCCGGTTCCCCTCCTCCATCGCCACCCACTCTAGCGACCGGGCCCGACGGGCTCCTTGCGAAGCCGCCGCCACGCGACCGCGCCCAGCACGGCCATCCCGGCCACCACCAGCGGCCTCCACGCCGCCCGGCCCAGGTCGCGCGCGTCCTCCGGGCCGAGCTCGACCCGGCTCGGCCAGGCCCCCATGCGGCCGTAGGCCACGAGTCGCCGCCCCTCGACGGCGATCCGGTCGACGGCGTAGGGGAAGTCGCCCACGGGCGAGGTCACTCTCATCGCGGTCCTCCAATCCGTAGCGGTGGTTCGGCGGCGGTGCGCGGCGCGCGCGCCGCCTCCAGCGCCTCGACGGCGGCGGCGCGGCCGGCCCGTTCGACGTCCGGCCCGTCCGCCGGCTCCGTGCCGGGCTGGGCGAAGACGACGCCCGCGGCCGGGAGCACCGCGCCGTCCACGTTCCGGTAGGGGACGCGGCCGCGGGCGAGGATGACCGCGTCGGCCGCGACCCGCTCCGGCTCGCGGTCCGTCCCCTCCACCCAGGCCGCCTCGACCCGCGGCCCGCCCTCCAGCCGGACGATCCTCCCGTCGGCGACGACGGTCGCCTCCACTTCCTGCTTGCGCAACCGCTCTACCACCTCGTCCGCCATCTTCCCGCCCCCGAACACCAGCGGCCGCCGCCCGAGCGCGACGCCGTGGTCGAGCAGGTGGAGGGCGACGGTGCCGGGGAGGACGCCGGCGAGCCGCGCGCCGGCGATCCCCGTCTCGGCCGCGGTCTGCGGCCGGTGCCCGGTAGCGACGACGAGGACGTCGGCCTCGAGCTCGGCCGTCGTCACACCGACCACCAGGACGCTCGTTCCGGTGAAGCGGAGCACTTGGGAGCCGGCGACGAACCGAGCCCCCGCCCCTTCCGCCCCGGCCTGCAGGGCCGCGATCCGCGGCTCCTCCCACCGCTCGCCGCCGATCACGGGCAGCCGCTCGACCACGGTCGCCTCGGCCGCCCCGCCCAGCTCGGCTGCGCATGCGAGCCCCGCGGTCCCCGAGCCGGCGACGACGATGCGCGGCCTCATCCGATCCCCCACGTGCTGCCCGGCTCGCCGTGCTCGACCTGCCACGGCTCGAGGCCCCGCTCGACCGAGAGCATGAAGCCGACCCCGGCCAGGCAGTACGAGCCCTGGCAGCGCCCGGCGCAGGCGCGGGTGCGCTTGCGGACGCCGTCGATCGACGTGGCCGGGACGGGGCCGGTGAGCGCGGCCCGGATCTCGGCGGCGGTGACGTGCTCGCAGGAGCAGACGACCGTCCGAGCGGTGCCGTCCGGGTCCGGCGCAGTGACCACGTCCCCGCTGGGAAGCTCCGCCAGCCGCGCCCGCCGCTCGAGCCGCGTCACGGCCCCGGGCCGCGGGCGCGCCTCGAGCCCAGCCTCGACGAGGACGTCGCGGACGCGGTCGGCGACGGCGGGCGATGAGGAGACGCCGGTGGAGCGGATCGCGGCCGCGTGGACCAGGTTCGGTACTGGAGTCGAGCGCTCGACCCGGTAGAGGTGGTCGGACGCGGGCCGAAGGCCGGCGAACGCCTTGGTCACGTGGGCGCGGTCGACCGGCGCCGCCAAGAGCCGGTTGGCGGCCGCGAAGACCCGGGCGAGCGTCGCGGCGTCGGTGGACGCGTCCGTCTTGTCCTCGCCGTCCTCGGCGGTCGGCCCGAGGAGGAGCGACCCATTCGTCGTCGGGATGACGAGGGTGCCGCGCGTGTCCGGGCCGGGGATCGGGGCGAGGATGTGCCTGACGCCGGCGGCGGCCGCCCGGTCGACCAGCAGGAACTGGCCCTTGCGCGGCCAGATCCGAAACGCCTCCCCACCCGCCATCGCGGAGACTTCGTCGGCCCGAAGGCCGGCGGCGTTCACGACGAAGCGGGCGGGGATGGCGCCCCGGGGCGTCTCGACGGCGACGATCCGGCCGCTGTCGTCGCGCCGGAACCCCCGCGCCGGCGTTCCCAGATGGAGGTCGACCCCGTTTCGGACGGCCAGCTCGGCCCAGGCGATGGTGAGCCGGATGGGGTCGACGATGCCCTCGGCGGGGACGTGGAGGGCGGCCCGGACGTCGGCGGACGCCGCCGGCGCGAGCTCGCCCAGACGATCGCCGGAAACCACCTCCGTCTCGACGCCGTTCGCGGCGGCGTGGGCCCGCAGGTCGGCCAGCCGGCTTTCCTCTGCGGGGGTGAACGCGAGCACCAGGCAGCCGACCCGCCGGAAGGGGACATCGAGGTCGGCGCAGATCGCCTCCCAGCGCGGGCTCGACGCCGTGACCAAGTCGGCCTCGACCGTGCCCGGCTCGACGTCGTAGCCGGACGCGGCGATGGCCGAGTTCCCCTTGGTGGCGCCCTCGGCGACGTCGTGGGCCGCCTCCAGCCACACCACCCGCAGGTCGTCCTGCGAGAGCCGCGCCGCGATGGCGGCCCCGATCACGCCCGCGCCGATGACGGCAACGTCGTACGGCTCCATGCTCACGGCAGCCGAGGGGGATCGAGTGCGGCGCTGGCGGCGACGAACTCGCGCCAGCGGGCGCGGCGCTCGCCGCGCTCGTC
>DASQXS010000345.1:0-7144 GCA_035639615.1 Gaiellales bacterium | reverse complement strand
GCCCGCCGTCGCTCGGCCAGCTGCGCCCAGGGACGCTGCCGCCGCTCCAGTACCGGCGCCTGGCGGTCCTGGGGGCCATCATCCTCGGCCTCGTCATCATTCTCGTCTTCCTCGCGCGCGGGTGCTCGGGGAGCTCGGCCCAGGCGAAGAACCGCGACTACTTCGACAAGCTCCAGCAGACCGCGCTCGGCCCCGCCGGTGAGGTTGCGACCAAGTTCCACAAGACGCTCAACCTTCCCCGGGGGAAGCTGCGGCTCCTGCGCTCCCGGTTCGCATCCCAGCGCACAGCCATGGAAGCCGCGGTCAAGCAGGCCGCGGCCGTTGCGGCCCCGAAGCAGCTCCAGAGCTACCAGCCGTACCTGATCCAGGCCCTGCGCTACCGGGTGACCGGCCTCGAGTGCATGGAGCAGCACATCGCCCAGGCGTGGCAGGCGCGCCGGGCCGCGGCCGCCGGCCAGCTGCTGGCACCCTGCGCCGCGCGCCTCCTCGCCTCCGACGTGATCTACACCGACTCGTTCTCGACGCCGGCGACCGCCGCCCTCAAGGGCCTCGGGGTGCAGGTGCCGACGTCGACCTTCCTGTCCGGATCCGACGTCGAGCTCGCTACGCAGGCCGGCATGGGGCAGACGATCGCCCGGCTCAAGCCGAGCGCCGCGCACGGCCTGCACGGGCTGGGCCTGATCTCTGTCGTCGCCGCGCCCCAGGGGACGACCCTGATCGAGGGCTCGACGACCGTGAACAAGATCAAGGGCGACCAGAACCTCGACATCGTCGTCACCGCCAAGAACCAGGGCCACTTCCGCGAGGTGAGCGTGCCCGTGAAGCTCGAGCTGACGCGGTCCGGGTCGAAGGCGATCACCCGCACGGGGACGATCGCGTCGATCGATCCCGGCAAGACCGCCGAGGTGCATTTCGGCGACCTCTTCGCGAACTCGGCGACGCAGCCCGAGTTCACCAACCGCTACAAGATGACCGTGACCGTCGAGAAGGTGCCCGGGGAGCACACCCTCACCAACAACTCGAAGTCGTTCGTGGTCCAGTTCGTGCTGCCGACGTGACCACCGCCGAGACCGCGCTCGACGTCGCCGTCGGCGCTGCCGCGGCCGCCGGAGTCCTGCTCCTCCTGAACATCTACCTGTGGGTCAAGCTGCGCCGGATTCGGCGGGCGCAGAAGGTCGTTATCGGATCGTCGAGCGCCGACCTGGTCGAATATGCGATGTCCCTGCTCGCCCGCGTCGAACACGCCGAGGCCACGGCCGGCGGGGCGCAGGCGGCCGTCTCGGCCCTCTCCCAGCGGGTGGACGGCTGCTTCGAGCGGCGCGCGCTCCTGCGGTACGATGCGCTCGAGGGCACCGGCGGGAAGCAATCCGTCACGATCGCCCTGATGGACGCATCCCGGTCGGGCTACCTGCTCTCGGCCATCCAGGGTCGCGACTATGCGCGGATCTACATCAAGGACGTGCGGAACGGGCTCAGCGACGTGGAGCTCTCCCCCGAGGAGAAGCGGGCCCTCGCACAGGCGACGACCTGAGGCCGGCCGTGGGTGAGGTCCTCGTGCGTCCCTTCCGCGACGCCGACGCGCCGGCGCTGCGCCGGCTCGCCGGCGAGTTGGTCGCGGCTGCCTACGCCGTTCCCCAGGACCCCGGGCGCGACGTCGTGTTCGTCGCCGAGGTCGAGGGCCACCCCGCCGGCTACATGGCGGTGCGCGAGGACGGCCGCTCGCTCGTGATCGACCAGCTGGTCGTCGCGCCCGCCGACCAGGGCCGGCACGTCGGCCACCGGTTGCTGGACTGGGCCGAGGGCTACGGCACCAGCCGCGGTCTCGAGCGGGTCCGCGTCCCGGCTGACGGCTCCGACCGGAAGGCGCGCGAGTTCTACGTGCGGCGCGGCTACCTCGACGCCGGCCGGGCGCTCGAGCGCGAGCTCGCGCACATGTAGGACGAGCGCAATTCCGGGGTCAGGCACGCAATTGCAGGTTTGACCCCGCAATTGCGCGCCCGCTCCGTCCGCCCCACCGCCGATACTTGGCGCATCCTCGGCGTGGGCGACCATTCCACCGCGACGCCCGTCTCCGGCCCTTCCGGCGGAGCGTCGCCCACCGCCTTGCGGGCCTGGCGCCTCCAGCCGTGGTGGCCGTGGCTGCGGCGGATGCGGCCGACGGCGACCGCGACGGCGACGCGGATCTCGCTCGCCGAGGCCGTGTGCACGCACACCGGCAGGGGGTAACCTCCCGCCACGGCGATGGCGAGCGCGCACGCCCATGACCATCACCACGGGCACCCGCACGGCGCCGGCGACCGCGCCCTGCGGATCGCGCTTGCGATCACGCTCCTCGTCTTCGCGGCCGAGCTGGTCGGGGCGATCGCGTCGGGCTCCCTGGCGCTCCTCGCCGACGCCGGCCATCTGCTGTCCGACGTCGCCGCACTCGCGCTCGCGCTCGGCGCGGCCTGGATGGCGCGTCGGCCGGCGTCGGGCCGGCGCACCTTCGGGTTCAAGCGGGCCGAGATCCTGGCCGCGCTCGCCAACGGGATCGCGCTTGGCGTCATCGCGGTCGGGATCGGCGTCGAGGCGATCCGCCGCCTCGGATCGCCGCCCCACGTCGCCGCCGGCATCACCCTCGCCGTGGCGTGCGGCGCGCTGGTCGCGAACCTGGCCTCGTCCGCCGCGCTCGCCCGCGGCGGCGGCGGCCTGAACGTCCGCGCAGCGCTCCGCCACGTGCTGGCCGACGCCCTCTCGGCCGCCGGCGTCATCGTCTCGGCGCTCGTCGTCCTTGCGACCGGCTGGCGACGCGCCGATCCCGTCGCCGGGCTCGCCATCGCGGTGCTCGTCATGTGGTCGGGCGTGACGATCGTGCGCGAGTCCGTGGACGTCCTCATGGAGGCGGCGCCTGAGGGCATCGACATCGACGTGCTCGGCAACTCGCTGGCAGCCGTCGACGGCGTCGTCGAGGTGCACGACCTGCACGTGTGGACAGTGACGTCCGGGTTCCCGGCTGTGGCGGCCCACGTGACGGTGGAGCCGGCGGCCGAGCCGTCGATCGTGCGGCGCAGGATGGCCGAGCTCCTGCGAAACCACTTCGGAATCGAGCACTCCACGCTCCAGGTCGAGCGGGCCGGCGAGGAGTTGCGACTCATCCAGATCACGCCGCGCGATGTCCGCGGCGGCTGATGGAATTCTCCACATCTTCACCACAACTCTCGTAAGGTGGACGCATGGCAAAGATCAGGCTGGTTCCGCAGACCCGTGAGTTCTACGCGCTCTTCGACCGCGCGGCCACGAACCTCGTCTCCACGTCGCAGCTCCTGCTCGACCTGCTCGAGCACTACCCCGACCGGCGCGCGCTCGTCGACGAGATCAAGGACCGCGAGCACGAGGGCGACCGCGTCACGCACGACATCGTGCAGCTCCTGAACAGGACGTTCGTCACCCCGATCGACCGCGAGGACATCTACGACCTCGCGACCGCGCTCGACGACATCTGCGACTTCATGGACCAGGTCGCCGACGAGCTCAACCTCTACGGCGTCGAGGAGGTGCCGCGCGAGGCAATCGATCAGGCCGGGGTCATCTTCCGCGCCGTCTCGAAGATCGCCGACGCGGTGCAGGGTCTCGACGGCCTGCGGGACATCCGCCACCACCTGATCGACGTCCACACGCTGGAGGACGAGGGCGACCGGATCGTCCGCGCCGCCACGGCGAAGCTCTTCCGCGACGGGCTCGACCCGCTGGTCGTGATCCGCTGGAAGGACATTCACCACGACCTCGAGCAGGCCGTCGACCGGTGTGAGCACGCCGCCCACGTGCTGGAGAGCATCTACCTGAAGAACCGATGAGCGACGGCCTCCTGGTCGTGATCGTCGCGGTCGCGCTCGCGTTCGACTTCACAAACGGCTTCCACGACACGGCGAACGCCGTCGCCACCTCCGTCTCGACACGGGCGCTCACGCCCCGCATCGCCGTCCTCGTCGCCGCCGTCATGAACTTCCTGGGCGCGTTCACGTCGACGAAGGTCGCAAAGACGGTCGGGGGCGGGCTCATCAACACGGATCAGAGCTTCCTCACCGGCCACCTGATCCTTGCGGCGCTGATCGGCGCGATCGCGTGGAACCTCTTCACATGGGCGCTGGGGCTGCCGTCGTCCTCGTCGCATGCCCTCGTGGGCGGCCTGGTCGGGGCCGCGCTGGCTTCCGGCGGCTCTCACCCCGTGGACTGGGGCGGGATCTGGAGCAAGGTGGCCTGGCCGGGCCTGGCGAGCCCCGTGATCGGGTTCGCGATCGCGGGCGCGCTCATGATCGTCATCCTGTGGGTCTTCCGCCGGGTGCGGCCGACGCCGCTCAACCGCGGCTTCCGCCTCCTGCAGATCCTGTCGGGAAGCTTCATGGCCTTCGCGCACGGGACGAACGACGCCCAGAAGACGATGGGCGTGATCGCGCTCGCCCTCTTCGCGTCCGGCCACACGAGCGACCCGACCGACATCCCGACGTGGGTGATCGTGGCGGCGGCCGCGGCCATCGCCGCGGGGACGTATGTGGGCGGCTGGCGGATCATGCGGACGATGGGAACGCGGATCTTCAAGCTCGAGCCGCCGCAGGGTTTCGCCGCCCAGGCGACCGCGAGCGGGGTTCTCTACACCGTCGCCACGAAGTACGGCTTCCCCGTCTCGACGACGCACGTCATCTCGAGCTCGGTCATGGGCGCCGGCGCGACGACGCGCGTTTCGGCGGTGCGCTGGGGTGTCGCCGCCGACATCGTGATGGCGTGGATCTTCACCATCCCGGCGGCGGGCCTCGTCGCCGCAGGGATGTACGAGGTGCTGAGCACGGTCATGTGATTTACCGCGTTCCGGGGATGCCGCGCGCTGGGCTCGCGTCATACTCTCCGGAGGCGAAAAATGCTAGCGCAGTACACTGGTGGGGATTTGGCGTCGGATCTGAACGACGCCCGCAGGCGTGCCGTCGAGGCTGCGGCTGCCGGCGGGGACGCCGGGGCAGAGGCTGGGCTCACCGATGAGACCCCCTGTCGCGTCCTGGGCGAGCTCCTCGGTCTCGATGCGGCCTGGGTCGTCGCGGGGAGTGGAAGCCGCCGCCCGGTGACGGCGAGCTGGGTGCGCGAGGGCGCCCGTCCGCACGAGTTGGGCGCCGCCCGGCTCGCGGCGATCACCGCCGAGTACGGAGGCAGGCCGGGGCAGACGCGCGACGGCGACCACGCGCTCCTGGTCGTGCCGCTGCGGGCGGCGGGACGGCGGCTCGGCGACCTGGTCGGCTCGGTGCGCTCGGCGCGGGCGTTCAGCCGCGACGAGCTGCGGGCGGCCGAGCTCGTTGCCGCCGGTGCCGTGTCGCTCGGACGGGACGGCGAGGAGGGCTACCCGGCCGGCGCCGACGAGCGGCTGCTGGCCCACATCGGGCTGCTGCAGACGCTCACCGATCGGCTCGCGCAGGCGCGGTCGGAGCACGAGATCGCGCAGGCCGTCGCCCTTGAGCTGGGCCGCGTCATCGGCTGCGAGACGTGCCGGTTCTGCCTGCCCTCGCCGTCGGGGGAGGAGGTGGTTCCGCTTGCAATCGGCGGCGACGAGCCGGACGACGAGGCGCTCCCGGCGCTGGTCTCCCGGGTCGGCGAGGGCATCGTGGGTCAGGCCATGCTCGACGGCACCGCGCGCCTCATCCCCGACGTCGCGGTCGACCCGCATGCCACCGAGGCGGAAGCCGCCGGCGACTTCGGCGAGTCGATGATCGTCGCGCCGATGCTCGAGGACGGTGACCCGGTGGGCGTGATCATTCTCTCCGCGCGCGGCATCGGCGCCTATGACGCGACCGATCTGCAGCTCCTGGAGGTCGTCGCCGCCCATGCGGGCGTCGCGTGCCGGAACGTGCGCCTGTACGTGTCGATGCGCGAGGCGGCCGAGATCTCCGAGGCGCTTCTCGAGCTGGGCGCCGCGCTCGCCACCCAGAACACGGTGCGCGGGGTCGCGGACATGCTCGCCCGCGCGGTCGACCGGCTCGTCGACTGTGCCGCCATGTCGGTCTGGCTCCGCGACGGCGAGCGCATGCACCTGGCGACGCACGTCGGCTACACGCCCGACGAGGCCGCGCGCCTGGGCTCGCCGCCGCTTCGGGCCGACGCGCCGCCGTTCCAGGATCATCTGGGGGCGCGACGGCTGTCCGTGCTCGCCTCGTCGGACGCGGCCGTCCTGCACGAGCGGCTGCCGCTTACGCCGCTCGGCTCGTCGTTCGCGGTGATCCCGATCGGCGAGCGGGCCGGGAACCGCGGCGCCATGATCCTCCAGCGCGGCCGCCGCCGCGGCCGTCCGAGCGCTGGCGACGAGCAGATGCTGCTCGGGATCGCGGATCAGGCGCTTCTCTCGATCGACAACCGCGCCCTGCTCGAGGAGCTCGAGGACTCGTTCGTCGCCACGATGCAGGCGCTGGCGAACGCGCTCGAGACGAAGGACGAGTACACGGGCGATCACGCCCAGGCCCTCGTCGGCATGGCCGAGGAGGTGGGCCGCAGGCTCGACATGCCCGCATCGGCGCTCCGGGACGTCGGCGTGGCCGCGGCCCTCCACGACGTCGGCAAGATCGGCATCCCGGCGGTGATCCTGCAGAAGGCCGGGCCGCTCACCGACGACGAGTGGGCCATCATGCGCCGGCACCCCGAGCTGGGCGCGCGTATCATGGAGCCCGTGACCGCGCTTGCCGGGGCCCGGTCGCTCGTGCTGGCCTGCCATGAGCACTGGGACGGCACCGGGTATCCGCGCGGCCTCGCCGGCGAGGAGATCCCGCTCGGGGCCCGCATCATCCTCGCCGTCGATGCCTTCCACGCGATGACGTCGGACCGTGTCTACCGGCCGGCCGTGCCCCTGGAGGACGCGGTGGAGGAGCTGCGCCGCTGCCGGGGGACGCACTTCGAGCCGCGCGTGGTGGACGCGCTCATCGAGGTCGTCCAGATCGGCTCGACGACCTAGTGGATCGTCCGGCAACGTTCGCCGCTCTCGCAGCCTGCTTGAGTAGCAGGCTGCTCGCGAGACCTGTCAAGGCGGGCGCCTTGACAGGCTGGCGGCTGCAAAGCGCGTCCGCGATCTGCTGGGTAGCAGATCGCTCCCGAACGTCGCAAGGCAGAGCCTTGCGACTGCTGCGGTGTCCTCGGT
>DASQXS010000344.1:0-2161 GCA_035639615.1 Gaiellales bacterium | reverse complement strand
CCGCGCTGGCCTACTGGGGCTTCCACACGGTCGCCGCCACGTTGCCGCGGTGGGCGGCGGGCGTCGGCGCGCCCGTCGCCGCCGCGGCGGCCTGGGGCGCGGTGGTGGCGCCCAAGGCGGCGCTGGACGCGTCCGGCGGCGTGCGGCTCGCCGTCGAGGCGGCCGTGTTCGGTACCGCCGCGGTCGCGCTCGCCGCCGCCGGGCAGGGCGCCCTCGCCGTCGCATTCGCGGCTCTCTGTGCCGGCAGCAAGCTCGTCACCGTGCTCGCGTCATGAGCGTCGGCGAGTACCGTCGCATCCTCGTGCGCGCGGCCGGACGCTCGCGCGAGGACCATGTCGTCAACCTGGCCCAGGCGGTGGCGTTCAACGCGTTCCTGGCGATCCCGTCCGCGCTCCTCGTGGTCGTCGGCCTCTTCGCAACGCTGGCCGACCCGTCGGCGGTGCCGCAGCTGCTCTCGCACCTCACCAATGTCCTGCCGCCCGAGGCGATCGCGCTCCTGCGGCGGACGCTGACCCAGGTGTCGCGATCGGACAACGGCGGCCTCGTGATGATCGCCGTCGGCGGCGCCGTCGCCCTGTGGTCGCTCTCGGGGGCGATGTCGACCCTGACATGGGCGCTCAACTCGGCCTACGAGTGCCACGACGACCGCGGCTTCGTCGTCCGCCGCCTGGTCGCGCTGGCGATGATCGTGGTCTCGGTCGCGGCGTTCGCGCTCGCGTTCTGCCTCCTCGTCCTCGGCGCGCCGCTCTCCGAGTGGGTCGGCGGCGCGCTCGGCCAGGAGCGGCTCATCACCGACGCCTGGTGGGTGCTGCAATGGCCCGTGCTTGGGGTCGGACTCACCGCGGCGTTCTCCGCGCTCCTCTATCTCGGCCCGGCGCTCGACCGCGACCGGCGCCGGTTCCGGCTCGTTACCGCGGGCTCGGTCGTCGCCGTGGTCGCGTGGATCGCGGCGTCGGCGGCGTTCGCGGTCTACGTGAGCCGCTTCGGCTCGTACAACAAGTCCTGGGGGTCCGTCTCCGCGGTCATCATCATGCTGACGTGGCTGTGGCTGGCCAGCCTGGCCCTTCTCTACGGCGCCGAGGTCAACGCCGAGATGGAGCGGCGGCGGGAGGGAGCTGTCGGCGCCGGCGGAAGCCCGCCGGGCGTTTAGGCACGGACCTCCGGCGGCTAATAAATCTGGTTCAGCGAAGGAGGAATGTGATGCCTATGACACTTGCACGCTGGGACCCGTTCCAGCAGCTCGCCGACATGCAGCGCGAGTCGACCGTATTCTGGGCCGCACCCACGGAAACGGCGATCAGGTTCACCACGGCTGGGTGCCCGTCGCCGACGTCGAGCAGACCAAGGATGCGATGGTGCTGAATTTCGATCTCCCGGGGATGATCGAGAGGGACATCGCGATCGAGATCGAGGGCCGCTCGCTTACGGTCTCCGGTGAGCGTCGGGAGGAGAAGGAGGACAAGCACGAGGGGTACTACACCCGCGAGCGCGTCATCGGCCAGTTCCGGCGCAGCTTCATGCTCCCCGAGGGCGTGGATGAATCGCGCATCGAGGCGAGCTTCCGAAACGGCGTGCTCACCGTGAGCATCCCGCGCTCGCGCGCCGAGAAGCCGCGGCGCGTCGAAATCACCGCGGCCAACTAGGCGAGGTCAGCGTCTGGGCGAGTCCGCCGCGGCGCCCGCAGGCGAGCGTAGCCCGGCCGCGGCCAGAAGCGCGCTCAGGAGGCGCGTCGGCGGATCGGACGACGCCGGCCGGGGTGTGGTGGGCGCGTATGGGGTGTGATTCGGTCGAGTCATACCGGTCCGACGCCAGGCCCAGAGGACGGAATGCGCGGGGGCCTGGCGTCGGAGGGTTGGGGGGGTTGGGCGCCGCGTACCGTCGCCCTTTCCACACCCGCCCGTCAAGCCCTCCCGGCGTTTCCCGCACCTGCGACCTCGCAACGTGCGGCAAACTCCACCGTTCCCCAACAGGAGTTCCACAGCCGGCCGAGCGTTTCCACACCGCTTTCCACAGCCTCCTGTGTCAGGGCCGGGCGAGGCGGACGGCGAGGGCGTCGGCGAGCACCTGGGCCGCGGCGACGCAGTCGTCGTCCGATGCCGACTCCGCCGGGGTGTGGCTGGCGCCGGTGGGGTTTCGGACGAACAGCATCGCGGCCGGGACA
>DASQXS010000343.1:0-2887 GCA_035639615.1 Gaiellales bacterium | reverse complement strand
CCGCGGCGCCCGTGGTGACGGCGATCCGGCCGAGCTCCTCGAGCGCCTTCTGGCGCGGTGGCTTCCCCGCTGGGAAGAGCCAGGCGAGCTGGGGGTCGGCTGGGTCGAGCAGCTCGAGCGCACGAGCCGCGTGGGCCCGGTTCTGTGCTGCTCTTCCGGCCGAGCCTTTCGCGGTCGTGGTGTTCACGGCCACTGGTTCTCCTCGGCGAGCATGCGGTCGCGGTCGATGATGTCCTGGATGCGCTCGACGGTGGTGCCGGCGGCTTCGGCGATCTCGACGAGCGGCACGTCGGAGGCGGCGGCGACGAGGATCCAGCGGCGCAGCGCGTCGCGATGGCTCATGGCCGCTTTGGCGTGGTTGGCGATCTGGTGGTGAAAGCGGCGCTCGTGGCGGTCGGCGTCGGGGATGGTGGGCATGCTGCCTCCACTGGTTGGGCTTCTACGAACTCTACGAATCCGGTACACCCTCGTTCCGAGCGGGCCGCGTCCGGTCGATGATCGAGGCGCGGTCGAAGTCGCCGTGCCGAGCTTGTATCCAGATTACGGAAGGCTTGTGCGGAACGGTCGCCAAGCTCGACACCCCTCCGCCCATGGTGACCGCACGCGCCGCTTCGACCGGGATCGAGGACAGCCCGGATCGTGGATTCGCGAATCCGAATAGAGCGGCCGCAGATCGCATCACCCGGCCAGTCAGACGTCGATGCCGAGCTTGCGAAGGTCGAGGATCGCGGTTCGGCGCCAGCGCGTCGTGCTGGGAGAGAACGGCAACGTCATCGGCATGCCGTTCGCCTTGCGGAGCGGCTTGCCATCGCGAAGAACGTGGTAGTGGCCAGGCGTGGCCTCGATGGCGAGACCGACCGCCTCCAGCCGGCGGATGAATTCCCGGACGTCCTCACGCATCGCCCATCGACAGGGAATGCTGGCATCGATCCTGACGTGATCCAAGTTGCACCCACCGACCGCGGCCGTCAGCCTGCTGCCAGGGGCTTCTTGAAGGGTGACCAGCGGCGCGATCTGCCGCGACGCCTCGAAGCTTGCGGCATCGCCCGGTCTCAGAGCTGGGCAGATCTCGAGGCTGGCGGGGCGCTCCCCTCGTAGCGGACGGAAAACCGGCTTCGCGGGCGTGATCGCCCTTGCTGACCCCTCGGGCGCCGGCCCGGCCGCCACGGTTGGCCAACCGGACGCACCCGTGACGGCCACGCCGCCTCCCCGGCTCGGTCGTCGTGGGGACCGCCGAGCGCGATCAGGCTTTACAGATTCTGTAAGGAGTCTGCACGGCCGCCCCTGTCCGCAGCGAAGGCCGTCAACCCGTGCCATCATTGGCACCCAGCCGACGCGTGTGCCCGACGCGTCTCCTCGAGCAGCAGATCCAGCGTGTCCAGGCAAAGGCCCTGCCGGCGCCGTGCGCGTCGTGCGGCCGCCAAACGACACTCCGCCAATGCCGGCGCGCCCGCCTGCCCGCGCTGCGGCGGCTCCGAGGCTGGCGACATCGTGTGGGCGCCGGCTTGCCGCTCCGTCCGGACCCCCTGGTCCTGAGAATCGACTCGGGCGAGTGCTCCTAGGTTCAGGGATCGCTACTGCGGCCAGCCGGGTTATCGCTGCCGAAATGTGGCGTGCCTCGTGTGTGCTCCTGTGGCTGGACGCCCAAGCCGCAACCGTGCATCTGCACCACAACCGTGTATCGCGGCGTCCGCGCTGGGATCTCGCTTCAGCCCTATCTGGCCGCGTGGAACCGCTCCGGACGGAGAATCAGCCGACTGCGAAGGACGTCTCGTCGATCAGGCCGGGGTAGAAGTCCTCGGCGCGTGACTGGCTGCCGATGAACACATCAGCCTTGTTCGAGATCGAGCCGACATCCACGCTCGAGCTCGCCAGTGTCGCCCCGTCGACGATCAGCGCCTCGCCGCCGGCGGTCCGCTGACACGTGATCTTGTGCCACATCCCGTTGTTGATCGCCCCGACCGGAAGCGGCTTGTGCAGGCCGACCTTGACATGCGTCCCGTTCAAGATCCCTGCCCAGACGCAGTACGGCTGCGCGACGTGGTTAAACGGGAAGATCTCCATCTTCCAGCCGCCGCCCTTTCTGATCAGGTCGAAGTCGCAAATCCCGGTTCCCGGTGTGGCGGTCGTGTTCACCCACATCGAGAAACTGAACGGCTGCGAGCCGGGATTGAACGTCGGCTGGGTCGGGGTCGAGATGCCGACCACGCCGGACGACACGACCACAAATCCGGTGCCGGTCTGCGTCCCCGTCGACGCATTGCACGTGGCGCCATCATTGAATCGGTAGGCCCGGTCGCCCGCCTGGCCGGTGACTCCCGCGACGCCCGTCACCACATCCCCGCGAAGCGCGCCATTGAACCCGTCGGGTGACGAGTCGGTCATGACGGTGGCGCCCGCCGGCTCGTCCATCATCCACGCCGCGACGGTCGACTGTGCATAGGCGGCGCCACCGCCAACCATACCCACCACGAGCGCGACCGCCGTCGTCGTCGCACACCTCACCGCCCACCACATACTGCCTCGTCCCACACCTGCCTCCTTCGTCGCACACCAGCCTTCTTCGTCGACGAACTCCCTTCCCGCCCGGCGCAGGTTTCTACCACCCAGGCGTGGTGAACCCGCGGCCGCCTCCGCTCCGAGCGTCCTGCGGCTACCGGTCGACGCAGAGCTCGACCAGCGCCTCGAGCTCGTCTACGAACCTGCCGACCGTAGCCTCGAGCACCGCGACGGGCGCGTCTGGCTGCTCATCCAGGAACTCGGCGAGCGCGACCTCGAGCAGCCGCCTGAACGCTTCTGACGGGTCGGGCGCCCGCTGTCCGAGCGCAGCTTCCGGAGCCGCTCGGCACCGTCGCGGGATGTCTTGGGCGGGTCGGCGCACAGGTCG
>DASQXS010000342.1:0-8812 GCA_035639615.1 Gaiellales bacterium | reverse complement strand
CGCCGTGTGCGCCTCGACGAGCGCGTCGACGCCGAGCAGCCCCGCGGTCTGGAGCAGGCGGGCGGCCTCGGCATCCGTCACCATCGCCAGGATGACGAGGACGGCGTCCGCGCCGGCCAGCCGCTGGGCGGCGATCTGCTCCGGGAAGACCGTGAACTCCTTGGCCAGCGCGGGCAGCGGCGACGCCCGCCGCGCCTCCGTCAGATGGGCGAGGCTGCCGTCGAAGTCGCGCTCGGCGCACAGCACCGACATCGCCGCCGCGCCGCCGGCCGCATACCGGCGGGCGGTCTCGGCCACGTCGGCCGCGGGGGCGATCGATCCCTGCGAGGGCGACGCGCGCTTGATCTCGGCGACGACCGCCACGTCGGGGCCGGCCCGGAGCGCGTCGGCGAACCCGCGCGTGGGCTCGGGAGCGGCGCGGCGCACGTCGCCGCCCAGCCGTGCCAGGTATCCGGTCACGCCGCCGCCCCCCGGGCGCGGGTGAACTCGACGAGCTGGTCGAGCTTGGCCTGGGCGGCACCGGTATCGATCGTCTCCACGGCCAGGTCGATGCCCGCCTCCCAGTCCGCGACGACGCCGCCGACGAGCAGGGCCGCCGCGGCGTTCAGGATGACCGCGTCGCGCCGCGGCCCCCGCTCGCCGTCGAAGACGGTCAGGATGACCGCGGCGTTCTGGGCCGGGTCTCCGCCGCAGCGCAGGTCATCCGGCGACCCCGGCACCGGGCCGGTCGAGAGCGGCGCCGGGTCGAGCGTCGAGAGCGTGACGGCGCTGTCCCGCACCTCCGCGACCAGGTTCTCGCCCGTGGGCGTGAGCTCGTCCAGCCCGCCGGCGCCGTGCACGACGAGCGCGTGCTCGGCGCCGAGTTTCGACAGGACGTGGGCGATCGGCTCCACGAGCGCCTCGGCGTAGACGCCGACCACCTGGCGCCGCGCCCCGGCCGGGTTCGTGAGCGGGCCGAGCAGGTTGAAGACGCTGCGGATCCCGAGCTCCCGCCGGATCGGGCCCGCGTGCCGCATCGCCGGGTGATGCGCCTGGGCGAAGAGGAAGCCGAAGCCGACCTCGTCGATGCACGCGGCGACGTCCGCCGGGGAGAGGTCGATTCGGACGCCCAGCGCCTCGAGCACGTCGGCCGAGCCGCACCGCGAGGACACGGCCCGGTTTCCGTGCTTGGCGATGACGGCGCCGGCGGCGGCCGCGACGAGCGCCGCCGACGTCGAGATGTTGAACGTGTCCGAGCCGTCCCCGCCGGTTCCGCACGTGTCGACGAGCTCTGACCGGGACGGCCGGGCCGGCGTCACGTGCGCGCGCATCGCCCGCGCGCACCCGGCGATCTCCTCGGGCGTCTCGCCCTTCATCCTGAGCGCCACCAGGAACCCCGAGATCTGGGCCGGCGACGCGTCGCCCGACATCACCTGCATCATGGCGACGTGGGCCTCCTCGCCCGAGAGGTTGCGCCCCTCGACGAGCTGCTTGATCGCGCTCGTGATCACCGGCCGCCCTCCATCGCCAGGAAGTTCTCGATCAGGCGCCGCCCGTGCGGCGTCAACACCGACTCCGGGTGGAACTGTACGCCGTGGGTGGGGTCGGTCCGGTGGCGGACGCCCATCACCTCGCCGTCGGGCGTACGCGCCGTGACCACCAGCTCCTCCGGGATGGGGGAGAGCGCGGCGAGCGAGTGGTAGCGGCCCGCCTCGAACGGGTTCGGGATCCCGGCGAAGAGCGGCGAGCCGTCGTGGGTGACCTCGTCGGGCTTGCCGTGGACGATCCGCGCCGCCCGGTCGACGCGGCCGCCGTAGAGCTCGCAGATCACCTGATGGCCGAGACAGACGCCGAGGATGGGCGCTCGGCCGGCGAGGCGCCTCACGACCGCCTCCGACACGCCCGCCTCCCGGGGCCTGCCCGGCCCGGGCGAGACGACGAGGTGCGTCGGCTGCCACGCCTCCGCCTCCTCGGCCGATACGGCGTCATTCCGCTCGACCCGCACCTCGGCCCCGGCCGTGGCGATGTAGTCGACGAGGTTGTAGGTGAAGGAGTCGTAGTTGTCGATGACGAGCACCCGCGCGGTCATCGCCCGTACACCCCCGTTTCGGCCCGGTCGATCGCCGTGCCGAGCGCCGCGACCTTGTTCATCGCCTCGTGGTACTCCTCGTCGGGATCGCTGTCGGCGACGATCCCGCCGCCCGATTGGATGTAGGCGACGCCGTCGCGGAGGACGATCGTGCGGATCGCGATGCAGGTGTCCATGTCGCCGCCGTAGCCGAGCCAGCCGACGGCGCCGGCGTACGCCCCCCGGCGGCGGCCCTCGAGCTCCGAGATGATCTGCATGGCCCGCACCTTCGGCGCTCCCGACACCGTGCCCGCGGGAAACGTGGCCCGCAGGAGCGCCGGCGCGTCCCGGCCCGGGGCGATCTGCCCGAAGACGCGCGACACCAGGTGCATCACGTGCGAGTACCGCTCGACGTCCATGAACCGCTCGACCCGCACCGACCCGGGCAGGCACACCCGGCCGAGGTCGTTCCGGGCGAGGTCGACGAGCATGACGTGCTCGGCCCGCTCCTTCTCCGAGGCGAGGAGTTCGGCGGCGAGCGCATCGTCGGCGTCCGGGCCGCCGCCGCGGGGGCGGGTGCCGGCGATCGGCCGCAGCTCGCACGTCCCATCCAGGTCGAGGCGCACGTGCGTCTCCGGCGAGGAGCCGATCAGCTGGTAGTCGCCCATGTCCAGCAGGAACATGTACGGGGAGGGGTTGATCGCGCGGAGCGCGCGGTAGATCGCCGCCGGCGTCGCCGCGGTGCTGCGGCGGACGCGCTGCGAAGGGACGATCTGGAACGCGTCCCCGGCGGCGATGTGCTCCTTCGCCCGGGCGACCGCGGCGGTGTAGCCCTCCCGGGTCATCTCGGCGACGGCCTCGCCGGGCGCGAGCGGCTCGGCGGTGGGGACGGCCAGCGAGGCGCCGAGCGCGTCAACGGCGCGGTCGACGTCCACGCGCGCACCGGTCACCGTCACGGTGCGGCGGACGTGGTCGAAGGCGACGACCGTCTCGGCGCACACGAACCGCATCACCGGCAGGCCGGCGTCCGCCCCGTTCGCGGGTGGGAGCGGCACCGGCTCGAGCTCGGCGACCCAGTCGTAGCTCAGGAACCCGACCGCGCCACCCGCGAAGGGAGGGGCGCCGCGGTCGGGCCCCGGCCGGGAGGCGGCGAACGCCGCGGCCTGCTCGAGCGTCTCCACCGCGTCGAGCCCGGCCGCGAGGAACGAGTACCGCCCCACCTGCTCGCCCCGCTCAACGGACTCGAGCAGGAACGCGGGCGCCCCCAGCGCCTCGCGCAGGCGTAGGTAGGCGCCGACCGGCGTGATCAGGTCGGCGGGGAGCTCGCGTGTGTGTCGTTCTGTTGAGAGGGTCGTCATGCCATCAAAAAAGCCCCTCGCCCGGGTGGGCGGAGAGGCTCGTGCGAAGCGCGGATGCCGCGGCGGAGCTAGCGGGCCGCACCTCGCTCGCGTCGCCACCACCACTGCGCCTGGGTCGATTGCACGGCGTGACTATGCTGCAAAGCTGCCCATGAGTCAAGTTGAATCTGCCCAGTCCGAGCTGATCGAGCTCCAGAACGAGTGGATGGACGCCGTCGCGCGGCGCGATCGCGACCGGCTCGAGTCCCTGCTTGCCGAGGAGTACACGCTCACGGCCGGCGCCGCTCCCGGCCGGCCGGCGAGGGTGTTCACGAGGGCTGAGTGGCTCGAGGCGGCGCTCGGCGGCTACACCATCTCGGCGTTCGAGTACGAGGAGCTCCGCGTCGACGTGTACGGGGAGGCGGCGGTGGTTCGGTCGCGGTACCGCCAGACGGCGGAGCACGACGGCGTCGATCTCAGCCTCGGCTTCCTCCTGACCGACGTCTGGGCTCGGATGGACGGCCGCTGGCAGGTCGTCGCCCGCCACTCGACCCCGGTCACCGCCTGATGGCGCAGACCGTCATCCTGAGCGCCGCCCGGACGCCCTTCGCCAAGCTCGGCGGCGGCCTCGCCGGCCTGTCCGGGCCGGAGCTGGGGACGCGCGCGGCGGCGGCCGCGCTCGAGCGCTCCGGGGTCGCCCCGGCCGACGTCGGCTATGTGGTGATGGGCCAGGTGCTCCAGGCAGGCGCCGGCCAGATTCCGTCGCGGCAGGTCTCCGTCGGGATCGGCCTCGGACCGACGGTCGGCTCCGAGACGATCAACAAGGTGTGCGCGTCGGGCATGCGCGCGGCGACTCTCGCGGACGTGATGATCCGCGCCGGCGAGCACGACGTCATCGTCGCCGGTGGCATGGAGTCGATGTCGAACTCGCCGTATCTCCTGCCGAAGGGCCGGTTCGGCTACCGGATGGGCGACGGGACCGTGATCGACTCGATGACCTTCGACGGGCTCACCTGCACCTTCGACGGGCTGATCATGGCCGAGCAGAACTCGCAGGTCTCGGCCGAGATGGGGATCAGCCGCGAGGAGCAGGACGCCTGGGCGCTGCGCTCGCACCAGCGGGCCGTGGCCGCGATCGACGAGGGCCGCTTCGCCGACGAGATCGCGCCCGTCACCGTCCCGGGCAGGAAGGGCGACACGGTGGTGGACACCGACGAGGGGCCGCGGCGCGACACCTCGGCCGAGAAGCTCGCCGCCCTTCCGCCGGTGCTCGTCGCGGACGGCTCGACGACGGCGGGGAACGCGCCCGGTGTGAACGACGGCGCGGCCGCGCTCGTCCTCGCGTCCGACACATGGGCAAGGGATCACGGCCTCACCCCGCTCGCGGCGATCCGCGGGGTCGGCTACGTCGCCGACGACTACGCCTACCTCGTGCGAACGCCCGCCGCCGCCACCCGGATCGCGCTCGAGAAGGCGGGCGTGGGGATCGGCGATGTCGATCTCCTCGAGGTGAACGAGGCGTTCTGCTCGGTCGCGCTGAACACGGTGGCTCTGCTCGGCATGGACGAGGACCGGGTGAACGTGAACGGCGGCGCCGTCGCCCTCGGCCATCCGATCGGCGCCTCCGGCGCGCGGCTCCTGGGAACCCTCGTCCACGAGCTCCGCCGCCGCGGGGGCGGGATCGGCGTCGCCGCGATCTGCTCGGGCGCGGCGCAGGGAGATGCGACGGTGCTCGAGGTCTTCGCCCCGTGACGGACGCGGTCTGCGTCGTCGGCGCCGGCCAGATGGGCGCCGGCATCGCGCAGGTCGCCGCCGTCGCCGGATATGAGGTGACACTGGTCGACGTCGAGCCCCGCCAGCTCGAGCGGGCCCGGGCCGGCATCGAGGCGTCGCTGGCCAAGCTGGTCGAGAAGGGGAGGGTGGAGGAGTCTGACGCCGGCGCGGCGCTGGCCCGGATCGCCACCGCACCCGAGCCTGTCCCGGCCGGGCTCGCCGTCGAGGCGGCTACCGAGGACGTCGATCTCAAGCTCGGTATCTTCCGGCAGCTCGACGACGCGGCGGGCGACGGCGCCGTCCTCGCTTCGAACACGAGCTCGATCCCGATCACCCGGCTCGCCGCCGCCACGTCGCGGCCCGACCGGGTCGTCGGCATGCACTTCATGAACCCGGTGCCGCTGATGCCGTTGGTGGAGCTGGTGCGCGGGCTGGAGACGTCCGACGAGGCCGCCGCCGCCGTCCGCGCCGCCGCCGAGCGGATGGGGAAGACCGTGGCCGAGGCGCGCGACTACCCCGGGTTCATCTCGAACCGCATTCTCCTGCCGATGATCAACGAGGCCGTGTACTGCCTGATGGAGGGCGTCGGCGACCGCGAGTCGATCGACACCGTCATGCGGCTGGGGATGAACCATCCCATGGGGCCGCTGCAGCTGGCCGACCTGATCGGGCTCGACACCTGCCTCGCGATCATGGAGGTCCTGCACGAGGGCCTCGGCGACTCCAAGTACCGGCCGTGCCCGCTCCTGCGAAGCTACGTCGAGGCGGGCCGGCTCGGACGGAAGTCGGGGCGCGGGTTCTATGAGTACGGCTGAGCCGGACTGGTTCGACCGCTTCTCCGACGAGGAACACCCGCGGCTTGCGATCCACCGCTCCCCGGCCGAGGCGACGGCGGCCGAGGTCGACTTCCTCGCCTTGGCGCTCGGCCTTACAGATGGCGCGCGCGTGCTCGACCTAGCCTGCGGACACGGCCGCCATAGCGTCGAACTGGCGCGGCGCGGCTGCGTCGTCACCTGGGTCGACCTGAGCGAGCCGTCGCTCGAGCTGGCTGCGACCCGGGCGGCGGAGGCAGGCGTCGACGTTCGCCTCGAGCTGGCCGACATGCGCCGGATCGGCTTCGAGGGCGAGTTCGACGCGGTCATCAACATGTTCACGGCGTTCGGATACTTCGCCGACGAGGCAGACGACCGGCTGGTTCTGGAGCGGGTGGCGGCCGCGCTCGTGCCCCGCGGCGCGTGCCTGCTGGAGACCATCAACCCGGTGGGCGTTTTCCCGCGCTTCGAGGCGCGGATGGCACGAGCTCGGGGACGGGACGATCCTGCTCGAGGAGCGCGCCTACGACACGGCGCGGGGCCGGTTCGAGACGTGCTGGACGGTCACCAGCGGTGGCGAGCGCCGCGAGCGCCGCTTCTCGCACCGCGCATACACGGCGCCCGAGCTCACCGCCATGGCCGCCGGGGCGAGCCTCGAGGTGGAGCGGCTGTGGGGCGGCCTCGACGGCTCCGACCTCGAGAAGGACTCGCGCCGCATCGTCATGCTGGCGCGACGCCCGAAGTGAACCTTTCGGCCGGACACGCCGACTAAAGGGATATGCGGAGCCGTTCCCTCATTGCCGCTCTTGTCGTGCTGGCCTTCGCCGCCGGCTGCGGGCAGGCTGCCGGAGGTGGCGGCGGCTCGCAGCCGCCCGGCTCGACCGGCGCCGGGGCGACGGTCGCGGGCGTCCTTCTCGGCACCGACTCCGCCCATCCCAACGGCGGCTCCCCGGAGGCCGGGATCAGGATCGGCCTCTATACCCGCCCGATCACGACGGTCGGGCCGGTCATGGCCAACCCGCCCAAGCCGATCATGACGACTCGGACCGGGCCGGACGGAACGTTCACGTTCGCCGTCGCGGCCCAACGGCCACGGTACTTCGTCGCCCCGATCGACGCCCGCGGCTACGCGCCGGGCAGGTGGGCCCGCCCCGGAGCCCAGGTGCGTCTGGTGGCGTGCACCGACTGCCCGGTCCCGCTCTGACGAGCGGCTACCGCGCCGGCGCGGCGACCTGCACGACCTCGGGCTCCACCGCGACGACCGCCGCCGGCTCGAGCCATCGCCACGCCGTGAGCGCGCCGGTCGCCGCGACCACGGCCGACATCACCCACACCGCGTCGTAGCCGGTCCGCTCGATCGCGAGCCCAGCGATGGGGGCCGCAAGCGAACCCGTCCCGAAGACGACCGTGGACGCTACTCCGACTGCTCGTCCCGCCCGCGACGGGCCCGCCAGTTCGCCCGCGAGCAGATAGAGCACGCCGTTCATCCCGAACGCGCCGAAGGCCACGACGACGCCGAAGGCGACCGCGACCGGTGGTTGGGCCGCCAGCACGAGCGGCATGAGGCAGGTCGCGCCGACCGTGAGGATGCCGATGTCGCGCAGCGTCCGGGCCCGGCGCGTGCCGCCGTCGCCGTCGGCGACCCGACCCCACACGATCCGCGAGAGCGCGGCCGTGATGTTGAGCGCCGCGAAGCCCGCCGCCGCGGCGGCGCTCGAGAGGCCGGCGTCGCGCAGCGCCCCGACGTAGTGGGCCAGGATCGCGCCCAGGGCGAGCACGTAGAGCAGCCCTACCGCCAGGAGGGGCTTGAAGCCGGGGATGCGGAGGACGCCGAGGACGCTCTGGCCGGAGCCGATGCCCGTGGCCGCCGGCCGGTCGTCCGAGACGACGGCGAACGCCAGCGCCGTCGCTGCGGCCGCAACGCCCGCACCGGCCATTGCCAGCCGTACGCCGCCAAGCGCCGCGAGCGCGGGCAGGATCGCCGACCCGAGCGTGCCGCCCAGCGGGACGCCGAGCTGGCGCCATCCCATCGCCATCCCCCGCCTCTCCGGCTCGAAGACGCGCAAGAGCGCCGTCATCCCCGCGACCGGGACCGCGGCCCCGCCGATTCCGGCGAGGACGAGCGCGGCGGCGTACGTCTCGGCCGACCCGGCGACGGCGGCCAGGAGCAGGCCGGCGCCGTTCAGCAGCCCGCCGGCGACGAGCACACGCCGCCCGCCGACGCGATCGACCAGGGCTCCGGCCGGGATCAGCGCCGCCGCCGAACCCAGCCCCACCGCGGCGAAGACCGCCCCGAAGCCGGCCGGCCCGAGGTCGAACCGATGGCGGATCTCCACGCCGATCGCCGGCAGGCCGAACGTGATCATGGAGAAGGCCGCCTGGGAGGCGACCGCCAGGATCAGGATCGTTCGCTGCCGGCTCACCGCCGCACCCTAGCCCAGAGCCCTGGATAGGCAATGCATCGCGAACCGCTCGTAGAATAGGGAGATGGCAATGTTTCCGACTGCGCAGGTGCGCGCCTTCACCGAGGTCGCGGCCGCCGCCGGATTCACCCGCGCCGCCGAGGCGATGGGCGTCACCCAGCCGACGGTGAGCCAGCTCGTGCGCGCGCTCGAGGCCCGGGTCGGGACGCCGCTCTTCGTCCGCGGCGGCCGGCACGTCGTCCTCACGGCGGCCGGGAGCGCGCTCCTCCCACACGCCGAGGCCGCGCTCCGGCTCGCGGCAGACGCGGACGCAGCCGTCGATCGGGCCGCCTCGGCGGAGTGGGCCCGGCTCGCGGTGTCGGCCGGCGAGGCGCTCGCCACCTACTTGCTCCCGCCGGCGGTGGCGCGCATCCGCCGCCG
>DASQXS010000341.1:0-2088 GCA_035639615.1 Gaiellales bacterium | reverse complement strand
CTCTGCGGCGCTGCCTCCGTTGCCGCAGGCGAGCAGGCGCCCGCCGGGCAGCAGCCGTGCCCAGCCTGTGCCGCAGTGCGGAGTCTTCCAGCAACGTTTTGATCGCCCGGGCGAGGGTGGCGGGATCCCGGGGAGGAACGTGAAGGCCGGTCACTCCGTCGACGACGGTATCAATCTGGCCACCGACCGCGGAGGAAATCACGGGCACGCCGCAGGCCATGGCTTCCACGGGGACGATGCCGAACGGCTCATACCACGGCACGCTGACCACGATGTCGGCCGAGCGCAGCAGGCGGGGGACGGCGTCCCGATCGATGCCGCCCCGGAAGTCGACGCGCCCTTCGACTCGGAGCTCCCTCGCGATCGCCCGCAGCCTGCGCGTCTCTGGGTCACGCTCGAACTCGTGCGGGCTCGACGGCCCGCCGGCGACGATCAGCTCGGCGTCCGATAGCTGGGCCAGGGCACGGATGGCATCGTCGATGCCTTTGCGGGCGACGAAGCGGCTGACGACCACAAGCCGTGGGTGGGCGGAGCGCGGCTCCGCGGGTCCGTCCGGGCAGAACGCCCGCAGGTCGACGCCGCAGGGAACGACTCTAACGCGTTTCCTGTCAGCGCCCAGCCGGACCAGCTCGAACACTTCGTCGCTGCAGGTGGCGATGATCTGCTCGGCCTGGCGGATGACGTCTTGCTCGATCGCGAGCCGCTCAGCCGGACTGGTGTCCTGGGCTCCCTGGTGACGCCGCTTGACGATGCCCAGGGCGTGGAAGGTCACCGTCACCGGAATTCCTAGCGTCTTGGCCGCCTTGAGCGCGGCATAAGCCGACATCCAGAAGTGGGCATGCACGATGTCGGGCGGGTCCTCGAGGAATGTGCGGCGCAGCCAGGCCGAGAACGCGTCCATATGCGGCAGCAGTTCGTCCTTCGGGAGAGGCCGCGCGGGGCCGGCATCCACGTGCTCGACGGCGACGCCGGGTGCCATGTGCACCACGCGTGGGAGCGGGGACCGATCCCGACGCGTGTAGACCGTGACCTGGACGCCGCGCCGTGCGATCGCAGTGGCCAGCGCGGCGACGTGCACGTTCTGGCCTCCGGCATCGGCGCCGCCCAGCCCGCCGGCGCCCGCGATGGCCGAGATCTGGTTGGGGCGAAGCGCGGCCAGGGGGCTCGCGTGCTCCGATACCATGGCCACTTTCATCGCGTCACCTCCTCCAGGACCTGGTCCCAATCCCGCAAGAATCGCTCGAGCCCGTAGCGCCGCAAGGCCACCTCCCGCGCGGCGCGGCCCATGCGAAGGGCGTCGTCGGGCGACCGAGTCATCGTTTTCAGGGCAGCTCGCAGCACGTCCACCCGGTTCGATACGACGCCCGCGTCCGGAGGAACCGCCTCCCGCACTTCGGTCGTGTCGAGCGCGACCACTGGCATGCCCAGCTGCATGGCTTCAATCAGTGACAATCCGAGCGAGGTCCAGCGAATCGGATGCAGATAGACTCGGCGGCGCGCCATTTCGTCGTGCAGCCGGGCCTGGGGCAGGTCTTCGATCCCGCCCAGGGCCGAGGCGCCCATTCCAAAGAGGTCGAGGGGAACATCGTTGCCGAGTTGGGGTAGGAGATCGGTCCCGGTCACTCGGCCGCGGCGAGGCGCTTCGTTGATGACGACGGCGACCCGCGGCAGCTCGCCGGTATAGCGATAGCCCGGGTCGACGATCCCGTGCTCGATCACGCGCACGGGGGTGCTGCCTCCATCCCAGAAGAGGGCGTTGAAGTGCGTCACGTGGACCAGCGTCAGATCGGGACGATCGGCCGCCGGGTGACGCATGTCGGTGATCGGCCCCTCGGGCGCGCTGTGCTCCAGGTAGATGGCGGGCAGATCACGGCCTGGGCGCCGGCGAAGCCAGCGCTCGGCAAGCCCATTCAGTTCCGCCGGGCGTTGCAGGAGGACGACATCCACCTGTGTCTCGGCAGCCTCCTCCGGAGTCACCTCGCGAACGGACTGGGGCCAATCCCAGGTCCTCGCCCGCCCCAATCCGTCGGGACCGCGGTCGGGAAGCAATGGAACAAGGTATTCGTGACCTCCCTGGACGAAGGCTGT
>DASQXS010000340.1:0-3915 GCA_035639615.1 Gaiellales bacterium | reverse complement strand
ATCTGCTGGGTAGCAGATCGCTCCCGAACGTCGCAAGGCAGAGCCTTGCGACTGCTGCGGTGTCCTCGGTCGCGCCAATAGGTTCACTATTGGCGCTCCCTGCGTCCTAGCATCGCGTGCCTTTCGCTCGCCATCGACGCCGGCAACATCACCGGACGACCCACTCGTCAGCGCAGAAGGTCGCCCAGCCGCGCCCACACCGAGCGCGGCCTCCTAGCCGCCCCCGCAGGCTCGAGCAGGAACCGGGCCATGCGCTCGGCCTCGGCCTCCTCGAGCGGGATCACCGCCTCGGCCGTGCTCTCGTCGTCCCAGATGCTGAGCCGGACGTGGCGCTCGTCCGGCCCGCCGCCGAGGTACCGCGACACCCGAAGCGCCCGGCCGCCGCCCTCGCCCGCGAAGGCCGGGTGGGGATGGAAGAACTCGACCAGCTTCGAACGGAGCGGCGCCGCGCACCAGGGGCAGAAGCGATAGGTGCCGGGAACCTGGTTCCCGCACGCCGCACACGCCTGGACGGATGGCCGCACGTCTGGGATGGTTCGAGCATATTACGCGGCGGGTGCGTGCGCCAGAGCGCCCCGGCGGGGCCGGCGTCAGCGTCCGAGCCGGCGCAGCCGCGGCCGGGCATGAACGTCCGCCAACTGCTGCAGGCGCGGCCACGGGACGGCGGCCGCGATCGCGGACGCCGCGACCAGCGCGAGCGCGGCGAGCGCCAGCCGCTCGGCCGTCGCCGGGGCCGAGCCGATCACGATGTCGGGGAATCGCAGGGTGACGTCGGCCAGGAGGAGCGCGCCGGCGACGGCGCTCACCGCCGCCTCGTAGAGCGCCACCGGGCGCGGGTCGTCCACGGCGACGAGATAGCCCATGAACGCGGCGCCCATGAGCACCGCGACGGAGACGGTCGTCACGTACAGGGCGGCAACGGGCGGCAAGGCGCCGGCGGCCACCGCGGCGGACGTTCCGGTGAGGGCGATCCAGGTCGGCGTGATCGGAGCCACATCCGGCACTTCGCCATCGCCCGCGCCGCTCCTTCAATCATCTAGTGTCCGCTCGCAGTCGAGGCGAGGAGGGTGATCGCATGTCGCTGAACGGTGCCAAGCTGATCTGGCTGGGCCACTCCACCTTCGTCCTGGAGACGCCCGGAGGGAAGCGGGTCCTGTTCGACCCGTTCGTTTCGGGCAACCCCAAGACCCCGCCGGACATGACCGACCCCGGCCCGATCGACGTGATGCTGGTCTCCCACGGCCATACCGACCACACCGCGGACGTCATCCGCCTCGCGCAGGAGAAGAAGCCGAAGGCCGTCGTCGGCATGATCGAGCTCATGGCCTGGTTCGAGTCCAAGGGCGTCGAGAACACGGTCGGGATGAACAAAGGCGGCAACACCGAGGCGGAGGGGCTGCGCATCACGCTCACGCACGCCCACCACTCATCGAGCCTTCCGGACGAGAACGGCGCCATCGTCTACACCGGCGAGCCGGCGGGCATCATTGTCCGGCTGGAGAACGGCTTCGTCATCTACTTCGCCGGGGATACGTGCGTCTTCGGCGACATGGCCCTGATCGGGGAGCTGTACGCGCCCGACGTTGCGATGCTCCCGATCGGGGACTTCTTCACGATGGGCCCGAGGGAGGCGGCGAAAGCGATCGAGCTCCTGGGCGTGAAGCAGGTCGTGCCCATGCACTACGGTACCTTCCCGCCCCTGGTGGGCAGGCCGCAGCAGGTGCGCGACGAGCTCGAGGCACGCGGGGTGACAGGCGTCGAGGTGCACGAGATCGAGCCCGGCGGCACGATCGAGTGACGTTCTCGCTGGTGGGCTGCGACCTCGAGGCCCGCGAGTGGGGCGTCGCGGTCGCCTCGAAGTTCCTGGCGGTCGGCGCCGTCGTCCCGTGGGCGCGCGGCGACATCGGCGCCGTCGCGACGCAGAGCTACGCCAACGTCGCCTACGGGCCCGACGGCCTGGCGCTCCTTGCCTCTGGGGTCGACGCGCAGACCGCCCTCGACCGGCTCGTGGCGGTCGACCCGGGCCGCGAGGAGCGGCAGGCGGGCATCGTCGACGCCGAGGGCCGCGGGGCGACCTACACCGGCAGCGAGTGCTTCGACTGGGCCGGCGGCCGCACCGGCCCCTGCTTCGCCGCCCAGGGCAACATCCTCACCGGCCCGGAGGTCGTCGACGCGATGGCGGATACGTTCGCCGGGAGCAGCGGGCCGCTCGCGGAGCGGCTGCTCGCGGCCCTGGCCGCCGGCGACGACGCCGGCGGGGATCGCCGCGGCCGCCAGTCGGCCTCGCTCATCGTCCGCCGGTCCGGCGGCGGCTACGGCGGCAACAACGACATCCTGATCGACCTGCGCGTGGACGACCACGAGGCCCCGATCACCGAGCTCTCGCGGATCTACGCCCTTCACGACCTCATGTTCGGCAAGACGCCAGAGGCGGATCTGATCCCCATCGAGCAGGTCGAGGCCGAGGTGCGCGAACGCCTGGCCGCCCTCGGCTACACGGGCGACGTCCACGAGTCGCTGCGGACGTGGGCAAGCGCGGCGAACCTGGAGGAGCGGCTCCATGCGTCGCGCGTCGATCCGGTCGTCCTGCGCGCCCTGCGGGAGGCGGGATTGACCGGTTCCCGAACCGGGTAGTACGGGGGAGTTTCGGTACCCGACCCAGGAGGGGGAACGATGCGAGACCTGATCCGCCGCGGCCTGGCGGTGGGGATCGCGGCAGGCGCCTGGCTGGCGCTCGCCGGAATCGCCCAGGCAAAGGTGATCCACGTGCATCCCGGCCAATCGATCCAGGCCGCAGTGAATGCCGCGAACCCCGGCGACACGATCAAGGTCGCCGCCGGTGTCTACCATGACAACGTCACCATCACCGACAGCCACATCACCCTCGTCGGCGCCGGCAGCGGCCGCCACGGGACGATCCTGCGGCCGCGCGTCCATCCGCGCCAGAGCCCGTGCAACGACACCGGTTCGGGCGGGCAGATCGTGTCTGTGAACGGGATCTGCGCCGTCGGCTCGTTCGACCAGACCGGGGCTCCGGCGGCGCCAATCGTCGGCACCCGCATCAGCGGCCTCCGGGTGGTCGGGTTCTCGTCGACGGGCATCATCCTGTTCAACGCCGAGCACTCGACGATCGCCGGGAACAGCGCCATTGGCAACACGGAGTACGGCATGGCCGGATTCCTTCAGCACGGCATCGTCTTCCGCGGAAACCACGCGGCCGGCGGCGACGAGGCCGGCTTCTACGTTGGCGACTCGCCCGATGCCCGCGCAGTCATGACCCGCAACACCGCGGTCGGTGCGGAGTTCGGGTTCTTCTTCCGAGACTCCGAGCACGGCTCGATCACGAAAAACCGGTCGCACGGGAACTGCGTCGGCGTCATGGCGCTCGACACGGGTGAGCCCGGCGCCGATGGGTTCGTGCGGATCGCGCACAACCGCGTGTTCCACAACCGGAAGGCCTGCCCCGCCGCGGAGGGGCCGCCGCTGTCCGGCGTCGGAATCCTGCTCCTCGGCACCACGCACGGCCACGTGTCGGGCAACCGCGTGACGAGGAACCGCCCCAGCGGGCCGACGTTCACGTCGGGCGGGATCGTGCTTCTGAGCGCATCGGCGGTCGGGGGCGCCGCTCCAACGAACGACGTCATCACGGGCAACTTCATCCACCGAAACCGGACGAAGGACCTGCGGTACGACGGCTCCGGCTCGGGGAACGTGCTCACCGGCAACGACTGCGGCACGTCCAGCCCGGCGGGCCTCTGCTGACGAACTAGTCGCGTGGCCGGCAACGTTGGTGGTGTCGATGGCGAGCGAAAACCGAGCGATGCTAGGACGCAGGACCTGTCAAGCCGCAGGCTTGACAGGGTTCGGGACGCGCCTGCTATCCACGCAGGCGCACACCGGCCAATACTGGAGAAG
>DASQXS010000339.1:0-18855 GCA_035639615.1 Gaiellales bacterium | reverse complement strand
TGGCATCGTGACGTGGCGGATGATGTCCACGCCTCCGCCGGGGTGTCCGCCTGCGCAGTACGCCTTCTGGGCTGACGTCAGATGTGGTGTCCATCGGCTCCACCCCCTCCGAGCCGAGCTGCTCTGGGCTGCGAGTGGGATCCTCGCGCTGGCCGCTCTCGGTTCCGCACTCCTTCACTGGCGTAGCCTGAGCGAGGCGTCCCCGGAACCGCGCCCTTACTGAGACGCCCGGGACCAGCTCGCGCTCGAACGGCTCGCCGTCCTGGCGAATCACGAGCCCGAGGATGCCCGGCCGGTCTCCCTGCCTGACACCGCAATTGCGGGGCCGGACCGACCTCTCCTCGAGATGCTCGGCGATCTCAGTTGTCGCGGTCGGCGTGGCACCGCGTGCGCATGAGGTGGACGACTGACGTTCACTCCCACGCCAGGGTTCGGTATGGCACCGCAATTCCGTGCCTGACCCCGCAATTGCGGTGCCGGACCGGGCTCGAGGCGCTCAGAGCCGCGTGCGCAGCGCGAGCACGTTTCGGACGTAGGAGCGGCTCATCGGCAGGATGCCGAACAAGCGGGTGGCGCGCTCGCCCTGGTAGTACGCTGCCACCGCATTCGCCTCATTCCCGCCGAACTCGATCAGGAGGTGGCGAAGCAGCGCGACGCCGACGCGGACGTTGCCGTCCGGCGTGCGCGCGACCGGCACGCCGATGAGCGACCGCTCGACCCATCGCCACGTCGCCGGCATCACCTGCATCGCGCCCCAGGCGCCCGCCGGCGAGAGCGCGGTGGGGTTGAAGCCGGACTCCTGCCAGGCGATCGCGCGGACGAGGTGAGGGTCGACCCCGTAGTGGGCGCTCCAGTGATCGATCGACCACCCCACCGACCAGGGCGCCGGCGCCGCCGAGGACGGCGTCCGAGCGTGCGGGTGCGCCGGCACGCGGAGCGTTCTTCCCGCGACGAGGATGCCGTGAATGCGAAGGCCGTTCCGCCATGCCAGGCGGTGGATGCCGACGCCGAATCGGGCCGCGATGGCCGTCAGGGTGTCGCCGCGGCGCACGCGATACCGGCCTCGCCAGCCCCGCGTGCGCCGGTGCACCGGCGCCGAGCGGCGGTGGGAAGGGGACTGGGAACGGCCGGCGGCGCCGGGGATGCGGATGGTCGTCTCCGCCAGCAGGACGCCGTACGGCCGCAGGCCGTTCATCCGCGCGAGCCGGCGAAGCCCGGTGTGGTAGCGCGCCGCGATCCAGGTGAGGGTGTCCCCCCACTGCACGGTGTAGCGGCCGCCGCCGCCCGCGCGGACGCGGCCGGTCCCCGGCACGCGCAGCACGGTGCCCGCGGGCAACACGGCGTACGGGTCGCGGTGGTTCATGCGCGCCAGCCGGTGCAGGCTCACGCCGTGGGCCTCCGCGATCCAGGTGAGCGTGTCGCCCCACCGGACCACGTAGCGGCCCGCCTGGGCGGTCGATGCCGTGACGAGTGAGAGCGCGGCCACGGCCGCGAGCGTCGCGAAGCGAAGACGCACGTGCCTCCTCCGGGTCGGGAACGAACGCCCACCTTCGCCGGCCGCCGCGGAATCCCTTCCGTCCGGAGCCCTCTTTAGGCTTGCCCGCATGCTCACCGCGATGGGGTCGGAGCAGCGCGAGCTCCTGCAGAAGGTCGTGGCCGAGGCGGTCGGCACGTTCGCCCTCATCTTCGTCGGCGCCGGCGCCGGCGCGCTCGGCGCCGACCTGACCGGGGTCGCGTTCGCGCACGGCCTCGTGATCGGCGTGATGGTGTGCGCGGTCGGCCACGTGTCGGGCGGCCACTTCAACCCGGCTGTGACGTTCGGCTTCTGGATGACGAAGCGGCTCTCGAACCGCGACGCCGTGGCCTACTGGGTGGGCCAGTTCGGCGCCGGCATCCTGGCGGCGCTCCTGCTCAAGGCGGCGCTCCCGGCGGAGGGGACGCTCGGCCGGACGGTGCCGGGCCAGAGCGTCGGCGACGGCCAGGCCCTCCTGGTCGAGTTCATCCTCACGTTCTTCCTCGGGTGGGTCATCTTCGCCGTCGCCGTGGACGAGCGCGGCTCGCTCGGAGTCGTCGCCGGCCTTCCCATCGGCTTCGTGATCACGTTCGACATCTTCATGGGCGGGCCGCTCACCGGCGCCAGCATGAACCCGGCCCGGACGCTCGGGCCCGACCTCGTGACAGGGACGTTCACCTCGATCTGGGTGTATCTCCTCGCCTGCCCGGCGGGCGCCGCAGCGGCGATGGGGCTCTACGACTGGCTCGTGCTGAAGCCCGGGGCCGCCGCGCCGGCTGCGGACGCGTAGCCTCGGCCTACCATCTGACGATGACCACGGTGCGCCGGCGTGTCCTCGTGAGCGGCGCCGTCCAGGGCGTCGGCTTCCGCTACGCCGTCCTCGAGCGGGCCCGCACCCGCAGGGTCGGCGGCTTCGTCCGCAACCTGCCGACGGGCCAGGTCGAGGCCGCCTTCGAGGGCGAGCCGGACGCGGTCGATGCGCTCGTCGAGTTCTGCCGCCGCGGCCCGCGCGGATCGGTCGTGACCGACGTCGACATCGACGCCGAGGCGCCCGCCGGCGAGGCCGGATTCGCCGTCCGCTGACGGCTCAGCTGAGCGAATCCGGGCGGCCCGGCCGGCCGAGCCGCTCCAGGAGCTCCGCGACGCGTTCCTCGGCGGCATCGAGCTTCGCCCGGCAGAGCGCGTGCAACGCCTCGCCGCGCTCCCACAGCGCGAGCGCCTCGTCCAGGGACGTCCGCCCGTCCTCGAGCCGGCGGACGATCTCCTCGAGCTCGTCGCGGGCCTGCTCGAACGAGAGCTCGTCGGTCACGCCTCGGCCTCCTCGACGCGCGCGACCAGCCGGCCCCGGGCGAGGCGCACGCCGACGCGGTCGTCCACGCGGACGCCGGCGGCATCGCGGACGACGGCTCCGGCGGCATCCTGGACGATCGCGTAGCCGCGCTCGAGCGTGGCGCCCGGCCCCAGCACGCGCAGCCTGCCGTGGGCGCTCGCGACTCGCGCCCCCTCGCGCTCGAGGCGAAGGGCCGGCAGCTGCGCCAGGCGGTCCGCCGTCGTCGCGAGCGCGGCCCGGCGCACATCGATCCACGAGAGCGGCCGGGCGAAGGCGGGCCGGGTGGCCAGGAGCTCGAGCGTGCGCCGCGCCTGGGCGGCCCCGCCCTCCAGTGCGCGCGCGCCGCGGGCGAGCAGGGCGTCGAGCTCGGCGCATGCCGCGGCGTGGTCGGGCACCACCAGCCTCGCCGCAAGGCTGGGCGTGCCGGCGCGGACGTCGGCGACGAGGTCGACGAGCGGCGTGTCCTGCTCGTGGCCGATCGCCGAGACCACCGGCGTCGAGCACGCGGCCACCGCGCGCAGCACGACCTCGTCCGAGAACGGCAGCAGATCCTCGGGGCTTCCGCCGCCGCGGGCGAGCACGATCACCTCCACGTCTGGGTCGCCGTCGAGGCGTGCGAGCGCCGCGGCGATCGCCGCGGGTGCGGAGCGGCCCTGCACGGCCGCCTCGACGACGCGGAAGCGAACGCCGGGGTGGCGGCGGGCGGCGGTCTCCATGACGTCGCGTTTTGCTGCTGCGTCCGCGCCGCAGACGAGCCCGACCACGCGGGGCAGGAACGGCAGCGGCCGCTTGCGCTCGGCGGCGAACAGGCCCTCGGCGGCGAGCCGCTGCCGGAGCTCCTCGATCCGGCGCAGCAGGAGGCCGAGCCCGAACTGCTCGAGCGTGAACGCGCGGAAGCGGAACTCGCCCTTCTTCCGCCACAGCTCGCCGTGGCCATAGGCGTGGACGCGGTCGCCGGCCACCGGCGCCGGAGAGAGGCGCTGGAACCGGTCGCGCTCGACCCAGCCCTGGAGCACCGCCCCGTCGCGCTCGTCCTTCAGCGCGAAGAACACCATCCGCGGCCGGACGACGAGGTCGGCGAGCTCGCCCTCGACCCAGACATTCCCGAGCCGTGCCAACCAGTCGGCGACGCCCCGGTTGAAGTCGGCGACCGTGAAGACCGCGCGGTCGCCGTAGGATACCGGTTCCGGTTTCGCGCTCACGGCGAAAGTCTAGGGCCGGTCAGGTCAGGATCCGGGCGGCGACGTGCGGCGTGCAGCCGCGCTCGAGCATCGCCACCGCCTGATGCAGATCGGCGCTGCTCTTTGCGAGCCGCTCCGCCACACGCAGCGGATATCCAGCCCGCAGGAGGACGTGCAGCCTCCAAGCTTCCACCTGTGCCGCCAGGTCCTGACTCTGATCGAGGACGTTGGCCGGGCTCATGCGGGGCTATGGTACGAACGCCCTCGGACGGACCCTCGGCCCGCTGGTATCGTCATCGCGGCATGGTGGCGACGCTGCGCGGCCTGTGGCTCGAGGTGCGGGTGATCCCGGTCCTCCTCTGGAGCTTCTCCGCGCTCACGGTGGGTACCGCGCTCGCCGCCCGCGGCCACGACCTGAAGGCGTGGTACTACATCGGCGCCGTTCTGCTCGGCGTCCTCATCCAGGGCCTGCTCGCCCATTGCCTGAACGAGGTCGCCGACTGGCGATCGGGGACCGACCGGCACCCGTCGCCGCGGGTGATCTCGGGTGGGAGCAAGGTGATCGCCGCCGGCCTCCTCGGCGAGCGCGGCCTCGTCTGGACGTTCGCCGTCGCGCTCGCGGCGACCACCGTCCTCGGCCTCGCGCTGGTCGCCGCCCGCGGGCTCGTGATGCTCCCGTTCGGCCTCGTCGGCGTCGCCGGCGCGGTCGCCTACACGCTGCCGCCGATCCGGGCCGCGTACAGGCCCTTCGTCGGCGAGGCGATCGCGTTCACGTGCCTCGCCGACTGCGTCGTCGGCGCGCACCTCTTGCAGCGGCCGGGGATCGACGTCGCCACGATCGCGACGGCGGTCGCCGTGGCCGCCTACGCCGTGTCCATGCTGATGGTTCACCACTATCTCGACCACGACGCCGACCGGGCCGCAACGCCGCCCAAGGTCACCTCGATCGTCCGGCTCGGCCTCCGCCGCGGTCGCCTGTATGCGATCGGATGGTGTTGCGTCGCGCTCACCGCCGCACTTGGAGCCTCTGCCGCGGAGCCGCGCATGCTCCCGCTCGTGGCCGGGTATGCGATCGGCGTGAACGCCCACCTCCGGTGCCGGCCCGGCGACGTCGAGTCCGTGACCAGGAACGAGCTCGTCATCATCTTCGCCGGCATCTCGGCCGCGCTCTGCGCCGCGGTATTGCTCGTCCCGGCCCTCGCGGTCACCATGGTGGCCGCCGCCGGGCTGGTCGCGGTCGAGATGCGGCTCGCCGTCGCACCGGCCGGCACCCCGGCGGCATGAGCCTCGAGCAGGAGCTGGAGCACGCGCGCGCCGCGGCCGCCGGCCACGACGCCGCCGGCCGGGCGCCGGTGGCGGTGCTCCCGGCGGAGCCGCGCCCCGGTGCGCGCGTGTACCTCGCCGCGTTCGACGACGACGGGGCAGTGACATACCTGGCGGTTGACGGCGCGGGCCGGGCGGTCGGCGACCGCCGCCTGCTGCGCGATGCGGTGTCGATGCTCGCCCTGGCGGAACGGGCCGAGGAGGTGTCCGGCGCGACCGCGGCCGAGGAGCTCGAGTCCCGGTTCGCCGCGGCGGCCGAGGCGCTGGAACGGGCGGGGATGCGCGAGGCGGGGCAGGCGGCTGCCGCCGTCGCGGCTGCGGTGCGGGCGGTCGCCTCGGATGCGGCCGGGCCGCGCGTCGCCACCCCGGCCTACCTCGACCGCATCGCCGGCCGGGCCGCGGAGCTGGCCGCGGCGGTCGAGGCCCTCGCCACGCACGCCGAGCGGCTCGCCGCCGCGGCGCGCGCCGACGCGGTGGCGGCGGAGGCCGCGGACGCCGTCTGGCAGGCGATGGCGGCGGTGGCCCGGGCAGGCGACCCCGGCAGCTTCGCCACGGCGCTCGCCGCGTCGACGGGGACGGTCGAGGCGCTCGTCACGGACGTGGTCGAGGGGTATCGCGGGGAGCTCGGGTGACGCGGGTCTTCGACCGCGCCGTGGTGGTGTCGCTGCCCCTCGTGCCGCGGCCGCTGGTGCGGCGGTTCGCCGACCGGTACATGGCCGGCGAGACGCTGGAGCAGGCGGTCGAGACGGTGCGGCGGCTGAACCGGGACGGGGTGATGGCCACGGTCGACGTCCTGGGCGAGTTCATCCGCAGGGAGGACGAGGCGGAGGCGACGGCGACGGCATACGAGCAGGTGCTCGACGCGATCGCCGCGGAGCGGCTCGACGCGAACATCTCGGTCAAGCTCTCCGCCCTGGGGATCGAGCTCGATCCCACGGTCGCCGACCGGACGTTGCGCCGGCTGCTCGTGTCGGCCGAACGTCACGGCATCTTCGTTCGCATCGACATGGAGCATTCCGGGCTCACCGACCAGACACTCGCGCTCTACCGCACCCTCCGCGGAGAGGGCCGCGACGGCATCGGGGTCGTCCTCCAGGCCTACCTGCGCCGCACCATGGACGACGTGGCGGCGATCGCCGACCTGGTCCCGAACGTACGCGTGGTGAAGGGGATCTATGTCGAGCCGGAGGAGATCGCCTACCAGGACCCGGCCGCGGTCAACGGCAACTTCATGCGCATCGTCGAGCGCTTGCTGGACGGCGGGAGCTATGTCGCCGTTGCGACCCACGACCGCGCGCTCGTCGAGGAGATGCTCGGGCTGGTCGACCGCCGCAGCCTGCCCGGAGACGCGTACGAGTTCCAGATGCTGCTCGGCGTCACGGAGAGCCTCCGTCGCCGCCTCGTCGACGCCGGTCACCGCATGCGCGTCTACGTCCCCTTCGGGCGGGCCTGGTACGGATACTCCGTCCGCCGGCTGAAGGAGAACCCATCGATCGCGGGCTACGTCGCCCGCGACGTGCTGCGCTCACTCGTGCCCGGGGTCGGCCGGTAACCGCGGTCAGTGGTCGGCGGGCGCCGGGCCCTTGGTCGTGCCGTGCCCCAGGCGCTCGAGCTCCGCCAGCCGCTTCTCCCCGTGGGCACGCACCGGGTCTCCGGCCGGGAGGTCGGCGATGAGCGCCTCCAGCCGGGCCGCGATCTGGAAGGCGAACTGCGGCGTCGCGGGGCCCCACAACGCGTCGATGTCCGTCTTCGTCACTCGTGGCATCGGCGGCCGAGAGTCTACCGTCAGCCGAAGAACGCGCTCGCCTGCTCGTAGAGCTCGTCGGGGATCGTCTTCAGCTCGGCGACGGCGTCGGCGATCGGCACCGCCGCGATCCGGTCGCCGCGGAGGGCCACCATCTGCCCCCAGGCGCCGTCGTAGACGAGGTCGGCCGCCTTGAGCCCGTAGCGGGTCGCCAGCACACGGTCGTGCGCGGTCGGCGAGCCGCCACGCTGGATGTGGCCGAGCGTCGTGACCCTGGTCTCGAAGCCGGTGCGGGCCTGGATCTCGCCGGCGAGCGCGTCTCCGACGCCGCCCAGGCGGGCGTGGCCGAACTGGTCGGCGTCGGCGCTCTCGACCCGGCGCGATTCGCCGCTCTCGAAGCGGAGCTCCCAGCCCTCGCTGACGACGACGATCGAGAAGTCCTTGCCCTTGGCGTGCCGCTTGGCGATCAGCTCGCAGCAGCGCTCGACCGTGACCGGTCGCTCCGGCACGAGGATCACATCGGCGCCGCCCGCCATCCCGGCCATGACCGCGATCCAGCCTGTGTGCCGGCCCATCACCTCGCACACCATCACCCGGTCGTGCGACTCGGCCGTCGAGTGGAGGCGGTCGATCGCCTCGGTGGCGACGGCCACTGCGGTGTCGAAGCCGAAGGTGTAGTCGGTGGCAGAGAGGTCGTTGTCGATCGTCTTCGGGACACCGACGACGGGCGCGCCGTGCTCGGCGTGGAGCCGCGCCGCCACACCGAGGGTGTCCTCGCCGCCGATCGCGACGAGCGCGTCGAAGTCCCGCAGGTGCTCGAGCACGCGGTCGACGCCACCGTCGACGGTGTAGGGGTTCGTGCGCGACGTCTTGAGGATCGTGCCGCCGCGGGGGAGGATCCCGGAGACGTCCAGCGGCCCGAGGGCGTGGAACTGGCCCTCGAGCATCCCGCGCCACCCGTGCAGGACGCCGACGACCTCGTCGCCGCGGTCGAAGGCCCTCCGGGCGACGGCGCGGATGACCGCGTTCAGGCCCGGGCAGTCGCCGCCGCCCGTGAGGATGCCGATTCGCACCGGCGGAATTTAGACGGGCTCGTGACAGGCGCCCCCGGCCCTCGCGTCAGGCCGTCGCCGCCACAGGCCGGCCGGCCGTGCCGATGGCCACGCCGCTCTCGATGTCGAAGAAGTGGAACCGATCGGGGTCGAGCGACAGCCGGACGCGCTCGCCGGTGCGCGCGGAGGTGCGCGGGTCGACGCACGCGGTGCACACTGCCGCCCCACGCTCGCCGACGAGGGGGACCATGACGTCCTCGCCGCCCTCGGCGACGGTGGCCGCGTCGCGAAGGGCGTCGCTCTGGGCGGCCGGCGCGTCGAGCGTGAAGATGACGTTCACCTGGTCTCCCAGCTCCTCGGCGACGTCGACCGTGACGTCGATGGCCGGCCGCGACTCGTCCCGCCACACCGCTGCGTCCTCGAAGTCCGCCGGGCGGATGCCGAGCACGACCGTGCGGCCCTCGTACGCGCGCAGGTCGGTGGCGGCCGGGAGCGGGATCCGGAAGCCGGCGAAGCACACATGGCCGGCCTCGACGGCCGCCTCGAGCACGTTCATGGACGGCGATCCGATGAACGCGGCCACGAACAGGTTGGCCGGATGCCGGTAGAGATTCTGGGGCGTGTCGAGCTGCTGGACGAGGCCATCGCGCATCACCGCGACGCGGTCGCCGAGGGTCATCGCCTCGACCTGGTCGTGGGTGACGTAGATGGTGGTGGTCTTGAGCCGGTCGCGCAGCCGCGCCAGCTCGGCCCGCATCTGCACGCGCAGCTTGGCGTCGAGGTTCGACAGCGGCTCGTCCATCAGGAACGCCTTCGGCTCGCGCACCATCGCCCGTCCCATGGCGACCCGCTGCCGCTGGCCGCCGGACAGCTCCGCCGGCTTGCGGCCGAGGAGCGGCTCAAGGCCGAGGATGTGCGCCGCCTCGGCGACCCGCTCCCGGACCTCCGCCTTCGGCCGGCGCCGCAGCCTGAGCCCGATCGACAGGTTGTCCTCGACCGTCATGTGCGGGTAGAGGGCGTAGTTCTGGAACACCATTGCGATGTCCCGATCGCGCGGCGGCATGTCCGTGACGAGGGTGTCGCCGATCATCACCTCGCCGTCGGTCACCTCCTCGAGGCCTGCGACGATGCGAAGGAGCGTCGTCTTGCCGCACCCGGACGGCCCGACGAGCACCATGAACTCGCCGTCGCCGATCTCGAGCGAGACGTTATCCACCGCAACAACACCGCCGCCGAATACCTTCGTCACGCCGTCAATCGTGATCTTGGCCATACCGTCCCTCCGAGCTTAGAGTTGGAGACGCGTCGAGGTCAACTGTGCGCGGAGCCGAGCCGGCGAGCCGTTCTGGGCAGCGGTCTGGTCGAGGCCGAGGAGCGCGGCGCCGACGAGCGGCGGGCCGTCGAGAATGCGCACGTTCGCGTCCGGCGCCACGGCCGCGACTCCCGCGCGGATCCTGCGGATGAACCCCGGATCCTCGGCCCGGAAGACGCCGCCGCCCAGCGTGACGTCGACCTCCGCCCGCACGAGGCGCAGCCGCCGCAACGAGGTCGTCACCATCGCCACGACCTCGTCGGCGACCGAGTCGACGATGCTCCGCGCGACCCGGTCGCCGGCGCCGGCGGCGGCGAACACGAGCGGCGGCAGCTCGTGGAGCACCCGCTCGCGCGGCAGGCGCCCCACGTGCATCCGCTCGAGCACCGACCACGGCCGGTGCAGGCCGAAGTGGGCCGGCACCGTCCGCTCGAGCACCGTGCGCGGCCCGCGCCCGTCGCGGCCGCGCACCGCCGCGCCGAGCGCCATCTGCCCGAGCCAGCCGCCTCCTCCGGCGGCCGCTGGGAACTCGCCCACGGCGGGGAACCGGACGACCCTCCCGTCTGGGCCGACGGCCGAGCAGTTGATGCCGGACCCGCACACGACGCCGACCCCCCAACCGCGATCGGTGCCGGCGCGGAGCACCGCGAAGGTGTCGTTTCGGACGACCTCCTCCGCGGTCCAGTCCGCCCCGCGCAGCACCGCTCGGAGGCGGCGGTCGTCCGCGGGCATGTCGACGCCTGACAGGCAGTAGGCGCCGATCTCGGCAACCAGGCCGTCCCTGGGCGCGATGCCCGCCTCGGCGCATGCTGCCGCCACGGTCGGGCGCAGGGCGCCAAGGACGCCGTCGATGCCGACCACCTCGTGGCTGCAGGTCGGCCCGCGGGCGACGCCGAGGACGCGCCCGTTCCGGGAGACGAGCGCGACGTCGGTCTTCGAGCCGCCGCCGTCCACCGCCAGGACCGCCGCATGCCGCGCCTTACTCACGGGTCGTCACCTTGGATGCGAGCGAGTAGCCGCCCGGGTCGAGGCCGCGGCGGCGGGCGAGGCTCCACGCCAGAAGCTGCGTCGGAATGACGGCCACGGCCGGTGCCAGACCGTCGCTCACCGGATCGAGCACGACGGTGGGCGTGCCCGCGGGAGCGGCGCCGTCCGGCCCGACGACCAGCACGGCGGCGCCGGCGCGCCGAAGCTCGTCGGCCATGCCGACGTCGAGCGCCCGGGTGGTCGGGCTCGTGGCCATCACGATCGCGGCCATCTGCGGGCCGGCCAGCTCCAGCGGGCCGTGCCGGAACTGGGCGGCCTGGAGCGACTCGGCCGGGAATCGCGCCGCCTCCTTCAGCGTCAGCGCGCCCATCTCGGCCGCGGCCCGGGCGCCGCCGCGGGCGAGCAGGATCAGCACGGGCCTGCCGCCGAGCCAGTCGGCCAGCGTCTCGGCCAGCGCCTCGGCGTCGATGAGCAGTCGCTCCGCGGCCCGGGCCGCCTCGGCCGATCCGTCGCGGCTGGACGCGCCCAGGGCGCCGGCCACCGCGTCCAGGACGACGAGGGTGGCCGCGAAGGTCATGGTCGAGGGGCCGTGCTCCTCGCCGGCCCGCGTATCCAGGGCGACGTCCGCCAGTCGCCCCAGCGGGCTGTCCGAGCCGTTCGTGACGGCCACGATCGCCGGCCGTTCGGCGCGTGCCGACAGCCGCTCGGCCACGCGCACCGTCTCCGCGCTCCGGCCGGACTGGCTGACGCAGACGACGAGCGTGTTGGCCGAGATCGCGGGGAGGCGGAAGTGCAGCAGCTCGGCGGCGTCGATCATCGTCGCCGCGACTCCGGCCGCGCCGAGCGCCGTCACCGCCGGATAGCAGGCGTCGTACGAGCTGCCCATTCCCGTGAAGACGATGTGCCCGGATGCCCGTACGGCCGCGATCGCGCGGGCCTGATCCGCGGCGGCGGCGCCGGCGCGGCGGAGCGCGTCCGGCTGGCCCGCGATCTCGGCCATGAATCTATCAGGAAAGTTTCCTAACGATTTCACCTCTGCGTACATTACAATGGCCGGCCGTGGATGTGAAGATCGCCGTCATCGGAGCCGGGAGCACCTACACGCCGGAGCTGATCGAAGGATTTGCTGTCCGGGCGGAACGGCTCCCGGTCGACGAGCTCTGGCTGCACGACATCGATGCCGGCCGGCTCGAGATCGTCGGCGGGCTGGCGCGGCGGATCCTCGAGGCGCGCAGGTTCCCCGGCCGGCTCGAGCTGACGGGGGACAGGATACGGGCGCTCGCCGGCGCGAACTTCGTGCTCGTCCAGCTGCGCGTCGGCGGCCTTCGCGCGCGGCTCCAGGACGAGACGATCCCGCCCCGCTTCGGCTGCATCGGCCAGGAGACGACCGGGCCGGGCGGGTTTGCGAAGGCGCTGCGGACGGTGCCCGTCGTGCTGGACATCGCCGAGGACACGGCCTCGCTCGGCGCGGACCGCGCGTGGCTTCTCGACTTCACGAACCCGGCCGGGCTGGTGACGCAGGCGCTCATCGACCACGGCCATCGGGCGATCGGGCTCTGCAACATCCCGATCGGCTTCCAGCGCGAGCTCGCCCGCCAGCTCGGCGTGGAGCCCGAGCGGGTGGCGCTCGAGCACGTCGGCCTGAACCACCTCTCCTGGGAGCGGGCCGTCCGGGTCGACGGCGAGGACCGGCTGCCGGGCTTGATCGAGACGTATGCCGACCAGCTCGGCGAGGAGGTGGGCATGCCGGGCGACGTGATCCGGCTCCTCGGCGCGATCCCGTCCTACTACCTGCGGTACTTCTACTTCTCCCGGGAGGCGGCGGAGCGGCAGGCGGGGGAGCAGCCGCGGGCGGCGCGGGTGATGGAGATCGAGGAGGCGCTCCTCGAGATGTATCGTGACCCCGACCTCCGGGAGAAGCCGAAGCTGCTCGAGAAGCGCGGCGGCGCCTGGTACTCGGAGGCGGCGGCGATGCTGGTCGAGTCGCTCCACACCGACCGCGGCGACACCCAGGTCGTGAACGTGCGAAACGCCGGCGCGATCCCGAATGTCGACCCGGACGCGGTCGTCGAGGTGCCGTGCCGGATCACCGCTGCGGGCGCCGCGCCGCTACCGCAGCGCCCGCTCCCGCCGGAGATGCTCGGCCTCGTCGAGCAGGTGAAGGCCTACGAGCGGCTCACCGTTGCCGCCGCGGTGAGCGGCGACCGCGCGACGGCGCTCAAGGCGCTTATGGCCAACCCGCTGGCCGGCGGCTACGAGACGGCAGCGCCGCTCCTGGACGCCCTCCTCGAGGCCAACCGCGACCACCTGCCGCGGTTCTGGGGACAGACCCTCACCCAGCCGGCGTGACGGTTTTGCGCGCGCGCCGTGACGCGTCGTCGGGAATGCGGCATGGGTTGGAGAAGGGAGGCGTCACGAAAGGCGCCCAAAAGCGCAACGGTCGTGCTTCGGGGTCTGTCCCCATACAATCGCGCGCATGTCGTCCGCCGCGGGCCCGGCCGTGCTCTCGCCAGATCGACCGCTGACCGACCCGGACGACGACCGGCTCGGCTACGCGCGGTTCGCGCGCCTCATCGCCAACACGATCGCGGCGATGACCCCGCCCGACGGCCTCGTCCTCGGCCTGCACGGCGCGACCGGGGCGGGGAGGACGTCGGTGGTGAACTTCGTCCGCCGCCAGCTCGAGGACGTGCCTCACACGGTCGTCACCGAGTTCAACCCGTGGCGGTACTCCACGGAAGACGACCTCGCCCGCCGCTTCCTCGACGCGCTCATCCCGGTGCTCGCGCCCGGGGTCGACCCGCGCGCCGACCCGGCGGCCGTCCGCTCCGCGACCGCCGACCAGCTTCGCCGGGAGCGGACCCGTCACGTCGTGGTGATCGACGACCTCGACCGCGTCGCGCCGGCCCGCGTGGCCGAGGTCGCCCGGCTCGTGTCCGCGGTCGCCGACCTGCCGGAGGTGGTGTACCTGCTCGTCCTCGACCGCGACACCGGCGCCGCGACCGACCTGGCCCGGGTCGTCAATGTGCCGTTCGACCTGCCGCTCCCGGAGGGCCTCTCGCAGATGCTCCTGGAGGAGCTGCGCGGCCTGATGGCGGCGAACCCGCAGTCGAGCGTCGTCTCCGACGAGCACTGGGACCATATCTTCTCGCCCGGGATCGAGAGCCTCATCGAGACGCCGCGCGACGTCGTCCGGCTGATGAACGTGCTGCGGCTCACGTACCCGCCGGTGTGCCGGGAGCTGAACCCTGTCGATTTCATCGCCGTCGAGGCGGTGCGCGTGTTCCTCCCCGACCTCTACGACACGATCCGCCGCCACCCGCGCGCCTTCGCCGGCGAGCCCAGGGCGGTCGCCGTGGCAGGTGCGCCTGCCGAGGCGCGCGAGTTCCACGACGGGTGGCTGGCGGCGCTGCCGGAGCGCATCCGCGACGCCGCCCAGACCCTGGTCCTGCGGCTCTTCCCGGCGGTGCCCGACTTCCCAGGTGCCGTCGTCCAGCGCGACCTGAGCGGAAACCCGCGCCAGGAGCTGCGCGTCTCGAGCACGGAGCTCTTCCCGGCGTACTTCCAGCTCGCGGTCCCCGAGACCACGGTGTCGAATGCCGAGATGGACGCCCACCTGGCGAGCCTGGATGACCGGGCGGCATTCGCGGCCCTGCTGCTCCGGCTCGCCGCCGAGCACGACTCGGCCGGCGCCCCGCGCGTCACCGCCTTCCTGGAGCGGTTGGGCGACGCCGTCCCTGCGCTCAACGCGGAGCATGCGGCGAACGCGATCGGCGGGCTTCTGGCGGTGGGCGACGACCTGCCCGAGCGCCACCGCGTCGTGGCGCTCGTGCTCGCGCTGCTGCGCCGGCTCGACCGGGGCGCCCGCCTCGGGATTGTGTCCCGCGCCGGAGCGTCAGGCGGCCTCGCGACCGTCACCGCCGTCGCGGTCGGGCTGGGACAGGAGCACGGCCGCCACGGGGCCGACCCGCTCGAGCCGGAAGGCGCGCGGCTGGTGTCGCCGGTCGAGCTCGAGCAGCTCGAAGGCGCGGTGGTCGGACGGCTGCGGCAGGCGGCCGACGCCGGCCTCCTCGTCCGGACGCCCGACCTGCCCGCGCTTCTCGCCGCGTGGCGGACGTGGGATGCTGACGGCTGCCCGCGCTGGGTGGGCGCGGCCGTGCAGAGCGACGAGGTGCTCGCCCGGATCGTGTCGGCATTCCTCGTCCGGGTGCGGGCCGACGGCGGCCCCGCCCGCGGCCCGCACGGCAGCCTCCGGCTCGACCCGGAGGCGCTTCGGCCCTACCTGCCGCCGGAGGCGATCGTCGACCGCGTCCGCCGGCTCGCCCGCGATCCGGGCCTGGGTGGCGAGGTCACGACGGCGCTCGACCAGTTCGTGGTCGAATACGAGCTGAGACACGAGGAAGCAGGCGAACCGGAGTAGGGAGGAGCCATGGCGGGGAAGACGCTGCACGAGGTGCGGCCGGACGCGTTCAACTACGTGTGGGACAACTCGATCGCGCCGGCCCTCGAGATCGACTCGGGCGACGACGTGGAGCTGCACGTCCGCGACGCCTCCGACGAGCAGATCACGGCCGACTCGGGGGTCGACGCCGTCGCGGGGCTCGACTTCTCGCACGTGAACCCGGTGTCGGGGCCGGTGTTCGTCAAGGGCGCGCGCCCCGGCGACGTCCTCGCCGTCGACATCCTCGAGCTCCGGCCCGGGGACTGGGGGTGGACCGCCATCATCCCGGGGTTCGGGCTGCTCGCGGACGAGTTCCCCGATCCGTGGCTTCGCATCTCCCAGGTCAAGGGCGCCGAACGCGCGGTGGCCTTCGCCGAGGGCATCACCCTGCCGTTCGAGCCCTTCCCCGGCACGATCGGCGTCGCCCTCCCGGAGCCGGGCGAGCACTCGGTGGTGCCGCCCTCGAACTGGGGCGGGAACGTCGACGTCAAGCACCTGCGCCCCGGCACCACCCTCTTCCTGCCGGTCGGCGTCGAGGGGGCGCTCTTCTCTGTCGGCGACACCCATGCCGCAATGGGCGACGGCGAGGTGTGCGGGACGGCGGTCGAGGCTGCCATGGACATCGTCGTGCGCCTCTCCATTCGCCGCGACATGCAGGTGGAGGCGCCGCAGTACCGCGTCGCCGCCGGGGAGCTGGCCCGCACCGAGGCCGGCGCCTATCACGTCACGACCGGGGTCGATCCCGACCTGATGGAGGCGGCTAGGGCGGCGACGCGGGCGATGATCGGGCACCTGGGCCAACGTTACGGGCTCGAGCGCGAGGAGGCCTACGCGCTCTGCTCGGTCGCGTGCGACCTGCGCGTCCACGAGGTCGTTGACGTGCCCAACTGGGTGGTCGGCATGTTCCTTCCTGAAGCGATCGTCGCGGAGCGCGAGCGATGAGCGCGGCCGCGGATCAGGGCGGCGGCCTCCGCCGCGAGCTCCGCTTCTGGGAGACGATCGCCCTCTCGATCGGCATCATGGCCCCGACCGCCGCCATGGCACTGAACGGGGTCGTTCCGGCGGGCAAGGTCGGGCGTGCCGTGCCGCTCGCCTTCCTGATCGCCGCGATCGGGGTGATCCTGGTCTCGTACGGCTTCGTCCGGCTCGCGGCCCACTTCAGCCACGCCGGCTCGGTGTACGCCTTCAGCGGCGCCACGCTGGGGCCGCGGGCGGGGTTCTTCGCCGGCTGGGCCCTCCTCGGCACCTACCTCGCCTTCACGGTCGCCTCGGCCGCCGAGGTGGGGCTCTTCGGCGCGCAGTTGCTAAACGGGGCCGGCATCTGGTCGGGCAGCGAGTGGATCCTGCTGGCGCTCGTCGCCGGCCTCCTCATCTGGGCGATCGCCTACGGCGACATCAAGGTTGCGACGAGGTCGCTCCTCGGGATGGAGGTGATCTCGGTCAGCCTGATCGTGATCCTCATGGTGGTGATCTTCGTCAAGCTCTTCGCCGGGAGCGCGCCCGGTGACCAGTCGTTCACGCTCGACGTCTTCACGCTGCCGGGCGGCGTCTCGACGTCGACCCTGATGGCGGCCACGGTGTTCGCGTTCCTGTCCTGGGCCGGTTTCGAGGGGGCGGCGGCGCTGGGAGAGGAGACGCACGACCCGTCCCGCCAGATCCCGCGCGCGATCCGCACCGCGGTGCTCGTGACCGGCGCCCTCTACGTCATCTGCCAGATGTCGCAGACGCTCGGCTTCGGGACGAACGCGGCGGGAACGACCGCGTTCGCGTCGTCGGGCTCCCCGCTCGGCGATCTGGGGACGAGCTACATCGGCTCGCCGATGGGGAACGCGATCAACTTCGGGGCGATGGTGAGCGGCTTCGCGAGCTCGCTCGGGACCGCCACCGGCGCCTCCCGGGTGCTCTTCGCCATGGGTCGCGACGGGTTCGTGACGCCGCGCCTGGGTGAATCCTCCCGCCGCACCGGCGCCCCGGCGGTCGCCCTCGTGGCCGTGATGGCGATCGCCTTCTCCGGCCTCGTAGCGATGCGGCTCTACGGCCTCAACGCCGTGAACGCGTTCTTCTACCCAGGCACGCTGGGCGTCCTCAGCCTGATGGTCGCCTACATCGTCACGAACATCGGCGCGCTCCGGCTCTTCGTGATCGACCGCCGCGAGGCCTCGTGGGAGCTTGCCCTCCCGGTGCTCGGGATCCTCTACCTGGTCTACGTCCTCTGGAAGAACGTGACGAACCAGCCCTACCCGTACGAGTGGTTCCCGTGGGTGGTGGCGGGATGGGCGGCGGCGGGGCTCGCGATCGTGGCGCTCGTGCCAGGACTGGCCCGCCGGATCGGCGCGAACCTGGCCGTGGAGGCTACGTCGCCGCAGCAGCCCGGCTGAGCTCATCCGCGTACCGCTGCACCTTGGCGATCGCCTCGACGGCGTGCTCGACGCCGGCCCGGTCCGAGCGGAACACGCACTCGTCCAGGTAGACCGCCCGCCGCTCGCCGGCCTCCTCGGCGACGGGGAAGCTCATCCGTGCCGGGTCGAGCCGCTCGGCGTGCTCGACGGCGACCGGGAGCCGCGACAGCCCCGGCTGGAAGAGGTCGTACCGGCTCATCGGCGGGTACTGCACCTCGGCCGGAATGCCCTCCGCCTCGAGCGCCTCCGCCACCTCCTCGTTGGTGGCGCCGGCGAACGCCTCCGGGGCGATCTCGAAGATGTAGCGGTAGAAGCTCCACCGGGTGATGCGCGGATGCCGCCGCTTGATGGTGACGCCCTCGAGCCCTGCGGCCAGGCGTTCGAAGTGCTCGCCCAGCTCGGCGCGGAAGGCCTGCTGGGCGGGGAACCGGTGCAGGCCGTTCACGAGTAGGACGGCATGCAGCTCGCCGAGGCGGTAGTTCGCGCCGAACGTGTACTCCTCGCCGGCAGCGTCCTTGGGCCGGCCGCAGTCGATCAGCGAGTGGGCGAGCCGGGCCAGGCGCTCGTCCTGGGTGAGCAGGGTGCCGCCCTCGCCGGCGGTCAGGATCTTCGTCGATTGGTGGCTGAACGAGCCGAAATCGCCGATGCAGCCCGCGCCGGCGCCTCCCCACTCCTGCCCATGGGCGTGGGCGCAGTCCTCGACCACGAAGAGGTCGTGGCGGCGGGCGATCTCCATCACCCGGTCCATGTCGGCCATCTGCTGGCCCAGGTGCACCGGCATGATGGCGCGCGTGCGGGGCGAGATCGCCGCCTCCAGCTGGTCGCAGTCGATCGTCCAGCGGTCGGCCTCGACATCGACGAAGACGGGCAGTGCGCCCGCCGCCATCGCCGCGTACGGCGTGGCGGCGAATGTCAGCGCCGGGATGACCACCTCATCGCCCCAGCCAACGCCGAGTGCCTTCAGGGCGACCTCCATCGTGACGGTGCCGTTGGCCATGACGACGCCGTGGGCGGCGCCCTGGTAGGCGGCGAAGGCGGCGGCGAACTCGGCCGCCTTCGGCCCCGGCTCGGGGAACCCGCCGACCTGGCCCGAGCGCACGACGTCGGCGACCGCCTGGGCATCGGACTCGTCCATCGCCGGCCAGGCCGGGTAGGGGGCGCTGCGCACCGGGGTGCCGCCCGAGATCGCCAGGTTGCTCATCGCCGACCTCCTTGCCGGACCGCTTGACTTCCGTCCGCGTATGGGCATATCGTCTCAACTGTCAGGAAAGTTTCCTTACTATACGAGGGGCGGGAGGACATCCGTATCGAGCGCGCGTTTTCACCTGGCACTCCCAGCCTGCTCCGGGCCCTGAACGAGCGTACTGTGCTCGAGCTGATCCGGGAGTCGGGGTCGGTCTCGCGGGCCGAGGTGGCACGGCGGAGCGGCCTCTCGAAGCCCACCGTGTCCCAGGCCCTCTCCGGCCTGCTCGATTCGCGGCTCGTCCGCGAGGTGGGGCGGGAGAGCGGGCGGAAGGGGCCTGGCGCCGTCCTCTTCGAGCTCAACCCGTCCTCGGGCTGGGTCGTCGGGCTC
>DASQXS010000338.1:0-10984 GCA_035639615.1 Gaiellales bacterium | reverse complement strand
AGTGTCAGGCAGGTGGCCGTGTGCAGCATGCGCGCGAACCAGGCCTCGAACGTCGCATCGGGGGCACCCGCCGCGGCCATGCGGGCGCGGAGCGGCTCGGGGTCGACAAGGGTTCCGATCACGTCGAAGACGACGATGCCGGTGCGGTCGCCTCGCGTCATCCCGGCCGGATGGACGCAGGAAGGACGGTCATCCGCGGGAGGTTCCCTCGCCGCCCGCGTCGTACTGGCGAGTTGGCGGCTGGGGGCTGCCGATCGGAGGGCGCGAGCACGCTGCCGCCTGGAGTGTGTGGCGCCTGGCCTTGCGATCCACGACTACCACACTGAGGTCGTCGGATCCTTCGATGTGGCCGCCTTCGCGGAGCACCTGCTCGAGGAACGCACGCTCGTATTCGAGCTGCCATCGCTCGATGTTGCCGCAGCAGCCCTGGATCCGAATGCGAAGCCACCCCCGCCCGTCTCTCCCTAGCGCGAATCCCGGCATCTCATCCTCGACTTTTTGTCTGCAAGTTCGATGCACGCGCCCGAGAATTCGATGCCAAGGACGGGTACCGAGGACGGGGCATCTACTTGAGAAGCTTCTTGAGCTGGCCAATGATGGCACGGCCGACGGCGGACTCGCCCATGGCGTTGTGGGAGAGCACCAGCGCGCTGCCAATAACAGCGCCCTTGAACCTGGGGTCGGACCTGCGCACGGCGGCAAGCTCGTTCTTTGCCCGGTCCGGCGATTCGAGGAACTGGATGACGATCTGCGTCCCGGACGGTGACGTGGCGATGAGGTAGCCGACCTGCCGCCCGCCGGAGATCGGCTTCATGCCTTTGCCGGTGACGACGTGCCAGCCGGCGGCGGTGAGGGAGGCGCGGGACGCCTTGGGTGAATAGGTGGCACCGCCGGACGAGCCGCCGCAGGCTGATGCGGGCAGAACCGTCAGCGGGACGATCAGGGCGGCGACGAGCCCACGACGAGTCGCTCGCCGGATGGTGGCTCGGGGTCTCATGGCCCAGCGTTCGACCGCACCTGGGGTCATCCCATCGTTAGATGCGAGGCACCGTACCGCCGTTTCGCCCGGGTCACCTCCGATGAGGTATCGATTCGCGCTCGCGCCGCATCGAACTCCGCATGGATGTACGCACCAGCGACACGAAGAGCTCGGTGACCGGCGGGACGGCAGGCGTGTTGGAGCCAGGCGAGCGCGTCGTATGGGAAACGCGGATGTCTCCTTTCCGGCTGAGCTGGGTGATCTACGCCGCCGGCCCCGTGGCGCTGCTGGGCCTGGGTTCAAGCGCGCCGGCGGCGCGCCTGGCGATCATGCTCGGCGCTGGGATCGTGGCAGCGACGGTGATCGGCGCGGGCTGGTGGCGAAGCCGGATCCTGGTGACGGACCGACGGGTCGCAGTCAGGTCTCCGTTTCGCGGATGGCGCGAGGCGCGATGGAGCGACCTTCGCAGCGTAACCCGCATCGGCGCCGCGGTGGTGCTGGAAGCGCCCGGCGGCGATCTGCGAACCGGGCCGACGATGGACGCCCGGCGGCTGCTCCAGCTGGTGCGAGACCGGCGTCCCGATCTGCCGGTGATCGAGCTGGCGAGCTCGACTTGAGGCGCTCGTTAGGCCGGGCAGGATGTCCGGCATGATCGACTCGAACGAGCGGATCGACACCTCGAGCGGATCAGCGGCGAAGGTGGATCGGGACGAGGTGTTCGTCGAGTTCACCCGGTCGGTGTGCCCCGTCTGCCGGCGGGTGATCGACGCCGAGGTGAACATCCGCCGCGGCGGCGTCTACCTCCGCAAGCGCTGCCCCGAGCATGGCGAGTTCGAGGCGCTCACCTGCTCCGACGCCGCGTGGTATCTGGATTCGCTTCGGCTGAACAAGCCGGGCACGATCCCGCACGAGTTCGCGACCGAGGTGGCTCAGGGGTGTCCGAGCGACTGCGGCCTGTGCCCGGCGCACAAGCAGCACACCTGCCTGGCGCTGATCGAGATCAACTCCAATTGCAACCTCGACTGTCCGCTGTGCTTCGCCGAGTCGGGGCATCACGCCGACGGCTTCTCGCTCTCGGTCGACCAAGTGCGGTTCATGCTCGCGCGCTTCGTCGAGGCGGAGGGCGACCCGGAAGCGGTGCAGCTGTCCGGCGGCGAGCCGACCATCCACCCCGACATCCTGGCCATGGTCGACGCGTGCCGCGATGCCGGCATCCGCTACGTCATGGTGAACACCAACGGGGTCCGCCTGGCCCGCGATCCCGGCTTCGCCGGCGAGCTTGCCGCGCGCGGCGCACACGTCTATTTGCAGTTCGACGGCTTCCACGCCTCCACCCATCTCGCCCTTCGCGGCCGCGACCTGCGCCGCGAGAAGGAGCGGGCGCTGGAGCAGTGCGACGCGGCCGGAGTGTCGGTAACGCTGGTGGCTGCGGTGGAGCGGGGCGTGAACGACGACGAGGTGGGCGACATCGTGCGGTTCGGCGTGCGTCACCCGGCGGTGAACAGCGTCGTCTTCCAGCCGGTCACCAACGCGGGCCGCCACCGCCCCTTCGATCCGCTGACCCGACTCACCAATCCAGACGTAATGCGGATGATCGCCGACCAGGTACCGGAGTGGTTCCGGCGACGCGACTTCGTGCCCGTCCCCTGCTGCTTTCCCACCTGTCGCAGCATCACCTATGCCCTGGTGGACGGCGACACCGTCGTGCCGTTGCCGCGTCTGCTCGACGTCGAGTCGCACCTCGACTACGTGGCCAACCGGATGCTGCCCGACCCGGCGGTGCTGGGAGCACTGGAGCGGCTGTGGTCGGCGTCGTCCGTCCCCGGCTCCGATACACAGGTGGAGAGCCTCGAGTGCGCCACGTGCGGGATCGACCTCCCCGGCGCGCTTCGCGACCTCCGACAGCGCGTGTTCACGCTGGTAATCCAGGACTTCCAGGACCCGTACACGCTGAACGTGCGCCAGCTGATGAAGTGCTGCGTCGCCGAGCGCACCCCCGACGGCCGCCAGATCCCGTTCTGCGCATATAACAGCGTCGGCTACCGCGAGCGAGTGCGCGCCGCGCTCACGAGAGGCGGCGCCGAGCTGGCGGTGCCAAACGCCCGTCCGCTCGCCGCCGACCTGCGCCCCGGTCGGCATGGTTCCATGATCTGGGGTCGGCCATGACCGCAGCGGAGGCGAAGGCATGCTGCGCATCGGCGTATGAGGATGTCGCGGTCAGGTGGCTGGTGGGTGAGTCACTCCATCCAGGCGGGGCGGCGCTCACCTCTCGGCTCTTGACAGAGCTGCGGCTTGGGCCCACCTCGACGCTGGTCGACATCGCCTGCGGCCCGGGTGCAAGCGCCCGCCTGGCCGGGCAGACCTACGGCTGTCGCGTGATCGGGGTGGACCTCGGCGCCGAGACCATCGAGACGGCCAGGGCCGAGTCCGCCGCTGCCGGGACGGCCGACTTGACGGAGTTCATGGTTGGCGATGCCGAGCACCTCCCACTCGCCGACGGGACGGCCGACGCAGCGCTGTGCGAGTGCAGCCTGTGTCTCTTTCCCGACCCGGCCCGCGCGCTGGGCGAGGTCTTCCGCGTGCTGCGGCCGGGCGGGCGAATCGCCATCAGCGACATCACGACGACGCACGACCTTCCCGACGTGCTGGAATCCGCCGCCGCCCGCGTCGTCTGCCTGGCGGCGACGCGGTCGATCGCCGAGCTCCGCGAGCTGGTCGTCGGCGCCGGCCTGCGCGTGGTCCGCATCACCGACGAGAGCGCCGCCCTGGACGACCTCCTCGACCGCGTCGACGAGCGACTCGCGGCGGCTGACGCCGTCGCACACCTGCTGCCCGAGACGGTCGCCGTGCGGCTGGCCCCCGCACGCGAGCTGCTCACCGCCGCGCAGGAGGCGCGCGCCAGCCGCACGCTCGGGTACGCCGCCGTGATCGCAGTACGGCCCGGTGGCTAACCTGCACCGAAATGCTGCCGGGCCGCATCAAATCGCCATGAGACTGATCCACCTTCGATCACTGCCGATGATCGGTTGCCGCGCCGCCCAACGCCGCCTCTCCGAGTACCTCGATGGGGACCTCGCGGACGACGAGAACCGGTTCGTGCGCATGCATCTGCGCCGCTGCCCCCGCTGCATGAAGATCCTGCGCACCCTGGAGGCGGTGATCGAAGCGCTCGGGCAGCCTCCCGACGCCGATCACACCTCGGGCAGCATCGCGGACGCGGTCGAGCGACGCCTCGAGCCCGAAGCCTGACGAGATCAGGATGACGAGCGTCGCGGTCGCAGAAAGACCGCGTTCATATACTGGACCGATGGCGGGATCTTCCGACCTGGAGACGCCCGAGCTGGTCGCGCAGGCACGCGCCGGCGACACCGCCGCCTTCACCGCCCTCGTCCGCACGCACGAGCATCGTGTGCTCGCGATCTGCCGGCGCATGCTGGCGGACCAGCGCGAGGCCGAGGAGTGCGCACAGGACGCCTTCGTGCAGGCGTGGCGCCACCTCGACCGCTTCCAGGACCGGGCACGGTTCTCCACCTGGATCCACCGCATCGCCATAAACGAGGCGCTCCAGCGCCTTCGCCGGCGCCGCTCCACCGAGGTGTCGATCGACGACACGAGCAGCGGAGAGAGCATGCTCGCACGAGTCGAGGATTGGACGAGCCGTCCCGAGGAGCAGCTCCACCAGCAGGAGCTGCGACGCTTCCTGGCCGAGCGGCTCGCTCACCTACCCGACCCGGTCCGCGTGGCGGTCGTCCTCCGCGACGTCGAGGGATATTCCAACCAGGAGGTGGCCGAGCTGCTCGAGGTCTCCCTCGAGGCCGCGAAGGCGCGCATCCACCGCGGCCGCATGCGGCTTCGCGCCGACGCGCAGACGTGGTTTCGTGAACGCAGCGGCTGACCGCCGCGCGCGACCGCGGTTCGCCGACCAGGCGCTCGAGCGCCTGCGCGACGCTCGCTTCCGCCCGTCCGGGTGGACCGCGTTCATGCGCGATTCGTTCGCGCAAGCTGCCTGCGGCCGGGCCGCAGCCGCCCGGGCGGTGTTCGAGATCCTGGGGCTGGCCGCGGTCGCCGGCGCCGCGACCGCCGTCCTGGCCGGCGCACCCTGGCTCGCCTGGACAGCGGCCACCGCCGCGATGGCCGTCTGGCACGTCGGCATGCTCGATCCCGCCCCGGGCGGGCGCGTTCGTGGGCTCGGGCTCGCGAACGGGATCACGCTCGGACGCGCGCTCGCCATCCCGCTGCTCGCGACTCCACTCGGGCGTCTCGTGGTCGTCTGCGGGCTCATCTCGGACGCGGCGGACGGCGCCCTCGCCCGTCGGCGGATGCGCGAGACGCGCTTCGGGCGCTGGGCGGACTCGACCACCGATGCTGTCTTCGTGCCCGCGGCAGCCGTCGCCCTGGCGGCGCAGCATCAGCTCGCGTGGTGGGCGAGCCTGCTCGTCGTCGGCCGCTATGTCACGGGTACCACGATCATCGCGGTCAGCTCCTTCTGGTCGGCGCGCGTGCCGGACGCCGCGCTGGTCGACCCATGGCGCTGGCCCGCCGCGGCGACAGCGCTCGGCCTCCTCGCCGCGAGCGCCGGTGCCCCGGACGCCGTGCTCCTGATCGTCGTCGGCGCCGCCGGGTCGCTGGCGGGACTCGCGGGATATTCATCGCTCAACTCCGGAGTGCGCGCGCCCGGCAGCGCGTGACGAGTTAGCGGGTCGTCAGCAGGCACGTCGGTCCTCCAATGTGGGGACGGCGATCCGTACCGCCAGCGCGGGGTCACACCCCCGCTCGATCAGGTCGAGCACCGCATGCAGATCGACGGCGCAGTTGGACGCGACCGCCCAGGCGGTGTCCGCATCAACGCCGGCAGCCCGCAGCTTCCGGAGGCGCCACGCGATCACGTCGTCGGTGTTTCGGATACCTATCATCTTCGGCTCCTTTCACCTTGATAGATGAATCCGGTCGCCCGATGGATTCGCCGCCGGGTCGATTGGTAATCAGGCGCACACGCGACCTCGCGGCTGACGCAGTCACCGCGCTCGGCGTTCCGCCTCGGTTCTGATCGACTCCAGCGATGCGTCGACGACTGCCTGCCAGCGGCGCGCCACCACGCACGCCCACCACTCGCCGAGCGCCCAGAGGTCGGCGCCGAGCTCGCCGGTGTACTCCAACTCGCACCCGGCGGCGCGGTCGTGGAAACGGAACGTCTCCTCGACGTGGGGAACCGGGCCCCGCACGAGTCGGAAGTCGATTCGCTGCGGCCGCTCGAACCGCACCGTCTCGACCGTGGTCGCGGTGAACCATCGCGTCGGCGTGAAGTGCGCGGCCAGCACCATGTCCGAGCCGCGCTCGAGCACAGTCATCTTCTCTGCGAGCGCCCGCGGCGTGCGCCCCAGATACGGAGCCGCGACGACGTCGAAGGCAACCTCGCTGGGCGCCGCGATCGGGATCCGCCGCGGACCGAGCGGTCGCGTGCGCCGGCCGACGCCGAGGTCGACCGTGATCGACCCGCGCATCACGGCGAGCGATATGCCCGCAAGCGCCGCAACGCCCGCCCCCGCGGCGACTCCGGCCCCTCCCCTCACCGCGGCTCGGCCATCGCGTCTGACACGTCGCCGCCCTCCCGATGGCGATTGCCGACGCGCGGGCCGCGTCTCGCGTCGCCGTCGGGTATGCGAACGTCGTCAAGAACAGGGCGCGTCGAGGCACACCGCGCGCCGACGCGACGGAGGAGATCATCAACGTCGCGCACCACCGTCGTGAGCGCGGCAGGGATCCGCTGCGTGCGCGATGCCCTCACGGCATGTCAGATGCCGGCGCGGTCGGGAACGATGTGTACGCGGGTGGTCGTCCGGCTACGCAGCGCGCAGGCCGGTGAGGACGGCATCCTCGCCGATGCTGGTGTCCGGCTCGATGCGGAGCTCGGCGAGGAGGGCGTGCACGACGTCCGCGTCGAACTGCGATCCGGCGTTCCCGAGCAGCCGGGCGGCCGCGACGCGGGCGTCGAGGGCGGCGCGGTAGGGCCGGTCGCTGGTCATGGCATGGTAGGCGTCGGCGACCAGGATGATGCGGGAGACGAGCGGGATCTCCTCGCCAGCGAGGCCGTCGGGATAGCCGTGGCCGTCGTAGCGCTCGTGTTCGTGGCGAACGATTGTGGCGAGCCGCTCGTAGCCGGAGATGGAGCGCAGGATGCGCTCGCCGATCTCGGGATGCCGCTGCATGATGCGGCGCTCCTCGTCGGAGAGCGGGCCCGTCTTGCTGAGGATCGCATCGGGCACGCCGATCTTGCCGACATCGTGGAAGAGCGCGGCCTGCTCGACGAGTCGCAGCTCGTCGTCCCTGACTCCGAGGCGGCGCGCGATTGCCACGGCATGCTCGAGCACCGCGTTTCCGTGCTCGGCCGTGTACTGATCCTTGGCGTCGATCGCCGCCAGCAGTGCGGCCACCGTAGCGCGGTGGCCTGCCTGGAGCGCTCGCAGCGTGCGGGTCATCGCGATCGTGACGATCGACCCCGCAACCACGAGCACGGCGAGGCCGATCGCAAGGCCGATCACGAAGATGACGTTTGCCGCCTTCGGCTGGGTCGCGTTGAGGTAGAAGTGGGTGGCGGTCAGACCGCCGATCACCATGGTCGAGATGCCGGCCTGAGCCAAGAACAGACGGCGCAATGCTCGAATAGTCGGCATCCGAGCGAACTTCCTGAGCCTGCCGCGGCGATCACAGCGGCCGCGTGACCGTCTGGCCAGCGGCCGCGACGCCACGCTCAGCGACACCTCCAGTCTGACCAGGTGGCTCCGCGGTCGTCCGCGCGCATGGAACGACGAACGTGCATCGCATGACGCTCGGAGCGCATCCAAAACAGCACCACCACGGTAGCTCCCGATCGGAGCGGTGCTTCAGCCCGCGCGGACGCAGACCCGCGCGGGCTGAGCCACGAGGCGCTAGAAGGTAAGGACGTGGTACCCATCGGCGAGGAAGGAGCGCAGGCTGGGATGCTGGTCGAAGTCATCCAGAAGCGCGACCCCGGCATCCTCCACCTCCGGCCGGACCCCGTACGCCTCCGCGCAGTACGCACACGCGCCGGTGACCGCGCCGCCCACGTCCTCGTACAGGCCGTGATACTTGTGGTCGGAGGCGGCGAGCGCGGGGATCCACCTGGTGCCGGCGCCGTCGAACACGATCGCGACGTCGTCCCCAGCCTGCCGACACTCCTTCGCGGTTGTCAGGGCATTGACGACCCGACCGAGGCCCTCCGACGTCTCCCGGTCCGCGAGCACGACCACTGCGACTCGAGGCATGGTTCACCCCCTGGGTTAGCGACCTTCGCCTCACATACCCGATTGGCGCGTACCGTGGTTGGATGCGAGCGGTCACGGCAGCGATTCGACCATTCCCGATCCGGAGGACGAGATGATCTGGGTACGCACGGATCCCAGCGCGGCGGGGCAGGCCAACATCCTTGCCTCGCACTCGCTGAACCCACAGGCACTGGAGGCGCACTACCGCCTCTATCGCACGATCATGTTCGGAGGCTCGCCGCTGTCGCGGGTCGAGCGCGAGGCGATGGCCGTCGCCGTGTCGGCCGCCAACGACTGCCACTACTGAGTCGTCCAGCACGGCGAGTCGCTGGCCCGTGAATCGGGCGACGACACGCTCGCCGAGGCGGTCGCCTCGGGCCGCTGGGCATCGCTCGACGGGAGACTGCGGGCCCTGTGCGCCTACGCGGTCAAGCTGACGCGCTCACCCGCGCAGATTGTCGAGGGCGACGTGACGGCGCTGCGGGCGGCCGGTCTGGACGATCGAGCCATCGTCGACGCGAACCAGGTGGTGTCGTACTTCAACTACGTCAACCGGGTCGCCGACGGACTCGGGGTCGAGCTGGAGGCGGACTGGCCGGCGGAGGCTCGGCGGCCCCGGTCGTATCCACTCGCCGGCGCGTCCGTTGACCGTCCGCCGCCGGCCCGGGAAGGAGCGATGCATGAGCGTTCTTGACGGGTTCAACCCGGATCTGGTCGTGCTCGGCGCGGGCATGGGGGGCATCAGCTGCGTCATGCGCGCCCGCAGCCACGGCGCACGCGTGCTGCTGATCGAGCCGGGAGCCGTCGGCGGCACCTGAATCAACGTCGGGTGCATCCCGACCAAGGCCCTGGTCAGGGCCGCAGAGATCGCCCATCTGGCCCGCCGCGGCCGCGAGTTCGGCGTCGACGCCAGGGTGCGCATCGACAGGGCGGCGGTCATGCGCCGGATCCACCACGTCATCGACGCGGGCCGCGCCTACTACGAGCGCGTCCTCGGCGCCGATGACGGCATACGTCTTGTCCGCGCGCAGGCCCGGTTCTCCGCCGGGGAGCTGATCTGGGACGGCGGCCGGCTGGGCCGCGGCGATGTGCCGGTGGTGATCGCCGCCGGTGCCCGCCCGCGCCTTCCGGCCGTGGACGGCATCGCAGACACGCCGTCTCTGACCAACGAGAGCCTGCTCGCACTCGAGCGGCTGCCGCGCTCCCTGATCGTCGTCGGCGCCGGCCCGGTCGGGGTCGAGTTCGCCCATGCCCTCGCCCGCCTCGACGTCGAGGTGACGCTCCTCGTACGCGCCGCGCCGCTGGCGATCGAGGAGCCCGAAGCCCGCGAGGTGCTGCTCCGGGTGCTCGACCGAGACGGCGTCCGCCTGCTCACCGGGACCCGCATGCGTGGACTCGCGAGGACGCGCGGCGGCGTTCGCGTGCACCTCGACCAGGGCGCCGTTTCGGCCGATGCGGTGCTGCTCGCGACCGGGCGCGAGCCGACCGTATCCGACCTGAATCCCGCAGCCGCGGGCATCCAGCTCGACCAGGGCGGGATCGCGGTTTCGCCACTCATGGAGACGAGCGCCCACGGGATGTGGGCGCTGGGAGACGCGATCGGCGGCGCCCACCTCCGCCACCAGTTCACCCACGTCGCCACCTACGAGGGGCCGTTGGTGGCCGAGAACGCCCTCCTCGGCCGCCGGCACCGACCATCCTACGACGCCGTCCCCCGCGTCACCTTCACCGACCCCGAGATCGCCGCCGTGGGATTGACCGAAGCCGACGCCCGAGCCGCCGGGCACACCGTCGCGTCCCATCTCAAGCGGGTCCGGGAGGTCGGCAAGGCGCGCGCCATGGGAGAGGACGAGGGCTTCGTCAAGCTCGTCCTCGACCGACCCTCGGGGGCCCTCCTCGGGGCGACCGTCGTCGCCAGCCACGCCGGCGACATGCTGGCCGAGCTCACCATCCCCATGCACGTCGACGGCGCCCGCCTCGACCCGCTGCTCGCCACGATCCACCCGCATCCGACGCTGAGCGAGGCGATCAAGGTTGCTGCACGCGACGCGGCCGCCCTCGTCGAGGCGCCCGTCACAGCGGACACCGAGGCGCCGCCACCGGGCTAGAGCTGCCACCACTCGAACCCGCAAGCTGGCTGCTCAGCCGATCATGCGGCATGCATCGGATCGGCGGCGGCTGCATCAAAACGTTTGCAGTGCCTGCGCGGATCATGGTCGAACCTGCTCGGGCGAGCCGCGATGGCGAGGCTCAGCGACGGTGGACCGATGAGGAGCTGCTGGGACGCATCGCCGCAGGCGACGACGAGGAGGCGTTCGAGCTTCTGTACCGGCGGCATGCGCGACCGGTGTACTCGCTGGTTGCCCGGATCGTCGGCAGTCCCACGACCGGCGAGGACGTGGCGCAGGAGGCGTTCATGGCCGTGTGGCGGGCGGCGGCGACGTATCGCCCGGAACGTGGAGCGGTACGCTGGTGGATGTTCACGATCGCGCGCAACGCCGCCGTCGACGCCGTCCGTAGACACCGCGATGCGCTCGTCCCGGCGGTACCCGAGCACGCCGAGGACGGGGGGTTGGACGAACGGGTGGCCGCGGCGGAGCTCGCCTACCGCGTACACGCCGCGGTCGACTCGCTGCCCGAGCCGCAACGATCGGTGATCGAGCTCACATACTGGCAGCACCTCAGCCAGAGCCAGGCCGCCGCGGTGCTGGGGATCCCGGTG
>DASQXS010000337.1:0-5897 GCA_035639615.1 Gaiellales bacterium | reverse complement strand
CTGGCGGCTGCAAAGCGCGTCCGCGATCTGCTGGGTAGCAGATCGCTCCCGAACGTCGCAAGGCAGAGCCTTGCGACTGCTGCGGTGTCCTCGGTCGCGCCAATAGGTTCACTATTGGCGCTCCCTGCGTCCTAGCATCGCTTGCTTTTCGCTCGCCATCGACGCCAGCAACGTTACCGGACGACCCACTAGACTCGGGCCGTGCGTGTGACACCCGAGCCGGCGGACGGAGAGGCCGCCCGGCAGCTTTTCGACGACTACATGGCCGAGCTCACGACGCGGTCGGGCGGCGAGTTCGACCGCGACGGCTACCCCGATCCGTCCACGGCCGAGTTCACGCCGCCGCAGGGCGCCCTTCTCGTCGGCCGCGAGGACGGTCGCGCGATCGCCTGCGGCGGCGTCCGCCTGCTCTCGCCCGGCGTGGCCGAGATCAAGCGGATGTACGTCGTCCCCGAGGCGCGCGGACGCGGTCTCGGCCGGGTGCTACTGGCAGCGCTCGAGGGCGCCGCCCGCGGGCTCGGCTGCTCGCTCGTTCGCCTCGATACCGCCGCGCCGCTTCACGAGGCGGCCGCGCTCTACGCCAGCGCCGGCTACCGGTCGATCCCGGCGTATAACCACAACGCGAACGCGGTCGCCTGGTTCGAGAAGGAGCTCTGAGCGGCTACTCGCTCAGGATCCGCTCGGCCCACACGATCAGGTCTGACAGCTCGGCCACGGTGGCGAACGTCGCGTTCTTCCCCTCCAGGTGCTCCTCGGTGACCCCACGGGCCCGGCTGCAGTTCGTTCAGATGTGGATTGGGATGCGGTGGGCGATGACCCGGTCGAACGCCTCCCGAAGCGGCGGCCACCCCACCGGCACGATCGCGTTTGCGACCTCGTCGCGCATGAGGCCGACCGCCTCGCCGAGCAGGAAGATCTGCACCTCGTGGCCATGGTCGGCGAACGCCGCGCCGTGCAGGAACGGGAAGCTCGCCCGGGTCGGGTCGTCGCTGCCCCAGGCGCTCTTCAGGAGGATGCGCGCCACGGCGGCAGTCTAGTGATGTGACCGGCAACGTTTGCCGCTCTCGCAGCCTGCTTGAGTAGCAGGCTGCTCGCGAGACCTGTCAAGGCGGGCGCCTTGACCGGCTGGCGGCTGCAAACCGCGTCCGCGATCTGCTGGGTAGCAGATCGACCCCGAACGTCGCAAGGCAGAGCCTTGCGACTGCTGCGGTGTCCTCGGTCGCACCAATACTTCTCCAGTATTGGCGCTCCCTGCGTCCTAGCATCGCTTGCTGTTCGCTCGCCATCGACGCCAGCAAGGTTGCCGGCCACACCACTAGACGATTGATCGATACCTCCCGCGCGCGGCCTGCTTCGATAGCAGGCCGCTCCCGACCGCTGCAAACCCTTCCGGCTTGCAGGTTCGAACCACGGAGTTATCAGTCAACCGTCTTCGGGGCGCTCTCCGCGATCGGGATCCACCACGCCACCCCCGCGCCGTCCAGCACCCGACGGGCGTAGGAGCCGGGCGGCGCGACGACGACGACGCTCGCAGCGAGCGCCTTCTCGGCACGGTCGCAGACGTTTGCGATCACGGCGACGACTGCCGAGTCGATGAACGAGGCCGGCGAGAGGTCGAAGACGATCTCGCTTGCAGGGTCCGTGAGCATCGCCACGCGCCGTCGCAGCTCGGGCACGGTGCTCACGTCGTGCTCGCCGTGGAGCGCGACGACAACCTTGCCGGTGCCGATCCGCGTGACCTCCGTCTGTCCTGGGTGCGTGGCAGACACCTCCGATACGAACGCAGAGGCGCTCGAGCACACGGCCCGGCCGCTCGACACAGCCGGAGACGCCTCTCCGACGTGCGGCTGCCTGCTCAACCGTCCACGGCCATGGTAGCCCGGGCGGCGCGAACCGACAATCTGGCGAGACGATCTCGGCGGTCGTGTCGGCGAGCATGAATCCGGGGACGAGCCCCTGGAGCTCCGTAGCGGTGGGATGGTTGAGCTATCCGCGCAGCCAGGCGGCCGCCGCCCGTCGTCAGCCCGGGCTGCGCAGGCCGGCGGGGGCGATCGTGACCTCGACGGCGTGCACCGACGTGCTGCCGCCCATGTCGGCCCGGCGGCCGGCGTGAAGCACGTTCACGTTGGCGGCGCCGGGCTCGCGCTTCGGCCAGCGGCCCTTCGGCGAGAGGGCGACGCCGGGCGGGACGGTGTCGGCGACGCGGAGCAGGGCGTCCAGACAGCCGGTCTCGTTCGCCAGCGTCACCCGGGCGCCCTCGCCCAGCCCCAGCCGCTCGGCGTCGGCGGGGTTCACCGTCACGGCCGCGGCGCCGATCCGGCCGGCGATCTTGCCATCGTTGGCGAAGCTGTCGTTCATGAGCCAGGCCGAGGCGGGCGAGAGCAAGCGCATGCGGCCGGGGGCGGGCCGCGGGTCGGCCCACGGCTGCGGGACGCGCGGGTGGCCGTCCGCCTCGGCCGCCGCGGAGGCGATCTCGATCCGACCGCTCGGCGTCGGGAAGGAGAGATCCGCGAACTGCACGACCGGCTCGGGCGCGAGCGGGACGGTCCCGGCGCGGGCGAGCTCCGCGAACGTGAGGCCGACGCGCGACTGGCGCAGGGCCTCGGCGATCATGTCGGCGTCGTCCTCGTGGAGCTCCGGCTCGGTGAAGCCCATCGCCGCCGCGAGCCGCCGGAAGATCTCCTGGTTGGGAAGCGCCTCGCCCACCGGCTCCATCGCCTTCACCTGCGCAGAGATGCTGAGGTCGAAGTAGGACGCCACCAGGTCGTCGAACTCGAGAAACCCGGCCGCCGGGAGGACGACGTCGGCGAGGTCGGCGGTGTCCGTCGGGAAGAGGTCGGCGACGACGGTGAAGAGGTCGTCGCGCATGAGCGCGCGCCGGAGGCGGGCCTGGTCGGGGTTCGAGGCGGCGATGTTGATGTTCCAGCAGACGAGCGCCCGCGAGCGCTCCGCGTCCTCCAGCCGCGCGGCCAGGTCCATGTGGCTCACCGGCGGGGGCGCCTCACCGGGCGCCGGCGGGGGCAGCCAGGCTGTGTCGATCCCGGCCTGGTCGTTCAGGTAGAGGAAGCCGGCGCCCGAGCGGCCCAGGTTGGCCGTCACCGCGGGCAGGAGCGCCGCTGCCCGCATCACGTTGCCGCCCGTCGGCTGGCGCTGGAGCCCCTGACCGAGCCAGAGCAGGGAGGGGCCCGGGCCGTACATCCGCGCCGCCCGCTCGATCGCCCCGACAGGGACGCCCGTCACCTCCTCACCCCACTCTGGCGTACAGGGGTCGAGGAGCGGATCGAGCTCGTCCCCGCCGACCGCGTGCCGGTCCAGGAACTCCCGGTCGACCATGCCCTCTCGGCGGAGGACGTGCATGAGCGCGAAGGCCAGCGCCGCGTCCGAGCCCGGGAACGGCTGAAGATGGAGATCTGCCGCCTCGGCGGTCGCGGTCCGGATCGGGTCGACGACGATCACCGGGCAGGGCGCCTCCGGCAGCCAGTGCTCGTGCGCATGTGGGGCGGTCGTGGCGGGATTGGCGCCCCACACGACGATGCAGCGGGCGTCGCCGGCCGTGCGGGGGTCGAACCCGGTGACTGACGTGCCGTAGACGTAGTCGAGGGCGACGTGGCCGGCGGCGTTACAGATCGAATCGGGGTCGACCTCCGTCGCGCCGAGCCTGGCGAAGAAGCGGTTCGGGAAGCTCGTCGCCAGGATCGAGCACGTGCCCGTGTAGTGGGCGTTCAGGATCGTGCTGCCGCCCGCCGTCCGCGTGATCTCACCGAGCCGCGCGGCGACGAGCTCGACGGCCTCGCCCCACGAGACCGGCTCGAACCGCCCCTCGCCCTTCGGCCCGACGCGGCGGAGGGGGCGGGTGAGGCGGGCGGCCGGGTCGAGCAGCACCCCGTTGTAGGCGATCGAGCACTTGCGGCAGAGCGCGCCACGGCTCACGGGGTGGTCGGGATCGCCGCGGACGACGACCCGATCGCCCCGCCGCAGCACGAGCACGCCGCAGGCGTCGTAGCAGTCGCGCGGGCAGGTGGTGCGGATCGCCTCGGTCACGGCCGCCCGATACGCTATCGGCCATGCCCGAGATCGAGCGCCGCCAGCACCCCTCGGGGCGGCGCGCATTCGACGAGCTGGGCGACGCGACCCGCCGGACGCGGCTCGCAAATGAGCGCACCTACCTCGCCTGGTGGCGCACCGGGTTGACGGCGATCGCGGTCAGCCTCGCCGCCGGCCGGGTCGTACCCACACTGGCCCACGCGACCGCCTGGCCGTACGAGCTGGCCGGCGCCGGCTTCGCGCTCCTGGGCGTGCTCTGCATCGCCAACGGCTACCAGCGCGAGCGCGAGATCGACCGCGCCCTGGACGAGGGCCGCTTCGCCCAGCTCGACCCGCGCACGAACCTGGCGCTGACGGCGATCGGGGTCGTGCTCGGCCTCTTCACGCTCGGGCTGATCGTGCTGCATCCGTGACCGGCACGCCTGCCGCGCGCAGGACCTCGTGCAGCATGCGGGCGTTCGTCGGCGCCTGGGCGACCTCGCCGCCGTCAGGGCCGGTGCTGCGGCCGTTGTTGTTGAACATCGCGTAGGTGCGCTCGGAGAGCGAGGAGAGGCGCCGCAGCGGCTCCGTCCACTCGCCCAGCTCGTCGTCCGAGTAGAGGTAGTCGAACCGCTCGGCGGCGCTGCGGCCGCGGATGTTCCAGGTCTTGGCGTTTCGCCCGTGGAGGCGCAGGTAGGCGGTCGGCGACGTGGTAGCCACAACCGTCGGCACCAGGTTCCGGCCGCCGGTGCGGGGCGCATCCACGATGACGTAGGTGAGGCCGCGTTGCTCGAGGAAGCCGAGCGCCTCGGGCGCGGCGTCCTCCTCGAGCCAGCTCGCATGCCGGAACTCGACCATCATCTCGTCGCCGCGCAGCTGCTCCCTCGCCCACTCCAGGTAGTCGTACGCGGACGTCTTCCTGACGATGTAGGGCGGGAGCTGCATCAGGATGCCGCCCAGCTTGCCCGCGTCGCGAAGGGGGGTGAGGGCGGCGTGGAAGCGGTCGAAGACCTCGGCGCGGAGCTCGCGCGAGGGCCGCTCGACGCGGCCACGGTGGTCGAGCTCGACCTCTCCGCGCAGGTCGGGCGGGAGCTGCTCGGCCTTCACCGGGTGGCGCGTCATCATGGCGAAGGCCTTCACGTGGAAGACGAAGCCGTCGGGCGTCCGGCGTGCCCAGGCCGCGGCCGCCTCGGCGGTCGGAAGGGCGTAGTAGCTCGAGTTGACCTCGACCGTGTCGAACCGCTCGGCGTAGTGGCGCAGGCGGGCCTCGCCGGCGCGGACGGCGCGCGGGTACCACAGCTTGACAAGCGACTCGTCCGCCCACGAGCAGGTGCCGATGCGGACCGGGGTCGTCAGAGGACGTACCCGTCGGCGGGCTCGAGCGGGAGGCCGTGCGCGACCCATTCCTGCAGGCCGCCGCGCAGGTTCTCGGTCTGGTAGCCGGCGCCGTGGAGCGCGTCGGCGGCGTACTCCGAGCGCGACCCGGTGCGGCAGACCACGACCAGGCGGCGGTCGCGCGGCAGCTCTCCGAACCGGGCGCCCAGCTCACCGAGCGGGAGGAGCACGGCCCCGGCGATGTGGCCGGCTTCCCATTCGCCGACCTCGCGTACGTCGACGGGGAGCGCGCCGGCGGCGATCGCCTCGGCGGCGGTCGGCGGATCGAGCTGCGGAGCGGGGGTCACTGCCCCGTGAACTCTAGGTGGTCTACCCCTGATCCGGGTGATGTCCTGGGCGGCTGGGAACCAAGCAGCGCACGGACGCAGGGAGCGCCAATACTGGATGAACGTATTGGCGCGACCGAGAGCTGTCAAAGCTTGCTTTGACAGCGTTCAGGAGGGGTCTGCTATCCAGCAGACCCCTCCTGCGCGATGCGC
>DASQXS010000336.1:0-5950 GCA_035639615.1 Gaiellales bacterium | reverse complement strand
CGGCGGGCAGTCCCGCCAGTAGCTGGCCTTCCAGTACGGCCCTGTGCGGCGGCGGTCGAACGCGTTCTCGTCGCCGTAGAGGCGGCCGAGGACGCGGACGATGCCGGCCGCCCGGACGCTCGCGGCGAGGTCGGACACGAGGCCGGACACGCCGCCGTGCGCCCGACGCGCGAACGGCTTCGTGGAAAGCGACGGATCGCCGCCGCCGACGAGCCAGAGGCTGCCATCGAGCGTCCCGCCCGAGAGCGTCCCCGTGGCGAGGACTCTGGTGCGCAGATGCGCGGACGGGCCGAACCGGTAGAGCAGGTCGGCGCTCGTCGCAAGCTTCATGTTCGACGCCGGCCGCATCTCGGCACGGCCGTTGTGGAGCGCCAGGAACCGGCCCGTGGTGCGGTCGTAGACGGCGAGGCCCGTGCGGGCGCCCGCGAACGGGGACCGCGCAACCATACGCTCGATGCGGGCGTCGAGCGCGGACGCCCGCGCCGCCTGCGGGGCGGCTGCGAGAAGGACGCAGCTCAGGACGAGGACGCGGCGGACGGTCACCGGGATCGACTACGGCCGGCGGCCTCAGGCGGGTCCTATCGGGTGGGGCTCAGCTCCTCCTGGACGGCCTGGAAGAGGCTCTTGTCGATCTTGCCGTGGTAGATGGGGACGGATTGCTCGTGGCACAGCCGGATGACGTCCTCGCGCTTCATGCCGAACTCCTTGGACAGCTCATCCGGCGTCAGATGGTTCGCCATTCTGCTCCCCTTTCGATTGGGTGCGGGAACGAAAGAACCCACCGAGCGTTCGCTCGATGGGCTCAGAGGTGGTGCGGGGCTGTGAGGCCTGCGGGCAACTCAGGCCCGCTCCGATCGCGTCTTCATGGACCACACGATACCGAGGGGTGCGGACGCCGTCAACAACCCGAAGCGGGGATCGCGTCGCCGCGAAGGCGGGGCCCTCACACCGGGTTTGGGAGGTCGAGGAAGGCGTGCTCGACCGAGAACCGGGCCGCCACGAGCTCGCCGAGCGCCCGGACGCCGAAGACCTCGGTGGCGTAGTGGCCGGCGGCGATGAAGTGGATCCCCGCCTCGCGCGCCTGCATCATCACCGCCTCGCGCGGCTCCCCGGTGAGGAAGCAGTCCGCGCCCGCGTCGGCGGCCGCGAGCGCCTCTCCTGCCGCGGCGCCCGAGACCACCGCGACGCTGCTGATCGTGGGCGGACCGGACTCGAACACGAGCGGGTCGGGGCTGACCTCGCGGCGGACGCGCCCCAGAAGCTCGGCCGGCGTCAGCGAGGGGTCGGCCCGTGCGATGAACCCGATCGTGCGCTCGCCGTGGCCGCCGAACCCGGTCGGGTTGGAAAGGCCAAGCGCCCGGCAGATGAGCGCGTTGTTCCCGACCTCGGGGTGAGCGTCGAGGGCGAGGTGGTATGCGACGAGCGACAGGTCGGCCTCGAAGAGCGCGCCGAGGCGCGCCCGCTCGCGCCGCCCGATCGTCCGCGGGTCGGAGTTCCAGAAGAGGCCGTGATGGACGATCAGCATCTGCGCGTCCGCCGCGGCCGCGGCACGAAAGAGCTCGAGCGAGGCGCTCACGCCGGTCGCCACGCGGGTCACCTCGTCCGCGCCGATCACCTGAAGGCCGACCGGGAGCGCGTCGGGATATCCGCCTGAGTCGAGATAGTCGTCCAGGAATGCGACGATCTCGTCCCGGCGGGCCACGGCGCAACGGTACCCTCCAATCGGGTGGTCGTGCCACCCCACCCCTTGCGCCCGACGCGGTCCTGGGCGACCCTCGTGCTATGGCGGAACGGGTCTGGCTGGAGGACCGCCTGGCGGGGCATATCCCGCCGGGCCTGGGCCGCCGTGTGCACCGGAACGCGTTCTCACGCACGGGGGGACACGGCTTGCGCGCGCGGATCGAGCGGCGGATCGATGAGGCGGTTCTGATCTTCGAGATCGACCGGCTGCTGTACGACATCGAGGTCGAGGCGCTGCAGGCGTGGATCCGGCGGATGGTCGCGTTCGACGCCTATTGCGCGCGCCGCGACGCACGCCTGCGATAATCCACCCGTCTTCGGGGCGTGGCGCAGCCTGGTAGCGCGCACCGTTCGGGTCGGTGAGGTCCCGAGTTCAAATCTCGGCGCCCCGATTCTCTTCTACGGGTCAACCACGCGGGTTCACGGCATCGGCCGCGGCCTCGTGGTCCATATGTGGTCCAACGTGATCGGCGAGGACGGCGTCGAGCGCCCGCCGGCCCGCCTCGATCTCGTCCGGCCAGAGATGGCCGTAGACGCGCAGCGTGAACGCCGGGTCCGCGTGGCCGAGCTCGACCTGGACGCGCTTGGGAGACCAGCCCGCCGCGATCATCAGGCTCGCCGCCGAGTGGCGGAGATCGTGGAACCGGACGCCGTCCATGCCGCACGCGTTCCTGGCGGCTTCCCACGCCGCCCATACCTTCGTCGCGGGCCATGGACGGCCCTGGCGGTGAAAGACGTACCCGTCCGCCGGGTGCTCGGCGACGTGCTGCGCGAGCGCGTCGACGACGATCGTCGGGAGGGTCACCCAGCGGCCGCGACCCGACTTCGGCGATTCCCGCTTGCGCGTCCGCTTGTTCAACGTCGCGCCGACCCAGGCGCGGCGGCGGAGCCAGTCGACGTCCTCGGGCCGGAGCGCGAGCGCCTCACCCTGCCGGAGTCCCGCGTACCCGCACAGGCGGACGAGCGCCCAGAGGCGCGCGTCGATCATCGCGGCGAGCCGCTCGACCTGCTCGGGCGTCGGGATCGTCAGCTCGCGCTGCTCGACGCGGGGGAGGCGGACGCGGTCGGGCGACGAGCAGAGGCCGTACCCGGCCCCCATGCGCAGCATCAGGTAGAGCGTCCCGTGGACGCAGCGGACGGTCTTCGGCGAGAGGCCGTCCCGGGCGAGCGCGTCGACGAACCGCTGGGCGGCGCGCCCGTCGATCCCGACGAGCCGGAGATGGCCGAGGCTTGGCCTGATGTGCGTCCGCCAATGCTGGCTGTACGCCTCCCACGAGCGCGGCTTGACCGCCGACCGCGTCGCCGCTTCCCACTCTGGGTAGAACTGGGCGAGCGTCATCCGCCGGTCGAAGAGCTCGACGCCGCGCTCGCTCTCGTCGACGTGCCTCCTCAGTGCGCGCTCGGCCTCACCCTTGAGCCGGTACGTCTCGGACGGTCGCCGTCCGCTCGGCGTCCGCCACCGGATCCGCCACCGGCCGTCCGGAAGCTGCCAGCATTGACCGTTCATCATCCTCTCCGATCGTCGGGACGGCCGACCCTACCGTGATCCCGCTGGCGGCATGCCTCGTCACGCATCCACTCGATGACCTCGTCCAGGTCGAACCGGAGCTTCGGACCGAGCCGCAGGTGCGGCATCCCGCGCGCCACGTGGCGGTAGACGGTCTCCTCATGGCACTGGAGCGTCGCGGCGAGGTCGGCGGTCGTCAGGAGCCGTGACGCGGTGGTCGAGGTCATCGAGCCTCCTCCTGGCCTTCAGCCCGCTCTTCCAGCGCGAGCTCGTAGGCGGCGTCAGCGGCTCGGGACAGGACGGTAAGCCAGCGCACGTCGCCGCGCTCGACCAGGATCATGCAGCAGTCGGCGAAGGACTCCCATCCGGCCAGGCCGCGCGGGATCCGATGGACGCGGCCGGCGTCGACGGCGAGCGCCGGATAGTCGAGCCGCTCGCCGAGCAGGAGCAGCCGGCGCGCCTCGACCGCTGCCAGGTGACCGGTCACCGCTCGTCCTCCTCATCCGCGCGGAAGACCCGCTCGAGCCTGACCAGCCGCGAGCGGTTCATCCCGTCGAACTCGGTCGCGTACCCCTCCGCGATCAGGCGGTTGATCGCGATGCGGACGCTGGCGCCCTTGGCGGTGACGTTCCGCTCGACCTGGTTCCGCGTCTGCGGCTCAGAATGGCGCTCGAGGTGCCGGCTCACGCGTTCCATCAACGCCGTCGGCCGGAACCCGCCGTCCTCGCCGTGACTGTCGTCCGCGCGCACCCGCCACGCGCACGTGCCGCCCGCGGAGATGACCTCGAACAGTCCTGGTGACGGACGCGTGAGATGCCCGCGACGATCCTTGTGCACGTCGATCCTCGCCCGCCCGGTCCCATCGCGGACGAGCGGCACGAGCGCGACCATGCCCAGGTGAACCTCGGCCTTCGACTTCTTCCGCTCCGAGCCGATCGCCCATTTGCCGCGCGCCTCGCGAGCCTTGACGACGTTGTCGGTCAGGAGCACCGCGGTCGGCGCTTTGCGGACCGGGTCGAACAGGCGGTAGAACCGCTCGACGTCGGCGCCGCGGTCCGGGTCGAGGCCGTGCAGGTTCAAGAGCGGGTTGAACCCGTCGAGGACGGCGAGGCGGCACGAGCGCACCCGGACGACCTCCATGACGTCGGACCGAAGCTCGGCATCCAGCGGCTCGTCCGGCGTCACGTACGCGAACCGGGACGCGATCGCATCGTCGGGAGCGCCGAGCAGCCGCAGCCGCTCGAGGATCGCCCCCTGGCCGACGTCGTCGCCGTCGACCCAGAGGACGCCACGGCCGGCGACCAGCTCGGACGCCGAGGCCGCCAAGGCGAGCCACGTCTTGAGCGCCTCCGACTCGCCCGAGATCAGGTGGTTGTAGCCGACGTAGAACAGGCTGATGACGTCGGCTGGCGCCGGAGGATCCGCAGCCCTGGTCACGATGTCGACCGGCAGCCACGAATGCGTCGGGGACGAGCCCGGGACGAACTCGGGGACGGACTGTCCGCCTTCGTCCCCCCTATAGGGGAGGGGACGAAGGGACGAACTCAGTCGGGGACGAACCGGGGACGAACCTGGGGACGAACCCAAGACCTGGACGAAATCGCCCACGCCGAGACCGGCGGCGAGGTGGTCCGACGCGTCCTTCCCCTGTGCCGCCTCGACGATGTAGACCTCATCCACGACGCCGCGGACGGCGGCTGCCACCTCGGCCGCGTGGCGACGGCCAGGCTCGTCCCGGTCGGCGACCACGATCACGCCATGGCAGCCGCGCAGCATCTCGGCGTAGGCGACGTCCCACTTGCCCGCGCCGCCGGGATTGCAGGTCGCGCACACGCCGGCCTGCGCGAGCGCGTCCGCGTCCTTCTCGCCCTCGCAGATCCACACCGCCTCGCCGGCATCGACCGCCTCGCGTACCTGCGGCAGCCGGTAGAGGACGCGGCGGACGCCCTCCATGTTCCAGCTCCACCCGCCTTCCGCGCCCGAGCGCGGCCGGCGCAGCCGAAACGATTTCGGCTCAAGCCGCACCTTCTCGAACAGGAGCCTCCCGGCCTCGTCCTCATACCGGTACCTGGCGGCGATCCGCGGCCTCGGCCGTGCCAGCGGCGGCGTCGAGCCGTTCTCGGAAAGCAGCTCCCGCCAGGACGTACGGAGCGCGGCCAGGACGGCATCGTTGGAACAGCCGGCGTGACACCGGATCAGGGGAGCGCCGTCCGCGCGCGCCCGCAGGCTCAAGCTCGGCGTCCGGTCCTCATGCGCCGGGCAGCGGGCGGTCGCGCCCCTACGCGTACGCCGCGGCCGGCACCCGTTCTGATCAAGCAGGTCGAGGAGCCGGTCGAACGCGCTCACGCCGGCACCTGCCGCTCATCGTCGCGCCGCGCCCATCGACCCACCTGCGCGTACGCGCGCGCCTGGACGGGTTCAGGCAGGCAGAGGAAGACCCGGAGCCGCCACGCGGGCGGCAGCGGCAGGAGCGCGAGCGTGCCGAAGATCGGCACGCTACGCCATGACGGCCGGACGTTCCTCCATGCCACCCCCGCCTGGCCGCGGGACGGGGGTGGCGTCGGGTCATCGGCCGGGTCGGCCGGGTCGCCGCGGCTCGAGCTCGATCCCGTCCGCGCGCGCAGGCGGCGAGAAACCCGCGGATGGGAGGCGCGCCGGGCCCGCCGGAAGTCAAGTCCCGACTTGTGGTGTAGATCGGGATCG
>DASQXS010000335.1:0-11019 GCA_035639615.1 Gaiellales bacterium | reverse complement strand
GAGGCCGAAGCCGAGGCTGACCGCGACCGCCGTGGCGGTGACCGCGGCCGGTTCGGGTCGGCGCGCGAGTGAGACCAGCGCCAGCCGCAGCGTCACCAACCCTCGTCGTGACACGCGTTCGGCAAGGCGCAAGCCGACCGGCAGCAGGCGGACCATCACTGCGAGCACGACGACCGCGAGCAGGACCGGCAGGAGCGGGATCAGGGGATCGATGGTGGTACCACCGAGACTGGCGGGGTCGACGCTGCCGCGGGTGGCGGCGAGAACCAGCGCGCCCAGCGCGCCGAGGCCGATGAGATCGATGGGGCCGGGCCGGCTGGTCGGCGAGGAGACTTCGAGTCGCGTGACGGCGAGCAGGACCACGCTCGCGACCAGCCAGGCGAGCAGCGCGACCTGGCTGCCGGCCCACGAGACCACCGAATGGCTGAGCAGGGTGGCCGCGGCGAGCCCGTTCGCTCGGGCCGTCCACGCGGTCGCCGCCACGCCGAGTGCGAGGCCCGTGCCCACGCCGAGCGCCGCCGACCCTGCGCACTCGGACGTGGCGAACAGCCACAGCTGCCAGCGCTGGGCGCCGCGCTCCTCGAGCCGATCCCATTCGGCGGCGAGCCCGCGGCGGAAGGCGCTGCCAGAGACGAGGACGAATACGAGCAGGAACGCCGCCGCGCCGCCGCCGATCAGGAGCATCCGCCGCTGCGCCACACGTCCCGCCGACTGGGCCCCGAGCAGGGTCTGGTCAGGGGCCGTGAGGGCGAACTGGTAGCCGGCGGCTGAGAGGCTCGCCTCGGATGCGGCCTCCCGCGTGAGCAGCCGATCGATGTCCCACGCGTGCACCGCGCCGGGCTGGATCGGTGCCGACCAGTCATAGGTGCGGTAGATGAGCCTGAGCGCGGGCAACGTGGCGAAGCCGCCCACGTCGCCGGTGATCAGGTACGGCGGCGGGGGGTGGGAGGAGGCGTAGTGCGCCTCGGCGGTGGGGCCGCTGGCGGCGGGAGGTGACGCGTTCCCCAGCGGTACCCCCGACGTGAGCCTGCCGTGGCCGACGGTGACGAATCGAAGCCCGGGCGCGCGCACCACCGGCGGGCCGGGCGTGCCCACCTGCAGCACCTCACATCGATGTGGTGTGCACGGCCCGTGCGGCAGCCGACCGCTGGTAACGCGCGCCCACCTGGAGAGCTCGGCGACCGCCGCCAGCTGGACGAGCCCGCCGCCGAACGTCGACTGCCGAAGCAGCACCGCGCTCACCGGCCGGGCCGGCGAAAGGCGATTCAACCCGCGCCCCGCGATGGCGGTCAGGTGGGGGTAGCTGGATCCGGCTGCGAGCCCGCCCCATGTGACTCGAAACGCGCGCTCTGACGCGGGCAGGCGTGCGAGCGTCGAGCCGATCGTCTGCTCCCGCGTGACGACGCTGCCACCGCCGACACCCACGAGCAGCGCCGTCGCCGCCGCGATGCCGAGGTTCACCAGCATCACGGTCGTTGGTCGGTATCTCAGATGCGCGGCGGCGGAGCGAACCGGCGCCCGCAGGCGTCGCCTTGAGCGGCCGATGCGGCTCGCTTTCAGGTGGGTATCGGCGTCAGATCCGAGCGCCATCCCACGGAGTGTCGTTCAGCCCGGGGCGGACGTGGAGGGCTGGAGGCGGCACGCCCTGGCGGTGCGGTAGGCGTCGTAGACCTGCGCGGCGATCAGCGCGGCAACGCCGACCCACACCAGGTTCGAGGGTTGGGTCATCGTGTCGCCCATGTGATCGTTCATGCGATCGCCGCCGGCGTGGGAGCTCGCCACGAAGACGAACCAGTAGATCCACGCGCCCGCCGCCAGGGTGACGAGCACCGGCAGCGGGTTTCGGTGGCGGCGAAACGTGAATGCTGACCCGATCGCGGAGATCACGACGGTGATCACGAGCGCTGGGCGCAGCACCGAGTCTTTGACGAAGAATCCGGCGCCGACGGCCGAGGCGAACGAGACCGCGGCGGAGACGCCGATGCAGCAGAGCGTCGTGAACCCCGCGGCGATCGCGGCGCCGCCCGGGAGCAGCCGTTGCCACCGCGGCAGCGCTTGACGTGCGTCTGTCGAGGTCGCCGGCGATTCCGCGTGAGAGGTCATGCCACCTCCTCGGCCGCGGGCAGCGGGTCGAGGGCGGCGCCGAGGCGCGCGCGCCATGTCAGCTGGCCGAGCCGGAAGCCCTCCCGCAGCGAGAGCACCAGGGTGCCGGCTCGCGTGGCTGTCCACGATTCCGCCTCGTGGGCGGAGCGGAAGAAGCGGATGTGGTGGCAGAAGCTGGAGATCACGTCATCGCCGAGACCGCCGTCCGGCCGGAGCATCGAGAGCGCCGTCGTGGGCGGGGAGACTGCCGCGACGCCCTGAGGGGTGACCCTCAGCGTGATGGGATCGCCGCTGACGGCGCAGGTGGATTCGACGCGGGCGGGTTCGCCGAGGATGGGCGGGATGAAGAGGGCATCCCACGCACACCAGCTGTACAGCGTTCGCCCGCCGACGACGAGGCGATGCGGCATCGGTGTCACGGAGAGCCCCCAGAATCCGATGACCGCCGCATCGTCGTCTCGGTAGACGCCGGGCAGCGAATCGAGCACCCCTTCCACGTTGGCTCGGGCGACCCCGATTCGCGCGGCGAGCGCGTCGGACGTCACGGGACCTCCCTGGGCGAGCAGGCGGTAGAGCGCGACGGCGATGCGCTGGCCGGTCGCGTCGAGCGCGGGAGTGCCGTCGGCCAGCTCGGTGGCCAGCTCGGCGATGAGGGTGGCTCGGGATTCGTGCTGGACAGGCATGGAGACCTCCGGATGGTCGTGGTCAGGCGGCGCAGCAGGAGAGCTTGGTGACGTCGCGGTCGAACACCTGGGCGGCCAGCTTGAGCCCCTCGCTCATGGTCAGGTACGGCGCCCAGGTGGCGGCGAGCTGGTCGATGGTGAGGCCGAACTGGATCGCGTACACGGCGGCCTGGATCACGTCGCCTGCGCCCTCGGCGACGGCGGTTGCGCCGATGAGCCGGCGGGTGTGGCGCTCGATGACCAGCTTGATGAACCCGTCGGTGTCGTGGTTCACGAGCGCCCGGGGGACGGCCGAGAGGGGAAGCGTTCGGCAGGAGCAGTCGATGTCGCGCCGCTTGGCCTCCGCGTCGGTGAGGCCGGCAGCGGCGATCTGCGGGGTGGTGAAGGTGATCCGCGGCAGCGCCGTGTAGTCGATCGTCTCGTGTGCGCCGGTGAGCGCATTCTGGGCGGCGGTGGCGCCCATGTGCGCGGCCACGTACACGAACTGGGGGGAGCCGGCGACGACGTCGCCGGCCGCCCACACCCGCGCGTTTGCGGTCTGGAGGTCCTGGCCGACGCGGATGGAGCCGCGCGGGTCGGTGGTGATGCCGGCAGTGGGAAGATCCAGCGCCTCCGTGTTCGCGCGTCTGCCGGTGGCGACGAGGATGCGATCGCCGACGTGGCGCTTGTCGACGCCGTCTGCCGCGCGGGTGATGACGGCGACCTCCGCGCCACGGGATTCGACCCGCTCGACGGCGACGTGCGACACCACCTCGAGACCCCCGTCTGCCAGGACGCGGCCGATCGTCTCGCCCACCTGCGGCTCCTCGTGGCGCATCACGCCGCTTCGGGCGATCAGTGTCACCTCGCTTCCCAGGTGCGCGAAGAATTCGCCGAGCTCGAGCGCGATGTAGCCGCCGCCGAGCACGACCAGTCGGCGCGGCACCTTCCCCAGCTCGAGCGCGGTTGTGGACGTGAGCGGGTCGGCGGTCGCGAGCCCGGGGATCTCGGGGAGATCGGGCCTCGCTCCGGTCGCCACGACGACACGATCGGTCGGTACCTCGCATCCGGCGACGTGTACCGCGTCGGGCGCCGCGAAGCGCGCCTCGCCGCGGATCAGCTCGATGCCGTACTCGTCGACGAGGTCGAGGTACTTCGATTGGCGCAGCGACTCAACCAGCGCGTCCTTCTGCGCCACGGCGGCGGTCAGGTTCACCCCGTCCGCGCTCGTGACGACGCCGGCGAAGGGATGCGAGCTAGCCGCATGTCGCGTCTCGCCGGCGCGGATCAGCGTCTTCGAGGGCACGCAGCCGACGTTCACGCAGGTGCCGCCGATCACGCCGCGCTCGATCATCACCACCCGCGCGCCCAGGTCGCGGGCGCGGATCGCCGCGGCGAACGCCGCCCCTCCAGAACCGATCACCGCGAGACCGAACCGAGCCTTCGTCACGCTCCTAGCCGCCTTGATGTGGTCGGAATCGCAAAAGCCTGCAGATCACTTCAGAAATATCTTATATCACGCGTTCGGGCCTGCTCAGATCGCCGCCGCGTGAGAATGGCCGCGCCCGAGACGACCACGATCGCCGTGGTGATCGCCGCCGTCGCCAGCATGGTCGAGCCGGTGGAAGGCTGCTGGTGCCCGCCAGCGACCACGGCGAGGGGCAGGTCGCGGTCGATCACGTACGTGCCGGCCGCGAGGAGGAGGAGCCCGGACAGCATGGGCACGTACCGTCGGGTGAGCTGGACGACGGCGAGGAGGTGACTGAAGAGCGCCGCGAAAACGGTGGCCACCGCGATCACGGCGCTCATGCCGGCCGTGAAGGCCACGAACCCCGTCGCGCCCGACCGCTGGGTGGCGGACGTGCCGACCACGATCAGGAACACCGGCAGGGAGCAGGAGAGCGACCCCAGGCCATAGGCCACGCCGAACCACACCATCCCACCGACGCTGGCCTTGCGGCGAGCGCTGGTCGCAAGGTGAAGCCCCGGGACTGGAAGGCCGGCCACCATCGCCATTCCCAGGGTGAGCAGCAAGACGCCGAGCGCGACGCCGACCATGGGCAGGACCCTGCCGAGCAGCGAGAAACCCGAGCTGATCAGCACGCCGGCCGACACGAAGGTGACGGCGACGCCGAGGCTGACGATCGCGGCCACGCCCAGCCCGCGCAGGAGTCGCGAGAGGGCATCGTGCTGCGCGTCGCCGGTGCCCTCGACGGCGACGAAGACGGCGAGGTGGGAGGGCAGCATCGCCAGTCCACAGGGGTTGAGCGCGGCCAGGATGCCGGCGGTGAACGCGAAACTCTGCGCGCCGGTCACGTGGCGGCGGGCCGCGCGGCCGCGAGGAGCTTCGAGGCCGGAAGCGCCACGCCCTTGGTGACGATCCGGCCGGCCGGATCGATCACCACCTCGGTCTCGAGCGTCTGCACGCCGTAGGCCCGCGCCATCCGGTCGCCGCGGTCGAGCACGAACTGGGGCCCGTGCTCCGCTCCGATCTGGCTCGCGAACCGGGCGAGATCGGCGGCGGTGGTGTACGTGTTGACGTTGACGGCGAGCACCGCGACCCTGCCCGCCGGCGCTTTCGCGGCGACCTGGGCGAGCGTTCGAAGCGTGCCGACACACGTCCCGCAGTCCGGCTGCACGAACCCGACGACCACCGTCTTCCCGTGAAGCGAGGCGAGGGAGACGGTTCCCCCGGTCAGGGCGGCCACGCGGAACGCCGGCGCCTTGGGACGAGCGGTCGGTGGCGTCGACGACGCGGGGGCGTGGGCGGCGCGGCAGACGACCACCCCCAACGCGACCGCGAGCAGCACGATCACGATCGCTGCCACCGAGCGCCGCCTCATCGACGATCCCCAGGCGCGCCGAGTCCGCGCGGCGCGCCGACGCGTCCGCGCCGCGCCCGAACGGCCACGACCGTGATCCCCGCGGCGAGCACAGCGACGGCGATCAGCGCCCCACCAAAGATGCTCGCCCCCACCGTCGCGACGCCGACAACGAGCAGTGGGCCTAAGCCGCAGCACAGCACGGCCAGGGGTACGAGGAGCACACCCAGCCACCCCTCACCGACGCTTCGGGGGTCGGGAGGCCGGCGCGGCTGGAGGCGGGGCGCTGTTCGGTGCTTTGGCACAGACACCCGATGGCGCAGAGAATCAAATATCAGAATTAGCACATGTAGGTGGAGGGTGCCAAGGCGTCGAGTGACGGCGCTCACCACGGCCGGCGCGCCGGCCGGGCCGCGCGCCGGGAACCGTCATCTTGCGGATTGCTGATACGATCAGATCGGTTCGACCAGGGAGCAGGATGTACGAGGAAGCGCCCTTTCGGATCTCGCCAGATCCGACCGAGACCGACCTTCTCGCCAAATATTTCCGTGGCCTCGGCCACCCCACCCGGCTTCGCATCCTGGGCCTGATCGAAGAGCGGGAGCGGTCGGTAGGCGAGCTCGCCGCCCTCGTCGGCGAGGCTCAACCGAAGATCTCGAATCACCTGGCGTGCCTGCGTTGGTGCGGCTACGTCGCCACCCGGCGCGAGCACCGCACCATCCACTACCGGCTCGCGGACGACCGCGTCGCGGAGATCGTGCGCCTGGCGCGATCGCTGCTCTCCGAGAACGCCGACCACGTCGCCGCCTGCCGGCGGATCGACGCCGCGCACGACGCCTGACCCTCGCATCCGCCGCCGGCCACACGGTTCACAGCCTGCGATCGGCTCGATTCCCTGAGACAGATCAGAAAAACATCATATGATCGTCCAGGACGTTCCGGGCGACGCGGACACGAGGAGGGGACATGAACGCCGATCGATTCGACGCGGTGATCGTCGGCGCCGGTGTGGGCGGCGAGGTCGCAATCGGCAACCTGGCCGGCGCCGGCTTGCGGATCGCGGTGGTCGAGCGCGAGCTGATCGGCGGCGAGTGTGCCTACTGGGCGTGCATGCCGACCAAGACGCTCCTACGTCCGCCCGAGGCGCGGGCTGAGAGCGTCCGCGCTGCGGGCGTCTCCACGCCGGCCTTGCAGTGGTCGCGCGTCTCCGAGTATCGCGACTGGATGATCCGCGGCCTCGACGACGCCAAGCAGGTGCGCCGCTACCAAGAGCGCGGGATCGAGGTCGTGAAGGGCGCGGCGCAGCTGGCCGGCCCGGGGCGGGTCGCGGTCAACGGGCGAACCCTCGAGACCGACCGGATCGTCCTCGCGACTGGTTCTGACCCGGTCGTGCCCCGGATCGACGGGCTGGCTGTTGCCGGGTACTGGACGAACCGGGAGGCGACCACGATGCGACGAGTGCCGCGAAGCGCCGTCGTGATCGGCGGCGGGCCGGTCGGGATCGAGCTGGCGTTGATCCTGCACCGCTTCGGAGCCAAGACCACGATCATCCAGTCGGCCGACCGGCTCATCGACCGCGAGGACCCGAAGGTCGGCGAGCTCATCCAGCGCGCGCTCGGCGAGGAGGGCATCACCGTCCTCACCGGGCGTCACGCCACGAGCGCCAGGCGCGAGCAGGATGGTCGCGTTGTCGTGCTGGAAGACGGTCAGGAGGTCCGCGGTGAGGTGATCGTGATCGGCGCGGGTCGCAGGCCGCGCCTTGCCGGTCTCGGGCTCGACGCCGTCGGGCTCGACGGGAGCGCCGGGCGCGTCCCGATCGACGAGCGCTGCCGGGCGGAGGAGGGGATCTGGGCAATTGGCGATCTGACCGGGATCTCGCTCTTCACCCACGTCGCCAAGTACCACGGCCGCATCGCCAGCGCCGACATCCTCGGCGAGTCCGCGACGGCGGACTACCGCGCCATCCCGCGCGTCGTCTTCTCCGATCCCGAGATCGCCGCCGTCGGCCAAACCGAGCGCCGAGCCCGCGCCGCCGGCATCGATCTTGCCAGCGCCACCATCGACCTGGCCGAGGCGATCGCGCGCCCCTACACCTACGAGGAAACACCGCGCGGCACGCTCACCCTCCACGCCGATCGCACCCGCCAGGTCCTGGTCGGCGCGTGGGCGGTCGCCCCGCTCGCAAGCGAATGGATCCACTACGCCGCCCTCGCCATCCGGGCGGAGGTACCGATCGGCGTCCTCAAGGATACGGTCGCCCAGTTCCCAACCTACACGGAAGGCTTTCTCAGCGCCGTGCGGCGACTCGACCTGGGGCAGCAAACGACGTGACCGCAAGGAAGCCGGTCAACAGACCGCTGCGGCCGGCGGAATCTTCGCGTGCCTCATCTGCGGCGGTGCGCCATGCTCGACCAGGTGCTTGAAGGCGGCGAGCGTGCGGGGCGTCATCCGCGTGAGCGACGAGCGGGTACCGGAGCCTCGTACGTGAAAGACCGACCCTCGTCCCATGCGATCCAGTGCTCGCGGATCGTGATGCCGCCCCGCAGATCACAGGTACGCTCGGCGCCCACGCCGCGCGATCGGTCGCCTTCGCAGCGAGCGTCGACGATCGCCTCGGACCAGAGGCGGATATCCTCGAGCCGGGCGAGCCGCGCCCACACCTGGTCAGCCGGAGCGTCGATGCAAACAGATGCGCGGCGCCTGATCGTCCGATCATTGTGCAGACATCCACGTCGACCGAGCGTCCCAGCACACCTGGGATCAGGTGCGGTCGCATACTTCCAGCATGGCCTGGTTGGACCGGCAGGGCGCGGCGCTCAGCGTTCGTGAGCTGACCAAGGTGTATGCCGGGGGCGTGCGCGCGCTCTCGGGGTTCTCGCTGCGGGTACCGTCGGGGACCTTCTACGGCCTGCTGGGGCCCAACGGTTCTGGGAAGAGCACGCTGATCGGGATGGTGTGCGGGCTCGTGCGCGCGCCCGCGGGGCGGGTGTTCGTGTTCGGGCACGACGCGGTCGCGGATGCCCCTCGCGCCCGGCTTCTGGTCGGGGTCGCTCCCCAGGAGGTGCATCTGGACCGCTTCCTGACGGTGCGCGACGTGTTGGTGTTTCACGGCCGCTATTTCGGGATGGCCAAGCTGGAGGCATCCCGGCGGGCAGACGCGCTCCTGGACGTATTCGATCTCACCGCCAAGCGCAGCGTCACGCCCAATCGCCTTTCGGGAGGCATGCGCCGCCGACTGCTCCTGGCGCGCGCGCTCGTGCACAGCCCGCGACTGGTGATCCTGGACGAGCCGACCGCAGGCGTCGATCTGGAGCAGCGATACGAGCTGTGGCGTTACCTGCGCCGGCTCCATGGCTCCGAGCGGGCGACGGTGCTGTTCACGACGCACTACCTGGAGGAGGCGGAACGGCTGTGTGAGCGCATCTCCTTCGTCCGATCGGGCGCCATCACTGCCGAGGGAACGCCCGAGGAGTTGGTCTCCCGCTACAGCGCTCTCGATCTCGAGGGGGCGTATCTGGAGGCGATGCGATGAGCACCCCGGCCGTGCGAACGGCTGAGCTTCGGACGATCCGGTATCGCGGAGCGTGGGCGCTCGCGGCACGCGAGATGCGCCGGGTGCTGGGACTTTGGACGCAGACGATCCTGCCGTCGATCGTGACCGCCGTCCTGTTCCTGGCCGTTTTCGGAGGCGCGCTCGGCGGCGCGCTGCACAACGTCGCCGGCGTGCCGTACGTGCGGTTCATCCTGCCCGGACTGCTCGTCATGACGGTCGTGGTGCAGGCGTTCGCGAACTCCTCCACCAGCCTCTTTCAAGCAAAGAACGAGGGCTACATCGAGGACCTCCTGACCAGCCCGCTTCGCCCATCGGACATCGCGCTCGCCTACCCAACGGGCGGACTGGTGCGCGGCTGGCTGGCGGCGCTCGCGATCACGCTCGTGGCTGCGCCGTTCGCCGGACCTCCGCGTCACCCGGCGGTGCTCGCGGCGGCCCTGGTCCTGAGCGGCGTGGTGTTCTCAACCCTCGGCCTTATCACGGGGATCTGGGCGGACACCTTCGATCAGCACGCGTTCATCGCAAATCTTGTGATCACCCCGCTCGCCCTCGGCGGCGTCTTCTACCCCGCCGATCGCCTCTCCGAGCCCTGGTCCACGCTCACGCGCCTCGACCCGCTCTACTACCTGGTGGACGCCGCCCGCTACGGCGCCGCCGGAATCCACGAGTCGGACGTGGCGCTGTCGCTCTTCGTCGCGGCGCTCTTGGCGGGTCTCACCTTCGTCGCTGCTCGCGCCGTCCTCGCGTCGGGGTGGAGGCTGAGGCCCTAGCCGGGTGGTCTGCGCTGTCAGGCGACGCACGGCCTGTCGCCGGACTGCGTTCGTTGTGACAAGTTCCACGCAACTGGCGGACGTTTCCGTGCGCGGCGGTTTCAGGGTGGATCTGAGCGTCCGCGGCGGAGGCGAGACCGCGCTCTCGCCGGAGCGTGATGGCGGTCCGGCTCATCCGGAAGGAGGGGGCCCGTGGGGGAACCATTGGTTCCGCCACGTTAAGAGGTCGGCGTGACCTCCTCGACGACCTCGTAGACGCCGTCCACGCTGGTGGAGGCGACGTGCGGCGCCATGCGGTCGAACCGTGCCTGCTGCTGCTCGCGGAGGGTTGGGTCGGCTTGGAGGTGCTCCACGGGGGCATCGAAGAAGCCGAAGGCGATGATCTCGTCCGGATCGTCGACGTTCCGAAGGATGTAGGCGCGCTGGGCGCCTTGGGGCCATTCGTCCGGCTCCCACGCCCGCCTCCACTCGTCGAAGCTCCCGGGCTTGAGCTTGCGCACCGTCAGGAATGCATGCATCTTGACTCCTCCTTTCAGGAGCGACGATGATCCCGCGAGCCGACTCGGCCGTCAAGCGCCCAGCCCTGAGCGGACGGCGTCGACGAGATCCGCGTAGCCGGATTCGTCGGCGTCGACCCAGCGGTGGGCCGATTCCAGCCGCATCGGCTCGCACAGCGCCTGGTCGTCCGGATCCATCTGGAGGAGCAGCTCCAGGAAGCGCTCATGCTCGGGGCGGGACTCCTCGAGGGCGGTGAAGTTGCAGTGGTGGAAGGGCGGGGTCGTCCAGGCGACCTCGAGATCCTCTGCCGACCCGTCCGCGCGGAGGGCGGCGAGCGTCGGCTGGGAGAGGATGCAGGCGTCGAGCTCGCCCGATCGCAGGCGTTCGAGCTGGGCGAGCTCGGCGCCGCCGGTGTCGCCGTGCTTTCCCAGGTCGCGGTCGAGCCGAAAGAGCGTGAGGTCAGAGAACGGGTCGAGGCCCTGTCGCCGCATGTGGAACGCGGGGAGGATGTACGCCTGTGGCGAGTCGGCGTCGCCGAACCCGACCCGCCTGCCGCGCAGGCTGTCAAGGCCGGCGGGGGCGCCGGCTGGGACGACGGCGTGGCTCGTCCA
>DASQXS010000334.1:0-14798 GCA_035639615.1 Gaiellales bacterium | reverse complement strand
CAGGGCCGCAGCGATCACACCAGATGGTTGGTCGACAACTCCCGTGATGTCCTGGGCGGCTGGGAACCAAGCAGCGCAAGGACGCAGGGAGGCCGAATACTGGATGAACGTATTTGGCCGACCGAGAGCTGTCAAAGCGATGCTTTGACAGCGTTCAGGAGGGGTCTGCGATCCAGCAGACCCCCCTGCGCGATGCGCAGGTTCCCAGACGCAGCCGCAGCAGGCTTCGGCAACCACGAGATCATCGGACGTCCAGGCGCGCGGCAGTTGCCGGTCAACCATCTCGGTAAGTCAACGGGGAGACCTCGGGAGGTCGGTTATCGCGGGTGGCCGGCAGATTCGGGCAGCGTCAGATGGGGTCTGGATCCGTCGCGCAGGGGATGCACGGCCACCCGCGAGAACACTGCGATCATTGTCGCCCCTCCGGCGACCGTACGCGTCCCCCGTTCGGGGGAAATCGTTAGAGATCTGTTAGCGCAGTCTGGGCTGGTTGTAAGGACGCGAGGGCGCGCATCCGCCGGGCGACGGTCGACTTGGACAGCGGCGGCCGCGCCCGGCGGCCGAGCTCTGCCAGCGACAGGTCCGGGTGGCGAAGCCGTAGCTCGGCTACCTGGCGCAGGCCGGCGTCGAGCCCGTCCAGGTCGAGGCCGGCGATCGCACGCCGCTGGGCACGAGCGGCGCGGCCGAGCCGCGTCAGGTTCGCCCGGTCAAAGTTGGTCACCCGGTTCGCCCGCCCGCGCGTGCGGGCGATGACGTCGGCCTCCTCGTAGGCGAGCACGGCTTCGTGGGCGCCGAGCAACGCGAGCAGGTCGCGGATCGCGGCCTTGGACTTCGTGTACGCGGCCGCGTGTGTACGCCGCCGTACGACCCGCAGCGCGAGGCCGTCCTCCGCCGCCGCCCGTGCCAAGGCCGAGGCGGCGGCCGGGCTCGCTGCGCGCAGCTCGAGGTGACCGGGGGCGTGCGGCGCCGACACCGACCCGGCCGCGACGAACGCCCCGCGGAGGTGCGCCGCCCGGCAGCACGACCGAGCCAGCAGCCGCCGCGGCGGCTCCGCGAGCGGCGCCAGCGCCTCCGAGAGGACGCCGGCCTCGTGCATGAGCTGGAGCCCCCGGCCGCCGCTCACCCTGACGACGACGCGGCTGCGGCGGTCGAAGCGCGGTTCGCGGTACGCCGCCACCTGGGCCTCGGCGCCGAGCGAGCGCAGGAGGCCGAGGGCGAGCCGGGCAGCGGCCGGATCGGCGACGTCGACTCGCACCGCCATCCCGGAGGGCCCCATCTCGAGAGTGCCGGCGTGGCGGACGAGCCCGCTGAGCAGGGCGCGCCGGCAGCAGGCGCGGCCCGGCGTCCGCTCAACGAGCTCCCGGCGGACCGCCTCCGAGAAGGTCGCACCCGCGCTCATCGAGCGCCGACGGGCAGGCGGGCGAGCCGCACCAGCACGCGGGCCAGCCGGTCCGGGTCATGCTGCCACTCGCCGGCGAGCCGGGCGCCGACCACCTGCACGCCGAGGCGCCGCAGGCCGGCCCGGTCGACCGCGACCGGCGTCCCGAACTCGGCCCGGTTCCGGCTCACGACCACCACGTCGACGAGCCCGGCCCCGACGTGGTCGTAGATGCGCGACACGTGGTCGGAGGCCAGATAGCCCTCGGTTTCCCCCGGCTGCTGGAGGAGATTGCAGACGTAGACGCGCGGCACCGCCGCCGCGCGCACCGCCTCGGCGATGCCGGGGATGAGGAGCGGCGGAATGGTGCTTGTGTAGAGGCTCCCCGGCCCCATCACGATCAGCTCCGCCCGCTCGATCGCGTGCAGGGCGCGCGGATGTGCCGCCGGAGCCGGGGGGTCGAGCCGGACGCGCTCGCACTGGGCGCCGTCGGCGGCGAGCGCGGTTTCGCCGCGCACCTCGTGGCCGTCGGCGAACTGGGCCACCAGCTCGACGAGCTCCACCGTGCTCGGGACGACGCGCCCGGCCACCGCCAGCACGCGGGCCGACTCCAAGACGGCTCGGTCGAAGCTGCCCAGGAGGTCGGTCATGCCGGCGAGAAACAGGTTCCCGAAGCTGTGGCCGGCCAGCTCGCCCGTGGTGAAGCGGTGCTGGAAGAGCTGCCCGACCAGCGACTCGTCCTCGGCCAGCGCGACGAGGCAGCTCCGCAGGTCGCCGGGAGCCGGCATGTCGAAGTCGCGCCGGAGCCGGCCTGAGCTGCCGCCGTCGTCGGTTGTCGTGACGACTGCCGTCACACTCGCCACCCGCTTCAGGCCGCGGAGGATCATGCTGAGCCCGGTCCCTCCGCCGAGGCACACAGCACGGAGGCCGCGCCGGCGGCGGTGCCTCAGGACCGCGGTGCCCGCGGGGGTCTCCGGGGAGGGCGGCACGAGGTCAGGTTACCGCGAGCTACCCGGAGGCGAGCGGCGCGGCGTGAGACGGCGCGCCCGCAGGAGCAGCCCGGCCGCCGCGATTGCCCTGGTCGCGCCACGCGACCGTGAACGCGCACTGGGCTTGGAGCCTGCGGGCGCCGGCGCGTCAGTCCGTGCGATGAAGCGCGGAGTAGACGCCCCGCCCCACCTTCGCCGGCAGCCCCGGCACCGACTCCAGGTCGTCGCGGGTCGCGTTGACGAGGGCATCGGCCGTGCCGAAGTGTCGCATCAGGAGCCGGCGGCGGGCCGGGCCCACGCCGGGGAGGCTGTCGAAGATCGAATCGACCGCGTCGCGGTGGCGGCGGGTGCGGTGGAACCCGAGCGCGAACCGGTGCGCCTCGTCGCGGGCGCGCTGCAGGAGCTGGAGTCCGGCGGAGCGGTGGTCGAGCACGATCGGGTCGGCCGATCCAGGCACGAACACCTCCTCCTCGCGCTTGGCGAGCGAGATGACGGCGACGCGCGGCAGGTCGAACGCCGCCATCGCCTCCACAGCCGCGTTCAGCTGGCCCTTGCCGCCGTCAATCACGACCAGGTTGGGCCGGGTGGCGAAGCTCTTGTCGAAGCGGTCGCCGTCGATGTCGGTCATGCGCGCGAAGCGCCGGGTGACCGCCTCCGCGATCATGGCGAAGTCGTCCGGGCCCTCGCTGCGGATGCCGAACTTGCGGTAGTCGGACTTCTTGGCCACCGCGTCCTCGAACACGGCCATCGACGCGACCGGGTTGGCCTGGCCCAGGTTCGAGATGTCGAAACACTCGATCCGCACCGGCAGCACCTCCAGGTTGAGCGCCTCGCGGAGTTCCTCCAACGCCTCGACCCGGCGGGCGCGGGTGCGCTCCCGAAGGAGGGTGTCGTGGTCGAGTGCCATCCGCGCGTTGCGCTGCGCCAGGTTGGCCAGCCGGCGCTTCTCGCCTCGCTGTGCCGACCGAACCTCCACGGCACTCCCCCGGCGGTCGCCAAGGAAGAGCTCCAGCAGGTCGGGATCGTCGAAGCCGCGGGGCACGATCACCTGGGCGGGGATCGCGACCTGGCCGCCGTAGTACTCGAGCGCGAAGCCCCAGAGCACGTCCGACTCGCTGCGCCCGGCGGTGTTCTCGAGATAGAAGCCGTGCCGGTCGGAGAGGCGGCCGTCGCGGAGGTGGAAGAGCTGGACGTTGGCCGTGTCCTCCGAGCAGGCGATCCCGAGGACGTCGGCGGAGCCGAGGCTGCGGCGGTCGGCCACCTGCCGCTCGGACAGGTGGCGGACGGCCATGAGCCGGTTGCGGTACCGGGCCGCCTCCTCGAACTCGTGGGCGGCGGAGGCCTCCTTCATGGCCGCCTCCAGCCGCCGCTCCAACGGTCGCACCCGGCCCGAGAGGAACTCGATCACGGAGTCGATCACCGCCCGGTAGTCCTCGCGGGAGATGTAGCCCACGCACGGGGCGGCGCAGCGACCGATGTGGTAGTCCAGACAGGGAATGCCGGACCGGCGACCGGGCGTCGGCCCCTCGCACGGTCGGTACGGGAACACCCGGTTCAGGACGTCCAGCGTCTCGCGCACCTTCTTCGCACTCGAATAGGGCCCGAAGTACTGGACGCCCCTGCGGTGCCGCTCGCGCGTGAACATCACCCGCGGGTACTCGTCCGAGACGGTGACGGCGATGTAGGGATACGACTTGTCGTCGCGCAGGCGGATGTTGAACGGCGGCCGGTGGCGCTTGATCAGGTTCTGCTCGAGGAAGAGGGCCTCGGTCTCCGACTCGGCTCCGACGAACTCGATGTCGTCGATCCGGTCCACCAGCTCTGCGGTCCTGGCGGTGGCGTAGGCCTCGCGGCGGAAGTAGGAGCGCACCCGCGAGCGCAGCGATTTGGCCTTGCCGACGTAGAGCACCTCGCCCCCCGCGCTGCGGAAGAGGTACACGCCCGGGCTCTGCGGCAGCGCGGACAGGCGCGCCTCGAGGCGCTGGCCCCGGTCGGTTGCGGGCGTGGCCGCCATCTCGCATCCAAGATTAGCCACCGTGGAGTGGATCCAAGAATGCTAGGATCGCATCCAAAGTCCCCAGGAGGTACGGCATGTCCGAGCTCACGAAGATGCTCACGGCCAACCGCAGCTTTGCTGACTCGTTCACCCAGGGCGACCTCCCGATGCCCCCAGCTCGGCACGTGGCCGTCCTCACGTGCATGGACGCCCGGCTCCACCCCTCCAAGCTGCTTGGGCTCGAGCTCGGCGACGCCCACGTGATCCGAAACGCCGGCGGGCGAGCGTCCGACGACGCGATCCGTTCGCTCATCATCTCCTCCCGGCTCCTCGGGACGAAGGAGTTCGCGGTCATCCATCACACGGACTGCGGGATGCTGACCTTCACAAACGACCACCTCCGCGCCAGGCTGAAGCAGGAGACCGGCGAGGACGCGTCCCACATCGACTTCCTCCCCTTCCCCGACCTCGAGCAGAGCGTCCGCGACGATGTGGAGCGAATCCTCGAGACGCCCTTCATCGACCCCGCCATCCTGGTATCCGGGTATGTCTACGACGTCCGGACGGGAGCGCTCCAGCAAGTCGTCGCGCCGGTTACCGCCGCCGCGGCGCCGAGGTAGCTCAGAACGGGTTCACGGCATCCCACGCCGACCGGCCCGCGTCGAGGACGGCGCCGGCGGCGCGGATCCCGTACCGCGCCGGTGCCGTCGGCGCCTGCCGCGCAAGGTCGAGCGCCCGCCCCAGCGCCCCGCGGTAGCGGTAGCCGTACGAGGCGACGAGGAGGCCGGCGCCGGCCGCGCACAGGACGAGGCCAACGGGGGGGATCTCGGCGCTCGCCGCCCCGAGCACCAGCAGGCTGTCGCCCGCCGTGAGCACGCCTGCGGCGGTGAGGCCGTAGCCGGCAGCCTGGGTAGCGGCGAACACCCGCGTCTCCGCGTCCCGCGCCCTCCGGACCGCCATGAGGCTGGTCCCCAGGCAGATGAGCGACCCGATGACCGTGACCCGGGACGCCCAGAGGCCGAACGTCTCGAGCGGCAGGCCACCGGCGGCGAAGTCGGAGACGGCGGACGCGCCGTCCCAGGCGCTGCCCGCAGCGGCGGCAGCATCGCGCTCCCATTGCCGGGGAAGCACGCTCGAGAGCAGCGTCAGCCCGGCCCTGCCCAGCGTCTTCAGGCCGGCCGCGCCCTGAAACGTCGCTCGGCCTCCGGTCTGCTCGAGATGGTCGGCCACCCGCTCGGCGGCGCCCACGACCTGCGACGCCGGCCCCGATATCGATCCGCCGCCCGCACCGCCCGCCGGCCGGCCGGGCGGCGTCGCGGCGACGCCGGGCGGGGCTGGGAGTGCGACCGACGGCGGCCCGCTCTCCGCCGCCGGCAGCAGCCGGATAGTGGCCCGAAACCGGTCGCCGAGGGCGGGCCCCGACGCGCGCCGCAGCGCGACCGCGGCGAGCGATGGATCGCCCAGGGCGTCGGCGAGCGCGGCGGCGATGTCGCCGTGGTGGCGGCGCTGGGCAGCCGCGAGCCGCGCCGCCGCCGCGGCGGGGTCGCGCTCGACGCCGAGGGCGAGCTCAGCCGCGAGGACATGCGGGGGCACCTGGAAGCGGCGGGCCGCGGACTCCACGGCGGGATCGGCGACAACCGGCGTCGGCGCAGGGCCGGCCAGCCGGCCGAAGCCGTCCCAGCCGCCTGCCGCCAGCGGCTCGTAGCGCACGGCCGCTCCGGTATGCGGGGCGACGACGACGTCGCCGCCGCCGACGTACATGCCGACGTGGTAGGGAGCGCCCGAGCCCGTGCCGAGGAAGACCAGGTCCCCGGGCACCAGCGCGGCGGCCGGCTCCGGCCGTGCCATCCGCCACAGGTCGGCGGCCGTCGGCCGGCCCGGCAGCGGCAGGCCGGCGGCGGCGTACGCGAAGTCGATCAGACCCGAGCAGTCGAAGCCGCCCTCCGCCCGGCTCTCGCCGCCCCACACGTACGGCCAGCCGACCTGGGCCTCCGCCGCCGCCACGGCGGCGAGCGGGCCACGGGCGCCGCCGAGATCGATGGGCCGAAACGCCGCCGCCGAGACCGCGGCGGAGTAGGACACCCCGGCCCGGGCGCGGTCGAGCACCTGAGCCTGCTGGGCTCCCGCGATCGGGACCGAACCATCGACCTCGACCGCCACCGCGACGTCGACGGCCACGGGCACGGCGCCGGTTCGTTCGATCCGGATCGAAACGAGCCGGGCGCCGTTGGCCGTAGCCGCCGTCTCCGCCGCGCGGCGGATCTCGGCGACGGGCGCTGACGGGTCGGCGCCGAAGACCCGGGCGGCGCCGATCGCCGTCATGTCCGCCGCGGTCTGGGCGTGGCCGCCCTCGACGGCGATGCGCGCGAGATAGAGCAGGAGCACCGCTCCCAGGAGCGCTGCGGCCACTCCCGCGATAACCGCGGCGGCGATCTGTCCGCGGTCGTTCACGGAACCCTGGCGGTCGCCGCGATGTCCGCGCTGCGGCCGAGAATGCCCACCTCGACGACGGCGCGCACGGAGCCTCGCCCGACCTGGACGTCGGCGCTGCGCCGGAGCGCAGCCGGCACCGGCCGCCCCTCCGCCACGAGCACGGCCGCCTGGTCGGCGATCCGCTCGGCCCGGGCCCTGGCCTGCCAGACCTGGAAGAGCGGGACGACACTCACGGCGAGGACCGCGGCCAGGCCGGCGCCGAACACGAACTCGACCGCCGCCTGCCCGCGCGCGCCCGTCACTGGCGCACCGTCGCCGCGGAGGCGGAGACCGTCGGGGCGAAGCCGGGGACCACGCTGGGGATTCGCACCGTGACTGCGAGCCGGCCCGCGACCTCACGCACCACCGCGTGGCCGCGCATGGTCTGCGGCAAGGCCGCGAGTGCGGCGGGGCGTGCGGCGCGGCCGACGAGCTCCGCCCGTGCGCCCGCGCGCGACGCTGACTCGACCGCGACGAGCGCCCACCCGGCCAGCACAGCCTGCCACACCACGAGGAGGACGAGCGCAAGCGCGGGCAGGAGGACGACCGTCTCGATGCTCGCCTGGCCGTGCTGGTCTCGCCTGGCGCCGTTCATGCGGCTCACCGTAGGGCCGGCTCCCGTCACGGCACTAGGGGCCGACCGTTGCAGGGCGGTCACAAAATCGACTGCTACGATCGACCCGGATGAGCGGCGACATCGACATCCCGCCGAACAACAGCTCCGGCGAGGAGCGCCAGTTCGTCCACTTCTCCTTCTACAAGCTCGACGCCGCGTTCCGGCGGCTCCCGCCCGCCGAGCAGGAGGCGGCGCGGGCGGAGCTCCAGGTCATCATCGACGACGCGACCGAGCGGTTTCCGATCCGGGCGTACACCATGGCCGGAATCCGCCCGGACGCCGACATCATGCTGTGGAAGGTGTCGGAGCGGCTCGAGGACTTCCGGGAGCTTGGCAGCGCGATCATGTCGACCGCGCTCGGGGGGTATCTCGAGACGCCGTACGCATACCTGTCGATGACCAAGCGGTCGCAATACGTGAAGGGCGAGGGCCGCTCGATGCACAAGCGCGGCCGGATCGTGTGGAACCCCGACTCGCGCTACCTGCTCATCTACCCGATGGTGAAGACCCGGGCCTGGTACCAGCTCTCGAAGCCGGCCCGGCAGGGCATCATGAACGAGCACATCGCCACCGGCCACCGGTTCCCCACCGTCAAGATCAACACCACCTACTCGTTCGGGATCGACGACCAGGAGTTCGTCGTCGCCTTCGAGACCGACCACGTCGGCGACTTCCTCGACCTGATGATGACGTTGCGCGAGACGGAGGCCAGCCGGTATACCGAGCGCGACACGCCCATCTTCACCTGCATCTCCTGTACCGTCGAGGAGGCGCTGCGGTCGCTTGGCGGCTCGGCGGTCGGCGCGATGGAGCCCGCGTGACGAAGACGGCCGTCCGCACGGACGGCGCCCCCGCGCCCGTCTCTGGCGCGCCCTACTCGCAGGCCATCGTCGCGGGCGGCCTGGTGTTCGTCTCCGGGCAGGTGCCGGTCGACCCCGCGACCGGAAGCCTCGTCGACGGCGGCATCGCCGAGCACACGCACCGCTGCTTCGACAACATCGCTGCGATCCTGGCCGAGGCGGGCAGCGGGTTCGACCGGCTCGTCAAGACGACCGTCTTCCTCAGGCACATGTCGGACTTCGCCGGCATGAACGCCGTCTACGCCGAGCGCGTCCCCGCGCCGTTCCCGGCCCGCGCTGCGGTCGAGGTCTCGGAGCTTCCCGTCCCGGGGGCGCTCGTCGAGGTCGAGGTCGTCGCGCTCGCGGGCGGGTAACGCCGCGGCTCAGATCGCAGTCGAGGCGGCGCCGGCGGACGTCACGCCGACCTGGACGCGCTCGGCAGCGGCCGCGGCCGGAAGCGCGGGCTCGGCGTCCCGCAGGCAAAGTCCCGAGAGGAAGAGCGTGTCGAACTCCGCGTCCGTCACGCGGGCCGCCGCGGGCAGCGTCTCGCGGACGAGGCTCGCCCCGCGCTCGAGGAACCGGCTGCCGTAGACGGCGCCGCCCGGCGAGTGCTCGTGCAGCGACATGGTGACGCTCGCCACCGCCGCGTCCGCGACCAGCAGAAGGGGGCTCTGCATGGGCCTCTCGGCGGCGAGGGCGCGGTAAGAGGCCCGCGCGGGCGGCTCCGCGGGCGCGTTGCCGTCCTCGGCGCGGACCAGCGCGACCTCGGGCTCCAGCTCCGAGAGGCGCCAGGCGTAGCCGGCGATCACCACCTCGCGGGCGGCGCGGAAGTGCTCGTCCCCCATTGCGGTGTCGACCGCCCGGGCGGCGATCAGGCCGACAGCCTCGGCGATCTCGAGCCGCACGGTGACGCCGCGTCTGAGCGTGTCGGCAAAGCGCCCGGCCGCCTCGTCGAAGAGGGCGTCGTTCAGGGCTCGGCCGAGCTCGTGGATGTCCGGGTCGGCGGCGAGGCTCTCGGCGAGCGGTCGTCGGGGGGCCGATTCCGCGTGCCTCGCGCCTGCCAGCTTCTGGAAGAAACGCATCCTGCCTCGACCGTACGGGCGCGGCGGCCGGGAGGCAATACCGCAAGGCGGCGAGACGCGAGCCGCTAGCCCTTTTCCAAGGTGGACTCAACCTCCACGGCGGAGGCGAGACCGCGCTCTCGCCGAAGCGCGACGGCGGTCCGGCTTATCCCGAAGGAGGGGGCTCGTGGGGGAACGATGGGTTCCCCCACGACCTAAAGGTAGTACCGCTTCGACTCCTGCACTGCCCAGAACATCGCGAAGCCGCCCGCCAGGCCGATGATCACGAGGAGCGGGAAGAGGGCGCCGAGGTCGACGAACCCGAACTGCTCGAGCGAGTAGGCCGCGAACGCGACGGTGACCGCGCCCATGCCGAGGTAGAGGACGTTGCGCTGGCGGTCGGGCATGAGCGAGATCGCCATCCGGTTCGATCGGTACCAGCTGTAGCCGAAGAACCACATGATGACGATGAAGAGGAGGCTGATCGTCCCCAGCAGAATCCCGAGGATCTGCTGCGAGACGTTGAAGAACACGGTCGCGATGATCGCGATCCCGATGATGATCATGAAGCCGCGGATGCTGTCGCGGGTCATCAGTGCGGCCCCGTCATGAACGCCCGGATCCCAAGCGCGGCGATGAGCGCCGAGCTGACGCTGAAGAGGAGCAGGTTGCGGCGGCCATCGTCACCGCGCAAAGCATAGGGGTAGGCGACGGCGAGCAGTGGGAGCAGGCCGTAGACGAAGTGCAGCCGGTCGCCCGGCTCGTTCCCCTGCGAGAGCAGGATCAGCCCCAGCGTCGCCTGGCCGATCACGAGCGTCTGTGCCGCGGCCAGGAGCTGCTGGTACGCCGGCCGCGGCGGCCGGTCGCGGCGATAGGCGGCGTAGCCCCAGACGCCGGCCGCGGCGTTCGTCAGGATCACCAGGGCCCCGACGACCGCGTGCACGACCGGCATGGCCGGTCAGGCTATCAGGCGCTCTCCGGCACGCCCTGCGGGAGTCTGCGGAAGGCCGGGGCGACGACGAGCAGGAGCGCCAGGCCGCCCGCGACGATCGCCGCGAGCGCCGCGAAGCCGCCCCGTGGGCCGGCGTGGTTCACGAGCGGCCCGATGGCCAGCGTGACCGCGACCTGGAGCAGCATCGACGCGAGCAGGAACGTGGCCGCCGTCCGGCCCATCACCTCGTTGGGCACGACCTTGAAGAGGAGCGCGTTCGTGATGACGCGGAACGCCGACGAGCAGAACCCGGCCGCGAAGGCGAGCACGTAGAACGTGGCGACGAGCGCGGGCAGCACGGCGAGCGCCGCGTAGCAGGCGACGAGCGCGGCCATGACGCCGGTCATGGACGTCCAGTCGCCGAGGCGGAGCACCAGGATCGCCGCCAGGAAGCCGGATGCCATCGCCCCCGCGCCGTAGGTCATGTCGGCCAGGCCGTACGCGGTCGCGCTCAGCCGGAGTGCCTGCAGGACATAGGCGACGATGACGACGTTCAGGCTGATCGTGGCCACCCACGGGATCACGCTCGCCACCCCAAACCCGGCAACCGCCCGGTGCCGGCGCAGGTAGGCGAGCCCCTCGCGGGCCATGGTGAGCTGCGACCTGTGCGGCCCCTCGGCCGGCGCCGGACGGTGGTGCAGCGCCGCGAGCGCGAGCGCGGAGACAACGTAGGTCGCGGCGTCGATCGTGAACGCGGTCCCGAGCCCGAAGCGGACGAGCACCGGCCCGCCGAGCGCAGCGCCGGTGAGCGTCCCGGCCTGGAACGTGACCTCGACGAGGCCGCTCGCCGCCGTCAGCTGGTCGGGCCGGATCACCTCCTGGAGGAGCGCGGTGATCGACGGCCAGAAGATGCTGTGCCCGAGGCCCACCAGGAACGTGAGCACGTAGAGGGCGGCGAGCGAGGGACGGCCCACATAGGCGAGCGCGGCCATCGTCCCCACCAGGCCGAGCCGGGCGAGGTCGGCCGCGATCGCAAGGATGCGGCGCGGGTAGCGATCGGCCAGCGGGCCTGCGAACGGGAGCATCACGATGCCCGACCCGAGGCCGACCGTCCAGACCAGGGCGACCGACGTCGCCGAGCCGGTGCGGGCGAGCAGGTACCAGCCGAGCGCGACGATATGCAGGCCCATCCCCATCGACGAGAGCACCTCGCCGAAGAAGTAGAGGCGGAAGTCACGGTCGCCCAGCGGGGCCAGCGGGTTCACCTGGCTACACTAGCCGCGCGATGGTCGAGCCCGGACAGCCCGCCCCCGACTTCGCCCTCGTGGCCGACTCGGGCGAGACGGTGCGCCTCAGCGACCTGCGCGGGCGCCCGGTCGTCGTCTACTTCTACCCCAAGGACGACACCCCCGGATGTACGCGCCAGGCCTGCGACATCCGCGATCGGTGGGGGGACTTCGCGCGCGCCGGGGCCGACGTCGTCGGGATCAGCCCCGACGCGACCGACTCCCACCAGCGCTTCAAGGAGAAGCACGCGCTCCCGTTCCCGCTCCTCTCCGACGAGGATCACGCCGTCGCCGAGGCCTACGGCGCCTGGGGCGAGAAGCAAAACTACGGCCGCACCTACTTCGGCATCATCCGCTCGGGGTTCGTGATCGACGGGGACGGCGTCGTGGTCGCGGCGAAGCGAAACATCAAGGCGGACAAGCACCGCGAGTGGGCGCTCGCGGAGCTCGAGCGGCTCGCCGAGCGCACCGCCGCATCGCGCTAGCAACGCCGTATCATCGGTCGGTGCCGCAGCCCGACCTGCCCCTCGCCGGCGTCCGCGTCCTCGACCTGACCCAGATCCTGGCCGGCCCGTTCTGCACGATGGTGCTCGGAGACCTGGGCGCGGACGTGGTCAAGGTGGAGCGGCCCGGCGGCGACGGCACCCGGCACTGGGGGCCGCCGTTCGCCGGCGGGGAGTCGGCGTATTTCCTGCAGGTGAACCGCAACAAGCGGTCGATCGCCATCGACCTGAAGCGGCCGGAGGGGGCCGCCGTCGCGCGCCGGCTCGCGACGGGGGCAGACGTCGTCATCGAGAACTTCCTGCCCGGAGCGATCGAGCGGTTCGAGCTCGACCACGCGTCGGTCGCGGCCGAGAACCCGGGCGTCGTCCACTGCGCGATCCGCGGCTTTCCCACCGGCCACCCGGATGCGGCCCGGCCCGGATACGACTTCGTGATGCAGGGGATCGGCGGGATCATGAGCATGCAGGGAGAGCCGCAAGGCGAGCCGATGAAGGTAGCCGTTGCGATCTCCGACATCGTGGCGGGCCAGTTCGCAGCCTCGGCGATCCTGGCCGCCCTCGTCCGCCGGAGCCGCACCGGCGAGGGCGGCTCGGTGGAGGTGTCGCTGCTCGACGCCCAGGTGGCGTGGCTGGCCAACCGCGCCGGCGACTGGCTGATCGGCGGTGTCGAGCCGGTGCGGCTCGGGAACGCCCACCCGTCGATCGTCCCCTACGAGACGTTCCGCGCGTCGGACGGCTACATCAACCTTGCCGTGGGAAACGACCTGCAATTCGACCGCTTCTGCCGCGCGGCCGGCCGTGACGACCTGGCCGTTGATCCCGAGTTCGCCACCAACCCGCTCCGCGTCCGAAACCGGGCGCGGCTCGTCGCCGAGCTCCAGGCGACGATCGAGCGCCGGCCGGTGGCCGACTGGGTCGACGTCCTGGAGCAGGCGGCGGTGCCGGGAGGTCCGGTACTGACGCTGCCCGAGGTGTTCTCGGGACCCGCGGCGCACGCGGTCGAGGAGGTCGATCATCCCACCGCCGGACGCGTGCGCCTGGTGGCCACACCGGTTCAGATCGACGGCGCGCGGCCGCACGCGCGCCGGCCCCCGCCCCGCCTGGGCGAGCACGCCGTCGAGATCCTGCGCGAGGCCGGCTACGGCGATTCCGAGGCCGCCGAGCTGCTCGCCGGCGCCTGCGCGCCGGGCCAGATGATTGATTCCTGATCACCGAATCAATCATCTAGACTGGTCGTCCGCGCGGATGTGGCGGAATTGGTAGACGCGCACGGTTCAGGTCCGTGTGACCGCAAGGTCGTGGAGGTTCAAGTCCTCTCATCCGCATTGGATCCCAGATTTGCAGAGATTTGGCTGGCGCGAGAGGGGTTGAACTCGACCGCATCACGCGCTCACCCCATTCGACGTGGAAGCACCCTCCGATAGCTCTCGGCTCAAAGTCCCCAATAAATCCCAAAAATGGGGACTTTCGCTAGCCTTAGGTCATGGGAATCGATCGGAAGCGGCGTCTCTTCGAGGGCATCCTCCATCTGCGGCGAGCGGAGCGCCGAATGTCGCCGGACAGGGAGGTCGCCGCAGCGCGCGCCGTGCTGGAAGAGGAGCTCGGCGAAACGATGTCGCGCAGGCTCGCGGCCCGAGTGCTGGGAGTCGACCACAAGGCGCTGGATCGCTGGATCCGGTCCGGCGACCTGCCGCTCGTCTATACGAGGTCCGGTCGCGCCGAAGTACCGGTGGCGAACATCGTCGAACTCTGCGAGGCCGCCGAGCAAAGCCGGGCGAACGGCGCCAGACGCAGGCACCATCTTGAGCCGGCGCTGACCGCCGGACGAGTGCGGGCAGAAACGCTGCGCCCTCGCCAACTGGTGGACGTCGGCGTCGCTGGCGGCCACGATCGTGCCGAGCGGCGAAGTCTCGCCTACCACCGCGCGTTGGCGAGGCGACTGCGGCGCCCAATGGTCGATGACGCGTTAAGGCAGGTGTGGAAGTGGCGCGATCTGGGACGTATCGATCCGTGGTACGCCGACCAGTGGGAGCAGATCCTCGGACGGCCGCTCTCCGAGATCCGCTCCGTGCTCGGCGAGGACACTCCCCGCGGCCGCGATCTCCGCCAGAACTCTCCGTTCGCCGGAATGCTCAGCGAGGCCGAGCGCCGGCGAATCAACACGGAGATTCGCTGACGATGCGCCGCGAGGACTTCGAGCATCCGGCGGCAAGCCCGGAGCGCGCTGACATGATCGACGGTGCGTTGGGCGACGGGTCGCCGTTCCATCGTGCGTTCGGCTACTACGCGCACGGCGTTGGCCCGGAGACCGCGCCGCACGACGTGGTACTGGCCAAGTGCGTCGCCGGGCGCGAACGCGACTGGGAGTTCGCTCGCGCCGCCCTCGCTGCGGGACTGGTGGAGCCGCGCGTGCTCGTCGCGCGCGTCGAGGACTTACCTATCGCCCCCGACGCGCGAGTTCGCCTGCGCAGGATGCTCGAGCAACGCGACCGGCCCTGACGTCGGAGGCGTGCTCTCGAGCAGGGACGGCGGCGCGGCTGCGCCGAGATCGCGTACCCCGGTGCAGGTCGCGCTCGTGTATGCCACCCCGATCGGCGGCACGCCACTCCCTGGCCGGGAGCTCATATTCCATGCTTCCGCGACGGGGGAGATCGTATGCGGTTGGCGGCCGGGACCAACCCGCTCCTGTCCCCCAACGGCCGCTGGGTGGACTACCGCGGCGGCTCG
>DASQXS010000333.1:0-2591 GCA_035639615.1 Gaiellales bacterium | reverse complement strand
GAGCAAGGCAGCCACTACTTCGGCGGCGGCCACCGCCGCGCTCGCTTCCGGCGCCTCCAGATAACTAGTACCTCATCCTGCTAGTGGCTGCGTGTAGAGTAAGCATCGGGTACCGTAGGGTTCCGGCCCCAGTGAACGGGGCCGGAAGGGACGGACTGGTCTGTCGCAGCCGCAGCATCGTCGCGGGCCGCTGGTGCTGGAGGCGGCCGAACGCCAGGAGTTGGAACGGCGCGTGCTGGCCCGGACGGGGTCTCAGCAGGCCGCCTACCGTGCCGCCGTCATCCTGCGCGCCGCCGACGGGCAGACGGACGAGCACATCGCGCGCGGGCTCAACCTGGCGGTGCGCACCGTCTGGGAATGGCGCCGCCGGTTCGCCCAGCAGCGGCTGGCCGGCCTGGACGATCGGCCCAAGGATCGTCCACCGCGCCAGTACGGCGCGGCGATCCAGGCCAGGCTGGTCGTGTTGGCCTGCCAGAAACCGGCCGAGGTCGACCCGACGCGGGCCGGGCAGACCCAGTGGACCATCGTGGACCTGGCGCAGTACGTGGCGGCACACCCCGAGCTGGGCCTGGGCGCGCCGAGCAAGAGCCCCATCGGCGTCATCCTCAAGCGCCACAAGCTCCGCCTGGACCGCCTTTGAGACCTGGATGAACGACCGTGACCCCCGGTTCGTGGACAAGGCGGTGGCCATCATCGACCTGCTGCTGAGCCCGCCTGAGGATGGCCCCCTGTCCTGCGTGGACGACAAGCCGGGCATCGGTGTGCGCCGACCGACCGTGCCCGACCAGCCGCCGGCCCCTGGGCGGCCGGCCCGCCGTGAGTTCGAGTCCATCCGCCACGGCACGGTCGACCTGCTGGCCGGCTTCCGCGTCAACGATGGCCAGGTGTGCGGCCTCGTCCGGCTCCAGCATCGCTCGTGCGAGTGCTGTGAGCTGCTCGGCCTGCTCGACCGGCTGACCCCAGGTGGCCAGCCGATCCACCTGATCCTGGACCCGGTCAGCTCCCACCACTCGGCCGAAGTGCGGACCTGGTTGGACGCCCATCCGGAGCGCACCTTCGTCTTCCACTTCTTGCCCGTCCACGCCTCCTGGCTGAGCTTCATCGAGGTGTGGTTCTCCATCCTCAGCCGCAAGTGCCTCAAGCGGGCCGACTTCCCCGATGTGCTCACCGCCACCCGGCAGATCGAGGCGTTCATCACCACCTACACCACCCACCTGGCGCACCCGTTCGCCTGGCGCAAGGGGGTCCGCTTCTACCAGCGCCTGAAGGACAAGCTGGCCGTCCGCCCGGCGCTCCCCACAGCAGCATGAGACCGGCAATCATCACCAGGATCAGGTACTAGTCGACCTCGACCGGCTGCACAGGCCTCGGGCTCGCGCCATTGAAGGTGTAACGGCCGATCTGCTGCGACCAATCCAGGACATGCGCTCGAAGCCGTGCGACGAGAAGTGGGTGTAGCCGGTGCCGGGTCTAGACCGCGAGACCTTCACCGCCCTCTACCGGGACACCGTGGGTTGGGTGACGGCCTTCGTCGCCCGGCGTGAGGCGAGCCCGGGGGAAGTGGCCGCCACGATGTCGGCCACCTGCCTTGTGGCCCTGGAGAAGTCCGACGAAGAAGGAGAACCACCAGCATGACGATTCAGCGGATGGACAACGTCGGCATTGTCGTCGAAGACCTGGATGCCGCCATCGCGTTCTTCACCGAGCTTGGCATGGAGCTGGAAGGCAAAGCGCAGATCGAGGGCCTCTGGGCGGACCGCACCGTCGGACTCGACGGCGTCCGCAGCGACATCGCGATGCTGCGGACCCCGGACGGTCACAGCAAGCTGGAGCTGACGAAGTACCACGCCCCCGCGGCGGTCGGCGCCGAGCCGGAGAAGCCGCCGCCCAACACGCTGGGCCTGCATCGTGTCATGTTCGCCGTCGACGACATCGACGACACCGTCGCCCGCCTGCGCGCCCACGGCGCCGAACTCCTCGGCGAGGTGGCGCAGTACGAGGACAGCTACCGGCTCTGCTACCTCCGCGGCCCCGCGGGCATCATCGTCGCGTTGGCCGAGCAGCTCAGCTAACGGCCCGTCGCGGCCGACCTGCGACCAACCAGAACGATCCGCTGGATGGACCGAGAACGACAACGGGAGGAATAACTGTGCAACCGAACGAGATCGCCGAGGTTCTGAACCGACCGATCAGTCAGGAACTGTTGGCGCGCGACGTGACCCGCTTGGCCTACGTCGCCAAGGACGGCACCCCCGCACTGTCCCGATCATCTTCAGCTGGAACGGCTCGGAGATCGTCATGTGCACGTCGAAGAACGCTCCGAAGCTGCAGGCCTTGAGCGAGAACCCGATGGTCGCCCTGACGATCGACACCGAGGTGCACCCGCCCAGGATCTTGCTCATCCGGGGGCGGGCCGAGCTGGACGTCGTCGATGGCATCCCGGACGAGTATCTCCAGGCGACCAGCACCTACGCGATGACGCCCGAGCAACGGGTCGAGTGGGAGGCGGAGGTGCGTTCGCTCTACCACGACGGCATGGTCCGGATCGTCGTGACCCCGAACTGGGCGAAGCTGATCGACTTCGAGACGAC
>DASQXS010000332.1:0-2926 GCA_035639615.1 Gaiellales bacterium | reverse complement strand
AAACGGCCCGCCGCATGTGTACGTCGCGCTTGGAAGCGAGGCCGCAGTCGCAGCGCTCGCGCCGGACTTCGCCGCTCTGCAGGAGCTGGACATCGCCGCTAACTGCTTCGCCGGCAGCGGCCGCAAGTGGAAGACGCGCGTGTTCTACCCGGCAGCCGGCATCCCTGAGGATCCCGCCACCGGGTCGGCGGCGGGCCCGCTCGCGATCCACCTCGCCCGCCACGGCGAGATCGCCTTCGGCGAGGAGATCGAGATCGCTCAAGGCGTCGAGCTCGCACGACCCTCCCATCTCTACGCCGTCGCCAACGGCACCGCCGAACAGGTGGACTCAGTCCACGTTGGAGGCGTCGCCCTGATCGTCGCCGAAGGGCTCTTCCGAATCACACGCTGATGGGCGACTGTGCCCCTCGCCTGAACGGGGCCCGCATACGCGAGACCAGGATCAAGCGATCCTCGACACACACTTTCACATGAGTGTTTGTTGGCGCCCCCCGACCAACAGCGACCCCACGTCGAGGAGGAGCGGATGCCGCCCCCGGAAGCCGAGCGTCGTCATCGCCACGGCATCGTCCCCTGCGCGTCTTGGCCGTCTCAATCTGGACCCTAACGGCCACGCGGCCAACCGGCCGCTAACTTGACCCCGGAAGAAAGGCGGCCGGTGTGGTCCTAGTCGAGTTGCGACAGCGCGATGAAGATCTCGCGGGCCGACGCCATCGCCCACTCCAGCCGGCGTAGCTCCATGCGCTCGTTCGCCGAGTGCACGTTGTCGTCGTCGGTGCAGAAGCCCGAGAGGATAGTCGGAATGCCGCGCCCAGCGAACGCGGCCGCCACGGGGATCGTGCCGCCCGAGCGCGTTGCCAGCGGCCGGGCACCGGTGGCGCGCTCGATGGCGTCGAAGGCGGCCCGGAGCACCGACTGGTCGCGGTCGATCCAGACGGGCTGGGCGGGCGGCCACATATCGATCTCGAGAGTGCAGTAGTCGGGGCATGCGGCCCGCAGCGTGTGCTCCATGAGCGCGGACATCGCCTCGGCGTCCTGACCCGGCGCCAGCCGCAGGGACACCGAGGCGATCGCCTCCTGCTGAATGCTCGTCTTCTGCAGCCGGGCGTCCCCGGCATGGATCGAGTGGACGGTGAACGCCGGCTGCGCCCAGGTGCGGTCGTAGAACGCCGCGGTGGCGTCCGCGTCGGCGGGGACGGCGCCGACCTCGGCCAGCACGTCGGCGCCGGGCGGGAGCGTCGCCCATGCACTGCGCTCCTGGTCGGACACCGGAGCGATTCCGGCGTGGAAGCCCTCCGGCAAATCGAGGAGCACCGCGAGGACCGTGTGCAGGGCGTGGACGGCGTTTGCAGCGGCACCACCGTAGAAGCCGGAGTGCAGCTCGCGCCGGCCGGTCGTAAGGCGCAGCTGCGCGCCGACAATCCCCCGCAGGCCGGTGGTGATCGCGGGCCGCCGCCCATCGACCATTTCAAGGTCGAAGATCAGCGCCGCCGCGAACTCGCCCTCGACCGTTGCCAGATGGTGAAACACCGATTGGCCGACGATCTCCTCCTCGCCGTCGGCCAGCACGCGCACGTTCACGCCCAACTCACCTGCGGCGGCGAGGTCGAGCGCCGCCCGCAGCACGGCGTAGAAGTTGCCCTTGTCGTCGGCCACACCGCGGCAGTGCAGCCAGCCGTCGCGGATCGTGGGCTCGAACGGCGGGCTCTCCCACAGGTCGAGCGAACCGACGGCCTGCACGTCGTAGTGGCCATAGGTGATCACGGTGGGCGCGCCGGCGACGGAGGCGGGGATGACCCCGTCGACGAGCGGATTGCCGTGCTCCTCCGTGACGGTCGCGTCGCCGATCAGATCAGCGACCCAGTCTGCCGCCGCGCGCAGCTCGCGCGGGTGCGCCCCGTCGCTCGATACCGACTCGATGCGCAGCAGTTCGTAGAGCTGCTGCAAACTGGCTTGGTCCATATCTTCGACTCGTCAGGCTGTCTTGGCGATGACGGTGATCTCAGCGCGCAATCCGGCGGCGAGGTCCGCCCGCACCGTCGTGCGCACCGGTTTTACTCCGGTGAACTTCTGCTCGTAGATGGCGTTGAACGCCGCGAAATCGGCTAGGTCAACGACGTGCACAAGACACGAGATGACGTCGTCGAGCGATGCTCCGGCCGCCTCGAGCAGGGTCTCGATGTTACTGAAAGTCTGCTCCGTCTGCTCGATCAGGTCGTCGCTGACGATGTTTCCCGTCCGCGGGTCGAAGCCGCCCTGGCGTGACAGGAAGATCCACTCCCCCACCGACAGCCCCGGCGAATACGGCCCCACAGGGGGTGGGAGTCTTATCAGAGTCGATAACAGCTTTCACGGATGAGCTCCTCACATCACGTGTATTGAGACAGGATACATATCGCTAGCCCCGGATATTGCGCCCGCGGCCGCGGCTCTCGGATTGGTCAGACGCCGCCATCCGGTTGATCGTAACGGCAGGTTTGCCTGGCGCCACAGTTACTTGTCATGGGTCGATTCCGCTTCCTTATCGAGCAGCGCACTCACGAGTGACCAGCGCAGCGATCCAACTCAAGATTGTTGATCACGTTTCGTTCTTCCTTGATCACCCTTTCCACTTCCGTAGCCGTACCACTCCGTATAGAGTCACGGAATAGTAATGAGCCTGTATTTTTGTAATCCTCGGCGTGGGTGCATGGGGGCCCCACGGAGATCAGGCGAGAGTTCGCCGTAGGTGAGCAGGCTGCTCGCCCGTGTGTTGGCCGGGTCCGGCGATCGCATCCCTGACGACCCGTTGGCCGCGACTGCGTCGAACGTGGCGCCCGGCGACGCCGAGCCCGGCACCGCATGACGCGCGTCGTCACCGCTTCACACTGATGCCTTGCAGGCACGCGGTCTTGGCCCTCTTCGTCGCGGTCTGTTGGGCGGTGAA
>DASQXS010000331.1:0-12452 GCA_035639615.1 Gaiellales bacterium | reverse complement strand
GCTGATGGGCGAGCGGGTGCGGGAGGTCGTGGAACAGTCCGACACCGTCACCGGCGCGCTCGTCGAGGTGGCCGAGCACGCCGCGACCGACGAGCTCATCGCCGAGGTCATGCGCCTGCGCATGCTCGCGATGTCCCTCGTCGACGACCCGGCGGTGAAGGCGGCGCTCGACCAGAACGTGCGGCTCATGCGCCGCCGCCTCGTCAAGCTCCTCACCCGCGCCCGCGAGCGCGGCGAGGTGCGGGACGACGTCGACCTCGAGCAGGTCGCCTGGCTCTGGCTCGGCTTCACCCTTGCCTGCGGCTTCCGGCATGCGATCCATCCGGCGCAGGCCGTCAAGGGCGGGCCGCGCATGGCCCGCACGTTCATGCAGATGCTCCAGCCGAACCCCGAATCCAAGGAGACGAGATGACGTCGGATCACCCGAATCATCGGTGGTGGACGCTCTTTGCCATGTGTTTCGCCCTCTTCATGATCATGCTCGACAACACGATCGTGAACGTGGCGCTCCCGTCCATCCAGCACTCGCTCAACCCGTCGCCGGAGAACCTCGAGTGGACCGTGAACGCATACGTGCTCGTGTTCGCCACGCTGATCCTGCTCGGCGGCAAGCTCGGCGACCGGTTCGGGCGCAAACGGATCTTCATCCTCGGCCTGGCGATCTTCACGCTGGCATCGGCCGCATGCGCGCTCGCCCAGACCGACACCCAGCTGATCGGCGCCCGCGCGGTCCAGGGCGTCGGCGGCGCGCTTCTGAACCCGCTCTCGCTCTCGATCATCGTGGCCGCCTTCGATCGCCGCCAGCTCCCCCAGGCCATCGGGATCTGGGCGGGCATCTCCGGCCTCGGCCTCGCCATCGGTCCGCTCCTCGGCGGGTTCCTGGTCGAGCACTTCTCGTGGTCGGCCGTCTTCTGGGTGAACGTCCCCGTCGGCATCGTCGCCGCGGCGGTCACGCTCTGGGCAGTCGCCGAGTCGCGCGACCCGACGACGCACAGCCTCGACATCGTCGGCACGGTGCTCATCACCGCCGGCCTTGGGGCGCTGACCTGGGGCCTGATCAAGACCGCGAGCCATGCCTGGCTCGGGTCGTACACGCTCTCCTTCCTGGTCGCGGCGGCCGTGCTGATCGCGCTCTTCGTGCTCTGGGAGCGCCGCCAGGCCGATCCAATGCTGCCGCTCGACTTCTTCCGGGTGCCGGCGTTCACGTCGTCGAGCATCATCGTGACGCTGATCGGCGTCGGCCTCTTCGGCGTCATCTACTACCTGACCCTGTACTTCCAGAACGTCCACGAGTACTCGCCGATCCAGGCCGGGCTGCGGACGCTGCCGACGACGATGATGATCCTGATCGTCGCGCCGATCGGCGGCAAGCTCTCCCCGCGCTTCGGGCCGCGGCGGCTGATGACGGTCGGCATGCTGCTCGCCACGGTGGGACTGGTCGGCCTCTCGTTCATCGACGTCCACACGGACTACAACGCGATCTGGCCGTTCCAGGTGCTGATGGGCATCGGTCTCGCGTCGACGATGCCCGCGGTCGCGTCAACCGGGATGGCGGCCGTCGACCGGGCCAAGGCGGGCATCGCCTCGGGCGTGATCAACGCCTCGCGGCAGGTCGGCGGCGCCCTCGGCATCGCCGTGCTCGGCGGGATCGGGACGACGCTCGCGTCGAACGCGTGGTCGGACAAGATCGCCAACCTGCCACCGGCGCAGCACGCCGCCGCCGAGCGGCTCGTGCCGCTCGTCCAAGGCGGCCGCGGCAACGTGATCGAGCGGATCACGGGCAGCCCCGCCGCCGGTGCCAACGCGCTTGACTCCTTCATGCACGGCGTCCACTTCGCACTCCTCACCGCCGGCGGGCTGACGTTCGTGGCGGCGCTGGTCGCCTTCTTCGGCCTCCGCGGCGTCCACGTCCGCCAGCCGGACGAGCAGCAGGCGCGCGATCCCGCCGCGGCGGCGGTCGCTGTCGAGTAGACGAGCCGGGGCCCGGCCGCCCGGCGGCCGGGCCCCGCCGTTTGGGGAGCCGTGCCCTTGGGTAGGCGGAAGTGCTTGGGCGTTTCGTCTGCCGAAAGGAGCAATCGATGCTTACGCTGACTGACAACGCCACCCAGGCGATCGAAGGGATCCTGACGAGGCCCGACGTCCCGGACGGAGCGGGTATTCGGATCGCTCCGGCGATGCCCACCGTCACCGAGCCAGAGGCGACCGGCCTCCAAGTCTCGGTCGCGGAGGCTCCCGACGAGACCGACCAGGTCGTCGTCGACAGGGGCGCGCGCGTCTTCATGGACGCTGCCGTCGCCGACGATCTCGAGGACAAGATGCTCGACGTCAGCGTCGGAAGCCAGGGCGTGAGCTTCGCGCTCGGCGACCAGGCTTGACCCTGCACTGGGTAGCGCCGGCTACCGGCGCTACCCAGCCTCGCGCCACATCGTGGTGATCACGTGGCCGTTGGGCAGGGTGACGCTTCCGTGCGGCTCGAAGCCGTGACGCCGGTAGCGGGCGTCGTTCGCCGGGTTGGTCGACTCCAGATACGCGGGCATGTGCTCTCCGTCGATCCGCTCCAGGCAGGCGGCCAGGAGGGCCATGCCCAGCCCCTTGCCGCGGTGGTCGTCGTGGGTCGCGAGCAGGCTCAGGTAGTAGTGCGGCTCGTGGCGGGGATGCTGGCATCGAGGGCCGCGAAGGCGTCGAGCACGACCGCAGCCTGGTCGGCGCCGAGCATCTCGACCGTCAGGGCCTCGAGGGCGGTCGCCTGCTCGTCGGTCATCTCCGGCTCGTTTGGCGGGATCCAGGCCGCTACCGCCTCGCACTCCTGCGTCACGTGCGTCCACGGGAATCGCATGGCGGCTGCAGCACACGCGGCCCAGAAGCGCCGCGACTGCTCAACCTGCGCCTCCGTGTCGGGGAACGAGTAGCGCCCCCAGACCGGGTCGGTCCGGAAGGCAAGGGTGAGCGTCTCGGCCACGGAGTCGAGGTCTGCTTCGGTGGCGACGCGGGCGGAGACGGTGGCCATAGCAGGGAGCCTGTCACACCACGCATACCCGCGGTGCCGGGCCGCGGGCGCTGCGCCGGGAACGGATCACCGGCTTCCGCCGTACGACCGGGACGCCGGGTGGCACGGCGACAGCTCGGCCGCCGCCGGAGCCTCGGCTGACGAGGTACAGCGGCACGGCGTCACGTTCACCTATCCGGCGTCCTGGCGCTATCGCCACCGCGGCTTCTACAGCACCATGACGTCGCCGGTCGTCGACCTCGCATCGCCGCCAACGCAAGACCCTTGCACTCCGAGAGGATGCTGGTCTCCCGTCCGCCACCTGCGACCGGGCAGTCGTCGTGACGTGGAACACCGGCGGCGGGTTGGTCGACCCTGCGCACCCGTCCGCGCCGGGCGTACGCGTGACCGTCCTGCGCCGAGGGTGTCGAGTGCTTGGAGGCGACGAGGAGCTCACCTCGCGGGTCGTCCTGCGCCGAGGCCGCGTCTACGAGGCAGCCGCCTGCTTGCGCGGCCCCGGCGTGGCGGCGCACGAACGCGAGGTGCGGGCCATGCTGGCGACGGCGCGGCGTAGCCACCCATATATTCGACGCCTTCATCTCGGCTGTCACAGCCCGCACCCGGCTCGCTCCTTGGCGAGAACCTCGACCCGGTTTCCGAACGGGTCCTGGATGTGGAAGCGGCGGACGCCCGGCCAGCGATCGTCCCACGTGATCCGGTGGCCGGCGGCGCGGAGGCGGTCCGCGCACGCGTCGACGTCCGCCACCGCCAGACCGGGGTGCGCCTTCCGCGCCGGGGCGAACGAGCGCTCGACGCCGAGGTGGAGGCCCTCGGCGAACCAGACGCCGCCGGTGTCCCGCAGCGGCTCCGGCTTCACCGTCTCGGTCAGGCCGAGCAGGCCCGCGTAGAAGGCGCGGGCGGCGTCCTCGCCGCCCTCCGGCATCGCCACCTGCACGTGATCGAGCACGACCGGCACGGCCGGCAGTCTGCCATCCTTCGCCGATCGACTCGCCCCTCTGGTCCGTCTCGCCCAGCCGCTCCGCCGCCGCCGGCCGCAGGGGAATGGTGGCGACGTCCAGCCCGCACGCGGCGCTCGCCGGGCTGCGGGCACTCGAGGCGGGCGGAAACGCATGCGACGCGGCGCTCGCCGCGGCCGGAATGCTGGCCGTGACCGAGCCGTACCAGTGCGGGCCGGGCGGCGACCTCTTCGCGCTGGTCGTCGAGGGCGGCGCCGACCCGGTCGGGCTGAACGCGAGCGGCCGCGCACCGGCGTGGCCCGGAGACGGCTTGCCGGAGGAGTTCGGGCCGCGCAGCGTGACCGTGCCGGGGTGCGTCGCCGGCTGGGGCGACCTGGCCGAGCGGTGGGCACGGCGCGGACTGGGAGAGGCGCTTGCGCCCGCGATCGCGATCGCCCGCGACGGCTGGGAGATCCCGCCCAAGGCCGAGCGGGCCTGGCGCGCGTGCCATGCCGACCTTGCCGGCGATGCGGCTGCCCACTTCGCGGTTCGGCGGCCCTTCCGGAATCCGGCGATCGCCCGCGCGCTCGAGGCGGCCGTCGCCGGCACGTTCTACACCGGGCTTGTCGCCGAGGCGATCGCGGCGGCATCGTGGCTCGACGTCGAGGATCTGACCGCACACCAAGACGACTGGGTCGAGCCGCTCGAGTTTCGCTACCGCGATCGCACGCTGCTCGAGCTGCCGCCGAACGGGCAGGGGTCGATCGCGGGGTGGGCGCTCGAGGCGCTGCACTCGCCGGCGCGGGAGGATCAGGTCGAGGCGCTGGCGGCGGCCTACGAGCGCGGATACGCGACGATCGGCGGGACGGCCTACGTGTGCGCCGCAGACGGCGCCGGGATGGGTGTGTCGCTGATCCAGTCGCTCTACCACGGCTTCGGCTCGCGGGTGCTCGTGCCGGGGTTCGGCTTCGTCCTTCAGAACCGCGGCGCCGGGTTCGTCACCGAGCCCGGCCACCCCAACGAGTTCGCCCCCGGCAAGCGGCCGTTCCACACCATCATCCCGGCGGCGCTCCTCGGCCCCGACGGGCGCTGGGAGGCCGTCTTCGGCGTGACCGGAGGCCAGTTCCAGCCGCAGGGGCACGTCCAGGTGGTCGTGAACATGCTCGACCACGGCATGGACCCGCAGGCCGCCGTCGACGCGCCCCGCTACCGGCTCGAGGAGGACGGGTCGGTGTCGCTCGAGCCGCCGCTTCGGCACCTCGTCGGGTCGTTCGGCGACCGGCCCACCCATGTCGTTGCCGAAGAAGACAACTTCGGCAACGGCCACATCATCGTCCGCGACGCCGACGGCCGTCTCGCCGGCGGCACCGAGCCGCGGCGCGACGGCCTGGTGCTCGGCCTCTAAGCCGCCGCGCCGAACACGCGGTCGCGGCCCGCCGTCTTCGCCCGGTAGAGGGCGGCGTCGGCGGCCTGCACGAGTCCGGGCCGGTCGGACGCGTCCTCAGGGAAGACGGCCCAGCCGATCGACGCCGAGAGGGAGCGGCCGTCGCCCGGCTCGACGGCGAGCGAGCGCACCGCGCGCCGGGCCCTGTCGAGGAGCTCGCCCACCCCAGCGGCGTCGGTCGTTTCTAGGAGTAGCGCGAACTCCTCCCCGCCCAACCGGAAGATGCGGTCGGATCCGCGCAGGACGCCCCGGATCGCCTCGCCGGCTCGGCGGAGCACGGCGTCGCCCTCCGGGTGGCCGAAGGAGTCGTTCACGGACTTGAAGTGGTCGAGGTCGACCATGGCCAGGGTGAAGCCGAGGCCGCGGCGCTTCGAGAGCGACACGCGCCGGCGAAGCTCGGCCTCGAACGTCCGCCGGTTCGGGAGCCCAGTGAGGGCGTCGTGGCCCGCCGCCCGCTCGAGCTCCTCCTGGCGGAGGACGGTCCTCCACAGCGCCGCCAGGTGGCCGAGCATGAGGTCGAGCGCGTGGTGGTCGAGGTCGTCGCCGCGCCCGGGAGCGAAGCAGACGGAGGCGTGCAGGCCCTCGCCGGCGGCGTCGACGGGGATGGAGAGCCGGGCGAGCCCGTGCGAGCGGTGCGCCGGCGGCCCGCCCTCCGCGATGGTGAGACAGGCGGCGCCGATCGCGTCGCGCGGCGCCATGTGGGCGAAGCCGATCAGCTGGCTGCGCGTCGTCGCCTCCTTGGCCCGGCTCGACCAGGCGAGGATCTGCTCGATCTGATCCGACCAGCGCACCTGACGCTCGCGGCGCGCGTCGGCGTCGACCGCGAGCCGCCATGCCTTCTGCAGGAGGCGGGCGCCGCCTGCCAGGAGCACGGCGAGCCCGACCAGCGTCGCGACGAGCCGGGCCATGTTGGCCTTCCACGCCGTAGCCGCGGCGGAGCGGTGGGCGGCCGTCGCGGCGGCGGCGAGGTCGGTCGCGGTCTGTGCCAGGCGGCCGGTGAGCGCCGTGCCGCGCGCGTCAACCTCGGCCGGGGGCGGGGCCGCCGGCCCATCGGGCGTGTCCAGCGCCGACTCCCACCGGTCGATCGCCCGGGTGAGCGCCTGGGCGTCGCGCGTGTGGGCGCCGGCGGCGCGGGCTGTGCGAAGGGTCTGAGCGAAGTGGGCGACGGCTGCCTGAGTCGCGGCGCTTTCGGCCCCGAGCGTCCGGGCCTGGTCGGGATTCTGGGAGATCTCCCAGACCAGGCGGTCGTTCATCTCCGTCTGCATCGTGCCGAGGAGCGCCGTGGCGGCGGCCTGGACCCGATCGACGGCCGTCGCGCGCTGTCTCGCCTGGTCCTCGTAGGCGCCTGAGGCGATGCGGGCGAGGATGATCGCCGCGACCACGCCCAGCGCCGCGGCGGCCCAGAGCAGGGCGAAGCGCCGCACCTGGGCCGAGACCCGGTCGTGGATAGGGGTGCGCGCCCCGGCGAGCTGTCGAACGGGGGACTCCGACGGCATATCTCCCATGGTGGGCTAAGAGGGGCATGCCGTCATCACCCGGATTCGGGATCGGGCCTGCAAAAACGGGTCAGGCACCGATTTTGCAGCGGGCAGGCGTCTCTGCGTTACACGGACAGCTGTGTCCCTGCTTCGGTGCGAGCGTGGCCTCGCGCGCGGCTACGGCGCCCGGCGCTCGTTCGCCACGAAGGCGGCATGCGTGATCGGCATGCGCGACGCGAAGAGCTCCTCGACCGCCTCGGCGTAGCGACGGATCTCGCGCTGGGCCGCCTCGGCGTTCCGAAGCGAGAGGAAGTTCATCAGGCTGCGGGCGTTCACCGTCCAGTAGAACTGGGTGTAGATCGCCACCGGCAGAACGTTCCGGGCGATCTCCTTGGCGACGCCGCGCTCGAGCAGATCCTCGTAGGTGCGGTACGCCTGCTCGTAGACGGCACGCTGGGCGTCCCGCGCGTGCTCGGCCAGCTCGGGCTCGACCGGGTCGAAGCTGTACGCGCCCGGCTTTCCCACCTGCGTGCGCACGTCCTCGGGCTCCGGGACGTAGAACTCCGGCTCGAGCTGGGAATACCTGCCGCTCCACTCATTGAACGAGTTGTGCACCACGATGCCGTTCGCGACGAAGTTGTGGAACGGACCGTCGACGCTCAGGTCGTAGGTCTGGCGGACGCCGACGTAGCGGATACCGGCGACGTCAACGGGGTGAGCGACTACGGCCTGGCCGGGCTCTGCGGGCCGGTGGACGGGCAGCCCGTTGGTCATGAGCGAGCACGGTTGCGTCATCGAGACACCGCCGTTCCCGTGTTGAAGGCCGACGGCCTTGCCCATCGGCGCCCACCCGCGTGTGGTGAGGACGCGATGGTTCGCGGTGAGCGTGAGCGCCTTCCCGTCCGCGAGCGAGAGCTCGTAGACGGGCTGGCGGCCTTTGTCGATGATGTCGCCGACCCTGCCCACACCGAAGCGGCCGAGGACCTCGTCGAGGATCCGGAGGCGCATATGTACGACGCGCCTGCGCCCCACCTCGCCCTCGGTCCACATCCGCCACAGTTCGTCGATCGTCTTTCGCAGCCCCGGGGTTGTCTGCCCGTTCGTGCTGACGAAGGTCACCTCAGCGTCCCCGGTCAGGCAGCCGATCCGGTGTCTCGCCCACTCCCGCATGACGAAGATCGGGAGCTTGATGTGGAACCGGAACGCGTTGTGCTCGAAGGGGCTTCCGTGCCGCTCACGCATCAGGAAGCGGATCAGCCCGGCGTCGCGATCGGTCATCTCCTCGGAACGCTGGGCGAACGACACGCGGGCGCCGTTCACGACCGAGAGGTCGTCGGCCATGCAGCCGTCGAGGCGGACGAAGCCGTGGTCGAGGACGCGGATCTCGTCGGTTCGCTCCATCACCGCCGCCATATGGCCACGGTACCAGCCGTCACGGACGCAACAGCCGGCCGCCGTCAACGATCACGTTCTGGCCGGTCACGAACTCGGCCTCGATGCAGAACCGCACCGCCTGGGCGACGTCGACCGGGTCGCCCAACCGGCCGAGGGCGGTCTCGTCGGGGTTCCCCTCGACCCCCTCGGGCATCAGCACCGGCCCCGGCGCGACCCCGCAGACGCGCACCCCGTCTCGGCCCCACGCCGCCGCCAGGCACTTGACGAGGTGGATGAGCGCGGCCTTCGCCGCCGCGTGCGGCGCGAACCTCGGCCACGGCTGGAGCCCGGCGACGTCGGTGATGGCGATGATGACGCCGCCGCGGCCGGCCATCGCGGCGTGCGCCGCCTGCGCGGCGAACATGAACCCCTTGGCGGTCGAGTTCATCGCCGCATCCCAGAGCGCCTCATCGACCGCGCCCGGGTCGCGCGGCTCGAAGCCGCCGGACGGGCAGTGGACGTAGACGTCGAGCCCCCCCAGCGTCTCGGATGCCGAATCGACGAGCGCCGCCATCTCGGACGGCACCGCCGCGTTTGCATGCAGGGCTGCCGACCGCCGGCCGAGCGCCTCGATGTCGGCCCGGGTCTCCTCGGCCGCCGCACCCGCGCTGTAGTAGCTCACCACCACGTCCGCGCCGCCCCGTGCAAGGTCGAGCGCGATCGCGCGTCCGACCCGGTGCGCGCCGCCCGCGACCAGGATCCGGCTGCCGTCCAGCGCGGGCATGTGGGGATATGCTAGCCACGGGGTATTCACGGAGGACGTACAGCTCCGGAAAGGAGAGGTCATGAGCTATGACGTTCCGGCTCTTGCGTACGGGTACGACGCGCTCGAGCCGCACATCGACGAGCAGACGATGCGCATCCACCACGACAAGCACCACCAGGCGTACGTGGACAAAGCCAACGGCGCCCTGGAGGGCACCGAGTGGGCGGAGAAGCCCGTCGAGGAGGTGCTGAAGAACCTGTCCTCGCTGCCCCAGGACAAGCAGACCGTGGTGCGCAACAACGCCGGCGGCCACGCCAACCACACGCTCTTCTGGACCGTGATCGGCCCCGGCGGGGGCGGCGCGCCCTCCGGCGACCTGGCGTCGGCGATCGACTCGGCCTTCGGCGGCTTCGATGCTCTGAAGAAGCAGTTGATCGACGCCGGCGTGAACCGGTTCGGCTCCGGCTGGTCGTGGCTCGTCGTCGACGGCGGCGACCTCAAGGTGATCTCCACCGCGAACCAGGACTCGCCGATCATGGACGGCCAGACGCCGATCCTGGGCATCGACGTGTGGGAGCACGCCTACTACCTGAAGTACCAGAACCGCCGCCCGGACTACCTCGAGGCGATCTTCAACGTCATCGACTGGTCCGCGGTCGGCGAGCGCTACACCGCCGCGCGTTCCGTCGCCGCGAGCGCCTAGGGCGCGTCATACTCTCCGCAACGCCGGGGTCCACGCCCCGGCGTTGCGTGAGTGACGGCGACGCGGAGGGGTGAGCTTGGCGACCGTGGTGTTCTTCCCGGAGGGCGCGTTCGGGCCCACCAACAACTGCGTCGGCATTGGCGACGTCCTGCGAGCGCGCGGGCACCGGGTCGTGTTCATCGTCGAGGAGTCGTTCGCCGGCACGCTGGAGGCGCGCGGGTTCGAGGAGCGGCTGATGCGGCTCGGCCCGAAGCCCGAGGTCGAAGAGGCGCCTGGCCAGTTCTGGAAGGACTTCATCCGCGACACGGCGCCGACGTTCCGAAAGCCCACCATCGAGCAACTGGGCGAGTTCATCCAGCCCACGTGGCAGGCGCTGCTCGACGGCTCCCGCTACGTGAACCCGCGGCTCGAGGAGATCATCGAGGAGCTCGGGCCCGATGTCATCTGCGAGGACAACGTTCCATGCTTCCCGGCACTGCCGGCGAGCGGCCGGCCGTGGGTTCGGATCACGTCGTGCAACCCGCTCGAGCTGCGTGATCCGGACATTCCCCCGGTCTTCTCCGGCTATCCGGCCGATGACCGGTCGGGATGGGACGCCTTCAAGGCCGAGTACGAGCGCACGCACCGGCCGATGTGGGAGGAGTTCAACGCCTTCGTGCAGGAGGCGGGGGCGGAGCCGCTCCCCGACCTGGAGTTCATCCACGAGTCGCCCTACCTCAACCTCTACCTCTTTCCGGCGGACGTGGACTACCCCCGCGCACGCCCGCTCGCGCCGACGTGGCACCGGCTCGAGTCGTGCGTGCGCGCGTCCGACGGGGCGTTCGATATCCCGGCCGAGCTCCGCGACGGCGAGGGTGCGCTGGTCTACCTGTCGCTGGGGTCGCTCGGCTCGGCGGACGTCGATCTCATGAAACGCCTGGTCGAGGTGCTGGGCCCGACGCCGCACCGCTACATCGTCTCGAAGGGGCCGCAGCACGAGCTCTACGAGCTGGCCCCGAACATGTGGGGGCAGGAGTTCCTGCCGCAGCCCTCGGTGCTGCCCCAGATCGACCTGGTCATCACGCACGCCGGCAACAACACGACGACGGAGTGCTTCCACTTCGGAAAGCCGATGATCGCCCTGCCGCTCTTCTGGGACCAGTACGACAACGCCCAGCGGATCGACGAGACGGGATTCGGGGTGCGCCTCGCGACGTACACGTTCGAGCCGGACGAGATGACGGCGGCGATCGGCCGGCTCCTCGCCGACGGCGACCTGCACGGCCGGCTGCGCACGATCTCCTCGCGGCTTCAGGCCAGCCCCGGGACGGCGGCGGCCGCCGACTTGATTGAGCGCCTCGCCGCCAACCGCTGAGGAGCTCGCCGGCGCGCGCTGGTTCGGCGGGAAGGCCGCGGGGATCGCGTCCGTCGAGGTCGAGGACCGGCTGGAGCTGGGCGGCGGCGCGGCGCTCTCGATCCTCCTGGTCGACGGCGCCGACCGCTACCTGTGGACGGAGGGCGACGTCGCTTCGGCCATCTGTACGGGGACAGTCCCCGTAGCAAACGCGTGGGAGTTTCGCGACATTCGCGTCACACCTGTGTCGGCGGCGAGGCCGATCGGCGTCGACCAGTCGAACACGTCGTATGTCGTCGACGAGCGGCTCGTGGTGAAGCTCTACCGGCGGGTCTGGCCGGGGACGCATCCAGAGGTCGAGCTGGTCGAGTTCCTGACGGGCAGGGTCGACTCGGTGCCCGCGTTCGCCGGGTCGTGCCACTGGCGCGGGCACGCGATCGGCCTCCTGCAGGACTACGTCCCCGGCGGGATCGACGGGTGGAGATGGGGCGCCGATGCCATTATCTCCGGCGATGCGACGGCGATCGGCAGGCTGGGGGAGGTGACGGCCGAGCTCCACGCGGCGCTCGCCGGGCTCGGCGCCGAGACGGCCGCGCCTTCCGTGACCGCGGCATGGCGGGCGGCGGCCGAGGCGCAGCTCGAGCGGGCGATGGCGCTCGTCCCGGAATCCGCGGCCGCGCAGCTCGAGGACTACGCGCCTCGGATCCGCGCGGAGCTCGCGCCGCTCGCGGCACCGGCGGAGCCGCCCGTCCTCCAGCGAGTGCACGGCGACTATCACGTCGGCCAGATCCTTCGCGCGGGCGAGCGGCTAGTGGTGCTCGACTTCGAGGGCGAGCCGACGAAGCCCGTCGTCGAGCGGTCGGCGCCGGGGACGCCGCTCCGCGATGTGGCCGCGATGCTGCGCTCGTTCGACCACCTCGGCCGCTACGTCAATCGCGAGGCATGGCCGGGGCATGCCGCCAACGTCGACCGCTGGATCGAGCGCTCCCGAAGCGCCTTCCTCGAGGGATACGGGCCGGTGGACGAGGCCCTGCTCCGCGCGCTCGAGGTCGAGAAGGAGTGCTACGAGTTCATCTACGCCGCGGGCTTCGAGCCGAGCTGGATGTACGCCCCTGAGCGCGGGATGCGCTGGCTCATGGAGTACGATGGCTGAGCTTCGCCCCGAGCTCTTCCTCGCCGACGTGGAGGAGACGCCGGCCGCGCTTCGCCGCCTCGCCGCCGCGCATGCCGGGATCGACGCGGTAGCGGCCGCGGGGCGGGTGCTCTTCCTGGGGATGGGAAGCTCGCGGTACGCGGCGCTGCACGCAGTCGCGGCGCTTCGCGCCCAGGGCCGCACCGCCTACGCCGAGTGGGCCTCGACGGGCGCGCCGCAACCGCCGGCGGACGACCTCCTCGCCGTCGCGGTCTCGGCG
>DASQXS010000330.1:0-4556 GCA_035639615.1 Gaiellales bacterium | reverse complement strand
CCAGAACAACGTCGACACGAGCCTCACCCGCACCTCCGCCGTCAGCCTCACCGGCAAGGACGGCTGCAGCCTCGACTACTGGCTCGATCTCGCCACCGCCGACGCCTTCGACGGCCTCTACGTCAACGCCTCCGACGACGGGGTCTTCTGGGAGCCCGTGGACGCGTGGACCGGGAACACGTTCGGCCAGTTCTACGAGCTCGCGTCCGACCTGTCGTTCTACGACGGGCTCGCGGCGTTCTATCCGCAGTTCGAATTCGTGAGCAACGGCGCCGGCACCGCGGACGGCGTCTACGTCGACGACGTCTCCGTCCAGTGTCTGGCCCCGGTGCAGAACCAGTACGGGACGCTGAGCGGTACGTCGATGGCGACGCCGCACGTCGCAGGCGTCGCGGCGCTCGTCCTGGCGGCCCACCCGAGCTTCACGCCGGCGCAGGTCAAGGCGGCGCTCCTCGGCGGCGTCGACCGGATCGCCTGGCTCAAGGGCAAGGTTGGCGCGGCCGGCCGGCTGGACGCGTGCAAGGCGCTCGGCGGTTGCGGAGCCGGCCCCGCCATGCCCCCGCCGAACGACGCCTTCGCGGCCGCGCAGGAGCTTCCGGGCGTGACCGGGGCGCGGACGGCCGACACGAACGCGGGAGCGACGAAGGAGGGAGGCGAGCCGAGCCATGCCGCCAACGCGGGCGGCGCCTCGGTCTGGTACAGCTGGACGGCTCCTGCGACCGGGACCGTCACGTTCACGACGGCCACGAGCGACTTCGACACGCTGCTCGCCGCCTACACCGGGTCGGCGGTCGGAGCGCTGACGCCGGTCGCGGGCAACGACGACCAAACGGCGAACGTGGTCCTGACGAGCCAGATCCAGTTCACCGTGGTGGCGGGGACGACCTACCGGCTCGCCGTGGACGGCTACAACAACGGCGCCGCCGCCGCGACGGGCACGGTCAAGCTCGCCTGGAACGAGGTCGTGACGCCGCCGCCCCCGCCGCCCCCGCCCACGCTCGCGATCGCGAACGCGTCCGCTCCGGAGGGAAACTCGGGCACCACCGCCCTGAGCTTCCCCGTCACGCTCTCGCCGGCGTCCGGCTCCGCGGTAACGGTGCACTACGCCACGAGCGACGTGACCGCGATCGCCGGGAGCGACTACGACACCACCTCCGGGACGCTCGTATTCGATCCGGGCCAGACCTCGAAGACGATCTCCGTGACCGTTCACGGCGACACGGCGCTCGAGCCGGACGAGACGCTCGCCGTCGACCTGAGCAGCGCCTCGGGCGCGACGATCGCGCAGTCCCACGCGATCGGCACGATCGTCAACGACGATGCGGCGCCGCCGCTCAGGTTCTGCGTCGTGCCGAGGCTGGTCGGAAAGCTCCTGCCGACGGCGAAGCGGAAGATCAGGAGCGCGGGCTGCCGCGTCGGCCGCATCAGTACCAGAGCCTCGAGCCGAGTGAAGCGAAACCGTGTCCTGTCGCAGCGTCCGCGGGCGGGGCGGAAGGTCGCCCGCGGCACGCGCGTGAGCCTCGTCGTCGGCCGCGGACGGCGCTGAGCCGATTCGGCTAGGGCAGAATGCGCGCCCATGGCGGGCGCCGAGATCGGGATCTTCGGCGGCTCGGGCTTCTACTCGTTCCTCGAGGACGTGGAGGAGGTCGAGCTCGAGACGCCGTACGGGAAGCCGTCCGCGCCGCTCGTGGTCGGCGAGATCGGCGGCAAGCGCGTGGCCTTCCTGCCGCGCCACGGCAGCAGGCACGAGCTGCCGCCGCACGCGATTCCGTACCGCGCGAACGTGTGGGCGATGAAGGAGCTCGGCGTCCGCCGGATCCTCGGCCCGAACGCCTCCGGCGCGCTGAAGGCGGAGCTCCGGCTCGGCGAGTTCGTCGTCTGCGACCAGTTCGTCGACCGCACCAGCGGGCGCGAGGACACCTTCTACGACGGCCCCGAGACGAGGCATGTCTCCTCCGCCGAGCCGTACTGCCCCGACCTGCGCGCGCTCCTCGTCGAGACGGCGCGGGAGCTCGAGATCCCGGTCCGCGACGGCGGCACCGTGGTCACGATCCAGGGCCCGCGCTTCTCGACCCGCGCCGAGTCGCACTGGTTCCAGGCCGCCGGCTGGGACGTGATCAACATGACCGCATATCCCGAGGGCTACCTCGCCCGCGAGCTCGAGCTCTGCTACGCGAACATCTCGATGGTCACCGACCATGACGTCGGCGTCGCGGGAGCCGAGCCCGTCTCGCACGACCAGGTGCTCAGGGTGTTCAGCGAGAACAACGAGCGCCTGCGCGAGCTCCTGTTCGCGGTGGTGCCGAAGATCGAGCCGCAGCCCGAGGAGCACCTGTGCGCGGCCGCTCTCAGGGGCGCCCGGCTCTAGGACGAGACCGGCAGGCGGGGGCTCGGAGCCGGCCGCTGTGATAGAACACCGCCGCGCCGAGGACTCTCGGCGCTGATTTTGCCCAGGGAGGCTCCCCGATCGAGTTCTTCAGCGACCATCCGGTTCTCTTCGCCCTCGTCTGCTCCGGGATAGCCACCGGCTACGGCGTCGGCCTCACGGCCTGGCTGTTGCGGCAGCCGCCCGGCGACGCGCGGATGCAGGAGATCGGCCGCGCGGTGCAGGAGGGGGCGGCGGCATACCTCCGCCGCCAGTACACGACGATCGCGCTCGTGGCGATCGTGCCGTTCCTCCTGATCGGCTTCTACCACAAGCTCGGCTGGGGGACGGCGATCGGCTTCCTGATCGGCGCGACCCTCTCGGCCGCGGCCGGCTTCATCGGCATGAACGTCGCCGTGCGCTCGAACATGCGCACGGCGGAGGCCGCCAAGCGGGGCGTGAAGCCGGCGCTGAACGTCGCCTTCCGCGCGGGATCGGTGACCGGCCTGCTCGTCGTCGGGCTCGGCCTGCTCGGCGTCGCCGGCTACTACTGGGTGCTGACGGGGTGGCTCGACCACTCTCCCGAGTCCGCGATCCACGACCTCGTCGGGCTCGCGTTCGGCGGCTCTCTCATCTCGGTGTTCGCCCGCCTCGGCGGCGGGATCTACACGAAGGCGGCCGACGTCGGCGCCGATCTCGTCGGCAAGATCGAAGCGGGCATCCCGGAGGACGATCCGCGCAACCCGGCGGTGATCGCGGACAACGTCGGCGACAACGTCGGCGACTGCGCGGGCATGGCCGCCGACCTGTTCGAGACCTACGCCGTCACCGCGGTCGCCGTGATGCTGCTCGCGATCTCGTTCCCGACCTTGTGGCTCTATCCGCTCGCGATCGGCGGCATCTCGATCCTCGCCTCGGTGATCGGCACCTTCTTCGCCCGCGTCGGGCGGATGGGATCCATCATGAACGCGCTCTACAAGGCGGTGCTGGTGGCGACCGTGCTCTCGGCGCTCGGGTTCATCCCCGTCACGCTCGCCTACGACTCGGGCAAGTTCAGCTTCTGGGACCTGTACATCTCGGCGATCGTCGGCCTGATCGTGACCTTCCTGCTGGTCGCGATCACCGAGTACTACACCGGCACCCGCTGGCGCCCGGTGAAGATGATCTCGAGCGCCTCCCGCACCGGGCACGCGACCAACATCATCGAGGGCCTCGCGGTCGGGATGCAGGCGACCGCCGCCCCTGTGATCGTGATCGCGACCGGGATCCTCGTCGCGCACCACTTCGCCGGCCTGTTCGGGATCGGCGTCGCGGTGATGGCGCAGCTGTCGATGACCGGGCTGATCGTCGCGCTCGACGCCTACGGCCCGGTGACCGACAACGCGGGCGGGATCGCCGAGATGGCCGACCTCGACGAGTCCGTCCGCGCGATCACCGATCCGCTCGACGCCGTCGGCAACACGACGAAGGCCGTGACGAAGGGCTACGCGATCGGCTCGGCGGCGCTCGCCGCGCTCGTCCTCTTCGACAGCTACACGACGGGCCTCTCGGAGGAGGGGCTGACGGCCACGTTCAGCCTCGGCGACGCCTGGGTGATCGCGGGGCTGTTCATCGGCGGGCTGATGCCGTTCCTGTTCGCGTCGCTCGCGATGGAGGCGGTCGGCCGCGTCGGCGGGCAGGTCGTGACCGAGGTGCGGCGCCAGTTCCGCGAGATCCCCGGGATCATGGAGGGCAACGCGCGGCCCGAGTACGGGCGCGCGATCGACATCGTCACCGGCTCGGCGATCAAGAGCATGATGGTGCCGGCGCTGATCCCGGTGCTCTTCCCGATCGTGGTGGGGCTGATCAACGCGCGGATGCTCGGCGGCCTCCTGATCGGGACGATCGTGACCGGGCTCTTCCTCGCGATCGCGATGACCTCCGGCGGCGGCGCCTGGGACAACGCGAAGAAGCTGATCGAGGACGGCGCCTTCGGGGGCAAGGGCTCGGAGGCCCACGCGGCCGCGGTCACGGGCGACACGGTCGGTGATCCGTACAAGGACACGGCCGGGCCTGCGATCAACCCGATGATCAAGATCGCCAACATCGTCGCCATCCTGATCATCCCGCTCATCGCAGCGATCCATTGACAAAGACCAGGGGCATCGTCTGCATCTCCGCCGCAGACGGGGCAGGCGGTGCCGAGGTCGCG
>DASQXS010000329.1:0-7290 GCA_035639615.1 Gaiellales bacterium | reverse complement strand
CGTGCTCGTCGTCGTCGGCCACACGTTCTTCTCCAACATCCTGCCGCCATTTGCAAAGGCCCACACAGCGGTCGGCCCCGCCGCGATCGGGATCATCGTTCTCGTCAACACGTCCTTCATCGTCATTGCGCAGATCCCGGCGGTGCGCGTAGTGGCAGGGATGCGACGAACACACGGTTTCGCGGCGGCGAGTGCGCTCTTCGCGATTGCGCTCCTCGCCGTCTTGCCGGCGACGCTCATCCACTCGGAGGTCGCCGCGACAGCCGCCAACGGAACAGGCTTCCGCGCCGTCGCTCGAGATCGGCTCTTCCTCACGGTGATCGCAGCCAACATCGTGCTCGTCGTCGTCGGCCACACGTTGTTCTCCAACATCCTGCCGCCCTTTGCAAAGGCCCACACACCAGTCGGTCCCGCCGAGATCGGAATCATTGTTCTCGTCAACACGTCCTTCATCGTCATCGCGCAGATCCCGGCGGTGCGCGTAGTGGCGCGGATGCGACGCACACACGCTTTCGCGCTGACAAGCGCGCTCTTTGCGGTCAGCCTGCTCGCGGTGCTGCCAGCCACGCTCCTCCACTCGGCGCTCGCGGCGACCAGCCTCCTCGTCGGCGTTGCGATCGTCTTCGCGCTCGGTGAAATCGCACACATTCTCGTCCTCGGGCCGCTCGTCGCGGACATGGCTCCAGCCAATCTGCTCGGCCGTTACCTGTCTCTCTACAGCCTGACCTTCACCCTTTCCCTGGCCATCGGCCCAGCGATTGGTGGTCTTCTCCTAAAGACCGCACCAGGCGCCATCTGGTGGGGTGGTGCGGTTGCCGCGCTGCTGGCCGGAACCGTCCTGCTTCGACTCGGCGACCGCATCCCCGACCCACTCCATGAAGCACCGTCACGTCTTGCATCGGCGCCGGAGGCCGCGTGAGTCCCCTCAGTCGGACGCCCAACGGAGCTATCCGATGCACCAACACCACACCTTACGGAGAAGTGAAGCACCCCGGGAATTGTGGAGGCTTTCTGTCCGGGCGCTGGGCGTCTGGAGAAGGGAGAATCCCGGGTTATGTCCAGACCACGCAAGTACCCGCCGGAGCTGTTGGATCGCGGCGTGCGGATGGTGGAGGAGTCGGGCCGTCCGATCGCGCATGTGGCCAGGGATCTGGGAGTTAGCAGTGAGGTGTTGCGCAAGCGTGTCCGCCAGGCGGAGGCTGACCGTGGTGAGTGGCCGGCTCAGCTTTCCACTGGCGAGCGGGAGGAGTCGAGGAATCTTCGTCGTGAGGTGTCCCGCTGCGGCGGGCCAACGCGATCTTGAAGGACGCGACCGCGTGTTTCGCAGCGGAGCTCGATCCGACCCGGCAAAGATGACCGCCTACATCGAGTCGCCACGGTCGGTCTTTGGGGTCGAGCCGGTGTGCCGGGCATTGGGCGTAGCGACCAGCACCCATTACGCGCGCCTGTCACGACCACCGTCTCAGCGCTCGATCCGCGATGCGCAGCTGATCGGGGAGATCCGCGCCGCCCGGGAGGACTACCGCGCCGCCTACGGCGTGCGCAAGACGTGGAAGCAGCTCCGCCGCCAGGGGGTCACCGACTGCGGTCGCGAGCGGGTCGCCAGGTTGATGCGAGCGGATGGGCTGTGTGGCGTCCAGCGCGCCAAGAAGCGGCGCACCACCACGCCGGATGAGTCGGCTCGCGATCGGGCCAGGGATTTGGTCAATCGCGACTTCACCGCCACCCGCCCGGACGAGCGGTGGGTGGCTGATCTGGAGCGCCACGAGGCGCTTTCGAATCGTGCGGTGGTGAAAAGACACCGCCTCCGGCCAGCGGGCCGGTGAAGCTGGGGGCAGCCGGGTCGGCGGGGGCGCGCCGGCCGGGTGGAAACAGCCCTGACAACGCCGGGACGGGTCAGCACCGTCAGATGGCCTGGGTCCGGCAAGCGGGACGGGAAGGTGTACATGAGGAGCCAGCGTCTGAACGCCTCTCGCCCGTGATCTGTTCCCGAGCCGTTAATGGCCTGTTTCCCGAGGACGAGCGGGACGGCATGCAGCTGCTGGCTCAGCCACCCCGTGGTCGTTCGTTCCGGCCATCTGTATCGAGTTTGGCTGAGTCGCGGAAGCCAGGTCCGTCCGCCTCCATGCGGCCGTCTCACGCGGCAGATCCGTAACCGTACCGCTGGCCGCTGAGTTGAGCGCCCCATTTTGCGCCCTCGTTGCGCCCCCCACGTCTGAGGACAGCGGATTGCGGCGGACTGGGGCGGACGGCGGCACCCTCGCGTAGGTCTACCGTCGAAGGCCTCAAACCGCCCAACCATGCTGGATTCGGCCTAGCGGAGCGGCGCAGGAGTCGAACCTACCAACCGTGGGGCTACCACGGCCTGCCGGTTTTGAAGACCGGATGGGCCACCGGGCCCGTGCCACTCCAGAGGCCTCCAGACTAGCTTCTGGACCGCCCTCGCGGTGGCCTCCGCGCCCTGGCGGCTGGAGGCTTGACTCCGGGGGTCACGACTGCGCGCAAACACCCTGGCCTGGACGCTGATCGCGACTCCATGACCTGGCGTAGTCTCCCGGCGTGGCCCTAGACGCCGCGGCAGACACCCATGCGCCGCCGGCGGCCCCCGGCCTGGTGACGGTGGCGCGGGAGTGGGGACGCATCGGCTGCATCGGCTTCGGCGGCCCGCCGGCGCACATCGCGCTCCTCCGCGCGCTCTGCGTCGACCGGCGCCGGTGGCTCGGGGCGCGCGAGTTCGAGGACGCGATCGCCGCCTGCAACCTCCTGCCGGGACCGGCGTCGACGCAGCTTGCGATCTTCTGCGCCTGGCGGCTGCGGGGGCGCGCGGGAGCGCTGGTCGGCGGAGCCTGCTTCATCCTCCCTGGGCTGATCGTCATCCTGGCGCTCGCCGCGCTGTTCCTGGCGAGCTCGCCTCCGGACGCGATCAGGGGCGCCGGCGCAGGAGCGGGCGCCGCGGTCGCGGCGGTCGCCCTTCGGGCCGGTTCGACGCTGGTCCCGGACAGCCGCCGCCGCGGTCCGAGCACGACCCGGTGGACGGCCTACCTCGCCGCGGGCGCGCTCGCCGCGGCCGCCGTGGGCCCGTGGCTCGTCCTCGTCCTGCTCGGATGCGGAGTTGCCGAGCTCGCGCTCGGGCGGCTCGGCCGGCACGACCTGCATGGGCTCGCACCCCTCCCGCTCGGCGCCGCTGCCGCCGGCGGCAGCGGCGGAGCGGCGGCCGTGGCATGGGTCGCGTTCAAGGTCGGCGCGCTCTCCTACGGCGGCGGCTTCGTGATCATCCCGCTCATGCAGGCCGACGCCGTCGACCGTTACCACTGGATGACGGGCGGCCAGTTCCTGAACGCCGTCGCGCTGGGCCAGGTCACCCCCGGTCCGGTCGTCCAGACGGTCGCCGTCGTCGGCTACGCGGCCTTCGGGGTGGGCGGCGGCCTCATGGCCGCGCTCATCGCGTTCTCACCGTCCTTCGCCTTCGTCCTCCTCGGCGCGTCGCACTTCGACCGCCTCCGCGAGAACGCCGACGCCAGGGCCTTCCTCGCCGGCGCCGGCCCGGCCGCGATCGGCGCGATCCTGGGCACCGCCGTGCCGCTCGCGGGTGCGCTGGCCGAGGCGTGGCAGCTCGCCGTTCTCGGCGGCGCCGCAGTGCTCCTCTTCGCGCTGGGCCGCGGGGTCGTCCTCACGCTCCTTCTCGCGGGCGCAGCCGGCGCCGCGATCGCGCTCGCCGGCGGGCCGCTTCCACGCTGACCGCCGGCAGCCGCCTACGCCCCGGGCTCGGGCGCGGCGTCCGCCTCGGGCGCCGGCTTGGCTTCATCCTCACCCAGGTCGGGCGCCGACGCCATCGCCTTCTCGCGCAGGCGGGCCCGGCCCTCGCCGATGCGGGAGCGCAGGTCGTCCGCCGCCTCGTCCGGTGGCGGCTCACCCGTGACGATCTCGGCCGTGTCGTCCTCGTCCTCCTCCGGCGGGAAGGACATAGCCGAGACCGGCGCGAGCCCGTGGGCCGGCTCGAGCTCGCCGACGGGCCCGCCCGCCACCCGCTCGCGCAGGCGCGTGTAGAGCTCCGGGGATGCGACGAGCGCCGCGGCGGTGCCGACGGCACCCACGGCGAACCACAGCATTCGCTTCACAGCGTCGCCTCCACGCGGCCCGAGTATAGTGCCGCCGAGAACCGAGCGAGCTTCCTGTTCCGGGGCGGCGCCGCCTCCTGATCGCGGCGCCATCAGACCTTGGGGCCGCACGAGTCCAGAGGAGGTGATCAGGATCAACCCGTACGAGATCATGCTCTTGATCGAGCCGGAGGTGGCGGAGGAACGCCACACCGAGATCATCGAGCGCACCAAGGCGACGGTCACCCAGCGCGGCGGCACCTGGCTCGGCGTCGACCCGTGGGGCAAGCGCAAGCTGGCCTACGAGATCGACCACCACACCGACGCCTTCTACTACGTGCTCACGTTCGACGCTCCCGCCGCGGCGCTCGAGGAGGCGGCCCGCCTGCTCCGCATCACCGACGGCGTCCTGCGCCACATGGCGGTCACGCGGACGGCAGCACCGGCGGCACCGCCGGCCGAGGAGGCCGAGGCGAAAGCATGACCCGCCGTCCGACCGCATCCCTACCATATCCGAACGCACGTTCGTAGAGGAGGCAGAGGAGGAACTCCGTGGCAAACATCAATCGCGTCATCCTGACCGGCAACCTGACCGCCGACCCCGAGCTCTCGACTCTTCCCAGCGGCACGTCGGTGTGCCGGCTGCGCCTGGCCGTAAACCGGCGCTTCAAGGACCAGTCAACGGGCGAGTGGAGCGAGCGCCCCAACTTCTTCGACATCAAGGTCTGGGGCGCGCAGGGCGAGAACTGCGCCCAGTACCTGTCGAAGGGCCGCCCGATCGCCGTCGACGGCCGCCTCGAATGGAGCGAGTGGGAGTCGCAGGACGGCTCCAAGCGCTCGAAGGTCGAGGTCGTCGCCGACACGGTCCAGTTCCTGGGCTCGCGCGGCGACAGCGGCGAGGGCGGCGGCTTCCGGCCCACAGCCGAGCTCAAGCCGGAGCCGGTCGAGGCCTTCACCGGCGCGGCCGCGTCGGACGACGACATCCCGTTCTAGCGAGGATCCATGGCATCGAAGCCCAAGACGAAGGGGCGCAAGCGCGGCGCCCCGACCTCCGGATCGACCCGGCGCAAGCCCTGCTACTTCTGCAAGGAGAAGGTCGAGGAGATCGACTACAAGAACTACAACCAGCTCCGGCGCTACACCTCGGAGAAGGGGAAGATCCGCTCGCGCCGGATCTCCGGCGCCTGCCGCCGACATCAACGGCAGGTGGCGGTGGCGATCAAGCGGGCGCGCGAGGTCGCGCTGCTCCCGTACGCCGTGAACTAGCAAGGGGTTTCCCGCTCCGAGCGGCCGATTCGGCCGCTCGGGGCTGGCGACGCCGGCGGCGGCGTGCGACCATGACACGCGCGCCCGCCGGTCCGACCGAAAAGGAAGGAAATGGCAAGCAAGGTTACGCAGACGATCCTGCTCCAGGACGTCGAGAAGCTCGGCCGCAAGGGCGACGTCGTGAACGTGGCGACCGGCTACCTGCGCAACTACCTGGCGCCGCGCAGGCTGGCGGAGGCGGCCACCGACGCGCGCGTCGCCGAGGTGCAGCGGCAGGCCGAGCTGCGCCGCAGGCACGAGGCGCAGAGCGAGGAGCAGGCACGCGACATGGCCCATACCCTGAACCGGACCGTCCTCACCATCAAGCGCCGGGCCGGCACGGAGGACCGGCTGTACGGATCGGTCACCTCGACCGACATCTCCGACGCCATCTGGAAGGCGCGCAAGATCCGCGTCGACCGGCGCAAGGTCGACCTCGAGGAGCCGATCAAGACGCTCGGCTCGCACCGGGTGCAGCTCACGGTGTGGGGCGACGTGAAGGCGGTGCTCAAGGTGATGGTCGTCCCCGGCGCCGCCGAGGAGGAGGGCGGCGTCGAGGCGTTCGAGGCCGAGCCGTCCGAGCCGATCGAAGGCGAGTTCGAGTAACCCGATGGCGGTCGCCAACCGGGCACCGACCGTCCCGCCGCAGGACATCGACGCCGAGGAGTCGGTGCTGGGCGCGATGCTGGTGTCCCAGAACGCGATCGCGATCGTGTCCGAGCTCCTGAAGCCGGAGGACTTCTACCGCGGCTCCCACGCGACGATCTACCGCACCATCCTCGAGATGTACGGGCAGGGCGAGGTGGTCGACTCGATCACCCTGACGAACGGCCTCTCCAACCGCGGCCTGCTCGACGGGGTCGGCGGGAAGCCGTTCGTACACACGCTCGCCGCCACCGTTCCGGCGGCCGCGAACGCCCGCCACTACGCCCAGATCGTCCGCGACACGGCCACGTACCGCGGCCTGATCCGCGCCGGCACCGACATCGCCACGTTGGGATACGACCACATCGGCGACCCGCCCGACCTTGTCGACAAGGCCGAACAGATCGTGTTCTCGATCGCCGATCAGCGCATATCCGGCGACTTTGAGCGGATCGACGGCCTGCTCAAGCAGTCGTTCGAGCGCCTGGACGAGATCCAGAACTCGGACCGCGACATCACCGGCGTCCCGTCCGGCTTCCGCGAGCTCGACGGGCTCACTGCGGGGTTTCAGAAGTCGAACCTGATCGTCCTCGCCGCCCGGCCCGGCATGGGCAAGACCTCGCTCGCGCTCAACATGGCGACCCACCTCGCCGTCCGCGAGCAGATCCCGGTCGCGGTCTTCTCGCTCGAGATGTCGCGGGAGGAGGTGACGACCCGGCTCATGTGCACCGAGGGCAAGGTCGACTCGAAGCGGCTCCGGGTCGGCAAGCTCTCCCAGACGGACTGGACGAACCTGACCAACGCCTCGACGCGGCTCTACAACGCGCCCATCTACGTGGACGACTCGGCCGGGGTCACGCCGATCGAGATCAAGGCCAAGTCGCGCCGGCTGAAGGCGCGCTTGGACGGAAAGCTCGGGCTGATCGTGGTCGACTACCTGCAACTCATGGGCGGCACCGCCAGGGTGGAGAACCGGGTCCAGGAGATCTCGCAGATCTCACGCGCGCTCAAGCTGATCGCCCGCGACCTCGACGTGCCCGTGCTCGCGATCTCGCAGCTCTCGCGGGCGGTCGAGACCCGCACCGACAAGCGGCCCGTCCTCTCCGACCTGCGCGAGTCGGGCTCGATCGAGCAGGACGCCGACCTCGTGCTCTTCGTCTACCGGGACGATTACTACGACGACGACAGCGAGGACAAGGGCACGGCCGAGCTGATCCTGGCCAAGCACCGAAACGGGCCCGTC
>DASQXS010000328.1:0-2403 GCA_035639615.1 Gaiellales bacterium | reverse complement strand
CCCGCCAGCAGGCGTGACCCGAATCAGGCGGCCGTCGGGCCCGTCCATGACCCACACGCCGTGGCCGTCTGTGGCGAGTGCGGACGGATCGCCGCCGACCACGACCCGGCGGCCGATCCCGGCGCCGGTGGCGCCGTCGAGCAGGCGCACCGCGCCGCTGTGGTGCCGGCGCGTACGGGTGATCACCCAGATGCCGCCGCTCCCGGCCGCGATCGTGCCGCCCGCGGCCGGGGCGACGGTGGTCGTGCCGACGACCGCCGCGGTCCGAGGATCGATGCGGATCACCCGGCCGCGCTCGTAGACCCAGACGAGCCCGGCGTAGACCGTGACCTGGGTGGGCGCCCGCCGGTCGGAGAGCGGGAGGGCGACGGTGGCGCTGCGGACGATCCTGCGGTGGCGAAGCGCGTATCGGGTGACTGTCTGGCGCCGGCTGTCGGTCACCCAGGCTGCCCCGGGGACCACCGTCAGCGCGGACGGGCCCGGGCCGAGCCGGGCCTTGGCGACGGGGGCGCCCGTATCGGCGTTCAGGCGCATGAGCCGCCCACCGCCGGCGTCCTCGACCGTCACCCAGAGGTCGCCGAGGCCGCCGGTGAGCGCCGTGGCCCGGCCCTGGAGATCGACGGTCGCCGCGACCGACCCGTCCGCCGTGTCGATCCGCCACAGCCGGTCTCCGCCGGTCACCCAGACGTTGCCGCCCGTCACCGCGAGCAGATACGGGTTGTCGGACGGCGGAAGCGGCTCGGTCGTGCCGGTGACGTGCCCCGTTGCGGTGTCGACCTGGATCAGCGAGCCGATCAGCCGGTCGCCGGGCGCCCGCACGGCGCACCACAGCGTCCCGTCTGTGTAGGCGATCGCCGTGCGGCCGCCGAGGACGAGGGAGTCGGTGCGCGACGGCGGCTGCGTGGGCGTCGGGGTCGTATGGGGCTTGGTGCTGCCGGGCGCGACGGTGCGGCCGCCGTTCTCGATGTGGAGGCCGTCCTGCGTCCCGCACGCCGATGCGAGGATCGCGGCGACCGCCAGGGCCGCCTGTCGGATCACGGGGCCGCCCCGGTGGGGCTGCGCTGGGCGAGGGTCACGGTCACCTCGGCTCCGCCGCCTGGGGCGTTCGCGAGCGTCAGCCTCCCCCCCAGCACGCGCGCCTGCGCCGCGGCGATGGCGAGGCCGAGGCCGATCCCCTTGCCGCGGGACGTGTCGCCGGTCGCGAACCGCTCGGTCGCCCGCTGCAGCATGTCGTCCGAGAACCCCTCGCCCGAATCGGTGACGACGATCTTGCCCGGGCGCACGGCGATCGTGACCGGCGGGGCGCCGTGGCGGGCGGCGTTCAGGAGCAGGTTGTCGACGATGCGCTCGAGCCGGCGCGGGTCCGTGAACGCGCGGGCGGGCTCGGGCGCGTCCACGAGCACGCCGCGGTGGCGGGCGGCGAGGCTCCGGACGAAGGCGTCGACGTCGACCCAGCGCAGATCGGCGGTCGCCGCGCCGTTCTCGAGCCGGGAGATCTCGAGCAGGTCCTCGACGAGCGTCTGGAGCCGCGACACCCGCTCCTGCACGACCGCGCCGACCTGGTCGCTCTCGAGCAGGCTCGCCGCAGCGACGAGGCCGGTCACCGGGGTGCGCAGGTCGTGGGCGACGTTGGCGACGAAGCGCTGCTCGTGCTCGATCCGCTCCTGGAGCGAGTCCGCCATCCGGTCCATCGCGGCTCCGAGCGCCGCCACCTCGTCGCGGCCGTGGGCCCGCACCCGGGCGGTGAGGGTGCCCGAGGTCACGCGCTCGGCCGCCGCCGCCGCCCGCCGCAGCCGGCTCGACAGCCGCTGCGCCAGCCCCAGACCGAGGAGCGCCCCGCCGAGCGCGGCCGCCACCCCCACCTCGATGAGCGTCCTCCGCAGGTTGGCGAGCGTGGCCTGGTCGGCGGCGAACGAGACCCGGGTGTAGACCCCGCGCGGGTGCCGGTCCGACGGGATGCCGGCCCAGATCACCTGCGCGCCCTCCTGGTCGAGCTTGTACGTGGCGACGTGCCCGGCAGCCACCGCCCGCTTGAGCGGCACCGGGATCTGCGGGTTTCCGACGAGCACCGCCCCCGCAGGCCTGACCGCCTGGAGGTCGTCGGACCGGGCGGCCGCGCGCGCGCTCTGCACGGCCTTCGTCCGCGCGCGGTCGAGCAGGTCTTCGGCAGTCAGCTGGTAGACGAGGACGCCGATCGCCGCCGCGACCAGGGCTGCCAGAAGCGCGAAGGCGAGCGCCAGCCGCAGCCTGAGCGTCATCGCTTGACCAGCTTGTAGCCGGCGCCGCGGACGGTCTCGATGGCGTCTGCGCCGATCTTGCCGCGAAGCCGGCGCACGTGCATGTCGACGAGGCGGGTGTCACCCGACCACACGTAGCCCCACACGTTCTCGAGGAGCTTCTCCC
>DASQXS010000327.1:0-8606 GCA_035639615.1 Gaiellales bacterium | reverse complement strand
ACCTCGGCGATCGCCGCCTCGACGGGCCGGGCCAGGTCGTCGACCGCGCTCGCGCTCATGGCCCGGATCCTAACGATGGTAGGGTGGCTGGATGGACGCCGAGGACGACCGCCAGGAGCGCCGGCTCAACATCCACTTCTCGCCCGAGATCATGGCCGGCGTCTACGCGAACTTCGCCAACGTCAGCCACTCGGAGTACGAGTTCACGATCACGTTCGCCCGGATCGACCACGAGGTGGAGGAGGAGGAGGTGCCGGGCGTCGTCGTCTCCCGCGTCAACCTGTCGCCGCGGTTCATGAAGGAGCTCCTCGACGCGATGAGCGACAACTACTCGAAGTGGCTCACCCGCGAGGGCATCAAGAACCTGCCCGAGTTCGAGGGCGGCGATCAGGACGAGCCAGATGAGTGATTCCCAATTCCCGCGCGCCTGGACCTCCGTCGGTGGCGTGTTGGCAGCGGTGGTGTGGCTGGGGCTGGGAACCAGCGCATCCAGACTCGGCCTGCTTGGTTAGCAGGCCGTCGTCTGACCGCTGCAAGCGTTCGCCTTGCAGCTTGTCCTCGGTCGCGGCATGAGGTTCGCTACTGCACGCTCCCTGCGTCCTTGCGCTGCTTGGTTCCCAGCCCCCAGGACATCACGGGGATTGGGAATCACTCATCTCGGCGCGGGCGACGCCGATCCGCTCCATCACCGGCGGGTGATCGAAGAGCAGCCAGACCGCCCACTGCGGTGGCTCGGGATTGGCGAGATCGGCGACGGCGAGGCGACGCTGGAGGCCGGCCATCCCGGCCCCGTCCCCGGTCGCTCTGAGCGCCACCCAGTCGGCCTCGGCCTCGTACCGGCGCGAGATCGTGTTCTCGACCGGAACGAGCAGGCTCGCCGCGACGATGAGACCGGCGGTCACGAGCGGCGCCGCCCGCGGGTCGGCGAACCCGTCCAGGCCGCGGCGCCGAGCCAGCCGGCCGGCCACGGCGAGCACCGCCCAGAGCGCCGGCAGGCCGAGGACGCCGAACCAGAGCACCGCCTTCAGCACGTGGCGGCGCTTCACGTGGGCGAGCTCGTGCGCCAAGAGCGCCTCCGTCTGGTCGGCCGGCGCGTGCCGTAGCACCGTGTCGTAGAGCACGATCCGCTCGGTCGGGCCGAGCCCGTCGACGTACGCGTTCTCCTCGGTGGTCCTGGCCGATGCGTCTGACACGGTGACCGAGGCCGGCTGCGCCCCCACCTGGGCCTCGGCGCGCGAGACGAGCGCGCGCACGCCCGGATCGGCGATCGGCCTGGTCGACGAGAAGAGCGGGTCGAGGACGACCGGCTGGAGCAGGACGAGCAGTGCGACCGTCGCCCACGCGACGAGGCCGACGGCGAGCGACGGCCGTCGCGTCCGCCGGGCCACGGCGGCGCACACGGTGTATCCGGCCGCAACGGCCAGGCCGGACGCCCCGAGCGCGATCGCCGCGTCGCGGGCCCAGCCGTCGAAGGAGCGCAGATCGAGCCCCACGTTGGCCGCCCGGACGTGGTCCACGTACGAGAGCGGCAGCACCGCAGCCGCGGCGACGGTCGCGGTTGCCGCCGCGGCGAAGCCGGCGGCGGGCGCCGGCGGCAGCCTGGCCCACACCAGCGGCCGCCCCCATCGCGCCCACGCGACGGCCGCAGCGGGCGAAGCCACGAGCGCCGCCAGCGCCAGCACGTACTGGGGCCCGCGGTAGGCCGTCGCCCGGTCGATCTGGGCGCGGGTGAAGGCCGAGCGCGCCGGCGGGCGCGGGACCGTCTGCGGCAGGTGCGCCTGCCAGAGCCAGACGGCCAGGGCCGCGAGCGCAAGCGCAGCCGCGATCGCCACCGCAACACGCCGGTTCGCAGCGGCGGCAACCCTCACGAAGGCACCATATAGATTGCGCCGATGCGCGTGGGGGTCATCTCTGACGTGCACGGCAATCTCCAGGCGCTGGATGCCGTGCTGGCGGCGATCGACGCCGAAGACGTCGACGAGCTGTGGTGCCTCGGCGACATCGTCGGCTACGGCGCCGACCCGGTCCGGTGCATGCAGATCGTGGACGAGCGGGCCGACGTGGTCCTGGCCGGAAACCACGACCTCGTTGTGGCCGGCGTGATCGACCTGGAGACGTTCGCCTACGACGCCCGCGACGCGGCGGAGTGGTCGCGGACCGTGCTCGAGCCAGAGCAGATCTCCGCCCTGGCCGGACGCATGCCGGGCGGCGAGCGCGAGGGGGTCCAGCTCTTCCACGGCAGCATCCGCGACCCGGTGTGGGAGTACGTGATCGACCCGCGCACCGCCGCCCTCTGCCTGGACCGGCAGCGCCTGCCGCTGTGTTTGATCGGCCACAGCCACGTCCAGCTCGTGTGGGGGTACCAGGCAGACGACCTGATTGGCGGGACGGTCGCCGCCGGGTCCGAGCTCGCCTACGGCGAGGGTCCCTACATCGTGAACCCCGGCTCGGTCGGGCAGCCGCGGGACGGCGACCCGCGCGCCGCGTTCCTGATCCTCGACACCGGCGCCGGCCGGGTCGTGTGGCGCCGCGCCGACTACGACATCCGCGCCGCCCAGGCCGCGATCCGCGACGCGGGGCTGCCGCTCCGGCTGGCGGCGCGGCTGGCGGAGGGGCGGTGACGTCCCCGCACGCCGATCTCGTCGCCCGGATCCAGCGGGTCGCGTCCGCGTTCATCATCGCCTGGGTCGAGGGCATCCGCGACCTGCCGGGAAACCCAGAGGGGGTGACGGTGGCGCACTTCGGCGGCGCGACGGCGCTCGCCTGCACGGCCCGACCCACCCTCGACTTCGTGAACTCCGCGCACGGCCTCGACCCGGCCGAGCCGGCGCGGGTGGACGAGGTGACGGCCTTCTACCGCGCCGCGGGCACCCGCGGCCACGTGGAGGTCGCCCCGGCCCGGGGCGTCGAGGACGTGACGGCGCGGCTGGCCGCCGCCGGCTGGTCGCACACCGGCTTTCACTGCTCCCTGCACGGGCGAGCCGTCCCGCCGAAGGCCCCGGGAGCGGTGGAGGTCGTTGAGGCCGGGCCGGCCGACGTGCCCGACTTCTCCCGGATCCTGGCCGAGGGCCACGGCGTACCGGCGGCCGAACGCGCGGCCGCCCAGGCGGGAACCGCGACCTGGTACGGCCGCGACGGCTGGCGGCTCTACCTCGCGCTCCTCGAGGGTGAGCCCGCAGCGGCCGCCGCCCTGACCGTCACGGGCGGACTCGGCTATCTCGCCAACGCGGCGACGCTCCCGTCCGCCCGCCGGCACGGCTGCCAGGCGGCGCTCCTCGCCCGCCGGATCGCGGACGCGGCCGACGCCGGATGCGACACGGTCGCGTCGCTGGCCGCGTTCGGGTCGGCCAGCCACCGCAACCTCGAGCGGGCCGGGCTCCGAGTCGCCTTCACCCAGGCGGTGTGGGAAGCGGGTGCCATCCCGCCGCGTGCATGAAATGAGCCTGGCTGATTTTATGCGTCAGACCGCGCGTGAGCGGCCCGGGCGGTGGCCGAAGTCGTACCCTTCGCGGAGGAGCTCGGCGACGACGGTCTCGCGGGCCTTGTAGATCCGCCACTTCACGGTGGTGAGCGTCGTATCGAGCGCGTCGGCGATCTCGGCGTAGCTGAGCCCGACGAGGTCGCGCAGGAGGAGCGCCATCTTGAGGTCGACGCTCAGGCCGTCGATGGCGTGCCAGACGGCGTCCATGCCGTCGTCCGCGTCCGGTGCCGCGACTGCCAGCTGCAGCTGCGGAGCGGAGTCGAGCTCGAGCACGGGCCGCCCCCGCCGCTCCCTGGACCGCAGCTCGTCGACGACCCGATGCTTGGCCACCTGGAAGAGCCAGGTCGTGAACTGGCAGCGGCCGTCGAAGCCAGGCAGCGCCTGGTAGACGCGCATGAAGACCTCCTGGCAGAGGTCCTCAGCGAGCGCCCGGTCGCCCGCCAGCACGCGCACCACGTAGTTGTAGACCGGGCCGTGGTACTGCCGCACGATCACGGCGAACGCCCGCTCGTCACCTTTCCGAGCGAGCCGCAGGACGTCGGGATCGGGTTGCGGAAGGGCCAAGTTGTGCGAAGCGGTTACGAGAACCACGGTGAGTATAGACATCCCTCCACACACGCAGCGGCGCCTTCACCGGCGGATAACCGTTACACGCGCAGGAGCGAGCGCCCCTGCATGGCGGCCGGCGGGGCCAGTCCGAGCAGGTCGAGCACCGTCGGGGCCACGTCCGCGAGGCGGCCGCCGGCGTCCAGCCGGGCACCCGGCAGCGTCACGATGAGCGGCACCGGATTGGTGGTGTGCGCGGTGTGCGGCGACCCGTCGGGGTTCAGCATGGTCTCGGCGTTTCCGTGGTCGGCGGTGACGATGCAGACGCCGTCGCGAGCGGCGACGGCCTCGACCACGCGGGCGAGGCAGGCGTCGACGGCCTCCACCGCCGCGACCGCGGCGGGGATGACGCCGGTGTGCCCGACCATGTCCGGGTTGGCGAAGTTCACGAGGCAGAAGCCGTACCGGCCCGTGGCGAGGCCGCTGCGGACGCGGTCCGCGACCCCCTGGGCGCTCATCGCCGGCTTCTTGTCGTAGGTGGGGACGTCCCGGGGCGAGTCGACGAGCTCCCACTCCTCGCCCCGCTCCCGCCGCTCGGCGCCGCCGTCGAAGAAGTAGGTGACGTGGGCGTACTTCTCCGTCTCGGCCACGTGCAGCTGGGCGATGCCATGGGCGGCCAGCGCCTGGGCCAGAACGTCGGTCAGATCCTCGCCTGGGTAGGCGACCGGCGCCGGGATGTCGTCGGCGTACTCCGTCATCTGCACCAGGTGCGGCCGTGGAGGCTCGGGGCCGCGGTCGAAACCGTCGAAGGCGGGCGAGACGAGCGCGCGCGTGAGCTGCCGGGCCCGGTCCGGACGGAAGTTGAAGAAGACCGCGGCGTCCCCCGCCCCGATCCTGCCCTGTGCCGGGTCGCCGATCACGGCCGGCTCGACGAACTCGTCCGTCACCCCGTCGGCGTAGCTCGCCTCGAGCGCCGCCACGGCATCATCCGCGCGCCGCCCCTCCCCGCGGACGAGCGCCCCGTAGGCGCGCGCGGTGCGATCCCAGCGCCGGTCGCGGTCCATCGCGTAGTAGCGGCCGCACAGCGTGGCGATGCCGGGGATATCCGCCACGTAGCCGGCGCCGCCCGTGGGCGAGGTGTCGCGGCCGTCGGTGAACGCGTGCACGTGGACGCGTTCGACGCCCTCCCGGGCGGCCAGGTCGAGCAAGGCGCGCACGTGGCGGATGTGGCTGTGGACGCCGCCGTCGGACACCAGCCCGAGCAGGTGCAGTGCTCCCTCGCGGCCGCGCCGGCACGCCTCCCGGAGCGCCGGGTTCTCGAAGAATGCACCCGAGGCGATGTCGTCGTCGATGCGGACGAGATCCTGGCGGACGACCCGGCCGGCGCCCAGGTTCGTGTGCCCGACCTCGGAGTTCCCCTGCTGGCCCTCGGGCAGCCCGACCGCGCGCCCCGAGGCATCGAGCTGGGTATGCGCGTGCTCGGCCCACAGCCGGTCGAAGACCGGCGTCGCCGCCAGGTCGACCGCGTTTCCCGGCCCGGGCGGCGCCAGGCCCCACCCGTCCAGCACCACCAGGCACACCAGCGGCGCGCTCACGGCGCCGCGGCGCGCAGGATCGCGGCGAAGTCCTCGAGGGCAAGGCTGGCGCCGCCGATCAGGCCGCCGTCGATATCGGGCTGGGCGAAGAGCTCGGCTGCGTTCTCGGGCTTCACCGACCCGCCGTACTGGATCCGGACGGATGCGGCCACCTCGTCGTTGTAGAGCTCGGCAAGGACCCGGCGGACGAACGCGTGCGCCGCCTGCGCCGTTTCCGGCGTCGCCGTCCGGCCCGTGCCGATCGCCCAGACCGGCTCGTACGCGATCGTGGTCTCCGCCGCCCGCTCGCCCCCGAGGGCGGCGAGCGCCGCCTCCAGCTGACGCCGCAAGACCTCCTCGGTTTTGCCGGCCTCGCGCTCGGACTCGGTCTCGCCGACGGCGAGGATGACCCACAGCCCAGCGTCGTGCGCCGCGGCCACCTTTGCGTTCACGGACTCGTCGGTCTCGTGGAAATACTGGCGCCGCTCCGAGTGGCCGATGAGGACGCCGTCCGCGCCTGCGTCGAGCAGCATCGCCGCCGAGACCTCGCCGGTGTAGGCGCCGCTCGCGGCCTGGTGCATGTTCTGGCCGTAGACGCCGATGCGGGCGCCGGCCGCGGCTCGGGCGGCCTCCGCAAGCGCCGTATACGGCGGGCAGACGCCCACGTCCGCGCCGCCGGGGACATGGGCGGCGAGCCGGGCGACGAACTCCGCCGCCTCGGCCGCGGTCTTGTGCATCTTCCAGTTCCCGGCGACGAACGGTCGCCGCGTCACGTCGGCACGCCCTCGAGGGCGGCGACGCCGGGAAGCGTTCGGCCCTCGACCAGCTCGAGCGCCGCACCGCCGCCCGTCGAGACGTGCGTGATCCGGTCGGCCACGCCGGCGGCGTTCACGGCCGCAACCGAGTCGCCCCCGCCGACGACCGACACCCCGCCGGACTCCGCCGCCGCCCGGGCGACCGCGACCGTGCCGGCGGCGAACGGCTCGAGCTCGAAGACGCCCATCGGCCCGTTCCAGAAGATCGTGCGCGCGCCCGCCAGGCGCTGCGCATACGCGCGGGCCGTCTCCGGGCCGATGTCGAGCCCCATCCACCCGTCCGGGACGGCGTCGGCGGGCACGACCCGCGTCGCAGCGTCGGCCGCGAAGCGGTCGGCTGCGACCACGTCCGACGGCAGGACGAGCTCACAGCCGCGCTCGCACGCCCGGTCGACCGCGTCGAGCGCGGTGCGCTGCCCCTCGGCGTCCTCGTGCATCGAGGCGCCGACAGCCCCGCCGCGCGCGGCGATGAACGTGAACGCCATGGCGCCGCCGACCAGGACGGCGTCGGCCAGGCCCGTGAAGCGGTCGATGACGCCGATCTTGTCCGCCACCTTTGCGCCGCCGATGACGACGACGAGCGGCCGTTCCGGGTCGTCGAGGAGCCTGGCGAACGCGTCCAGCTCCGCCGCCAGAAGGAGCCCGGCCGCGCTCGGCAGGATCCGGGCGACGCCGACCGTCGACGCGTGGGCGCGATGGGCCGCGCCGAACGCGTCGTCGACGTAGAGGTCGGCGTTCGCCGCCAGCTCGGCCGCGAACCCGGCGTCGTTCTGCTCCTCGCGCGGGTCGAAGCGGAGGTTCTCGAGCATGCGCATGGGCCCCTCGGCGTCGCCGAAGGCGACCGGCTCGCCGAGCAGCTCCGCCAGCCGGGCGGCGACCGGACGCAGGGAGAGCTCCGGCCGCGGCCTGCCCTTCGGCCGGCCCAGATGGGAGCAGACGACGACGCGGGCGCCCTGGTCACGGAGGTAGCGGATGGTGGGGAGCGCGGCCCGGATGCGGGTGTCGTCCCCGATCCGGCCGTCCTCGAGAGGCACGTTCAGGTCGGCCCGGACGAGGACTCGGCTGCCCGCGACGGGCAGGTCGCGGACGGTCCTCACAGGATCTTCTGGACCAGGTCCACGACCCGGCACGAGTATCCCCACTCGTTGTCGTACCAGGAGACGACCTTGACCATGTTGCCGCTCACCATCGTGAGCTTCGAGTCGAAGATCGAGCTCCACGACTGGCCGACGACGTCGCTCGAGACGAGCGGGTCCTCGCTGTATTGGAGGATGCCGGTGAGCGAGCCGCGGTCCGCGGATTCCTTGTACGCAGCGTTCACCTCGTCGCGGGTGGTCTCGCGGCCGACGACGGCCACCAGGTCGGTCACCGAACCGTCGGTCACCGGCACCCTCATCGAGATCCCGTCGAGCCGGCCCTTGGTCTCGGGGATGACGAGCCCGATCGCCTTCGCGGCGCCCGTCGACGTCGGGATGACGTTGGCACCCGCGGCGCGCGCGCGGCGGAGGTCCTTGTGCACCGCGTCCAGGATCTGCTGGTCCTGCGTGTACGCGTGGGTGGTCGTCATGAAGCCGCGCTCCATGCCGAACGTGTCCAGGAGCACCTTCACGAGCGGCGCCAGGCAGTTCGTCGTGCACGACGCGTTCGAGATGACGTGATGCGAGGCGGGATCGTAGGCGTCGTCGTTCACGCCCATGCAGATCGTGATGTCCGGCTCGGTCGCCGGGGCGCTGATGATCACCTTGCGGGCCCCGGCGTCCAGGTGTTTCGAGGCCTTGTCGCGCGCCGTGAAGAGCCCGGTCGACTCGACGACGATCTCGACGCCGAGATCCTTCCACGGGAGCGCGCCGGGATCGCGCTCGGAGAGCACCTTGACCTCGCTCCCGTTCACGACGAGGGCGTCGTCGGTGGCGCTGACCTCGCCCTGAAAGCGCCCGTGGACCGTGTCGTAGCGAAGGAGGTGTGCGGCCATCGCCGGATCCATCAGGTCGTTGAAGGCCACGATCTCGAACCCGGATCCGCGCTCCACCGCCGCTCGGAAGACGTTGCGGCCAATTCGGCCGAAGCCGTTGATCCCCACGCGAACGCTCATCGAACCCCCCGCCTTGTGGACGGGCAGAGTCTAGTAAGTCAACGGGGAGACCTCGGGAGGTCGGTTATCGCGGGTGGCCGGCAGATTCGGGCAGCGTC
>DASQXS010000326.1:0-17679 GCA_035639615.1 Gaiellales bacterium | reverse complement strand
GCGCCTTGACAGGCTGGCGGCGGCAAACCGCGTCCGCGATCTGCTGGGTAGCAGATCGCTCCCGAACGTCGCAAGGCAGCGCCTTGCGACTGCTGCGTTGTCCTCGGTCGCACCAATACTTCTCCAGCATTGGCGCTCCCTGCGTCCTAGCATCGCTCGGTTTTCGCTCGCCATCGACACCACCAACGTTGCCGGCCACACCACTAGCTGCGTGCCGGCGACGCCGTGTGAGCGACGGGCTGTGGGCACCACGAGGATTCGAGGTCGCTCAGGTTCCATCCGGCTGCGTCGGCGCCCGCCTGGTACGCGCTCTCCAAGAAGGCGAGCAGGGTGGTTCGTGGATCGGCGGCGGTGCGCACGGCGTCGTATGGGAGGGTGGCCAGCGACCCGCTGCCCTGAGCGACCCAGCGGGCTTGCTCGGGATGCAAGGGACGTGCGGCAAGTCCACCGGGTTCGGGTGCGGTGTAGGAGTAGTACGTCGGTTCGCGGACGTTGTCATCTCCAGCCCAGAAGCCGAACGAGACGACCTCGTGCGAGTATGCCTCGCGGGTCACCGCGTCCGCATTGGGCATTGCGGGCGCACGCTTGCCGCCGAAACGGGTGACCGCGAGGTCAAACGAGTGCCAAAACAGGTGCACAGGGCTGGTCTTGCCGCAGTACCAGCCGGCGTACTCGTCGAAGACGGTGTCCGTCCAGTCGAGGATGCGCCAGAAGCGCTCGACAGCATCACGATCGTAGGCAGCGTGCTCGCGATCCTCCGGGAACGGCGTGGTCGTGGGAACACCGAACGGGATCTCATTGATCGCGACGTCGACGCGCAATTCTGCGAGGACGGCGTGCAGGCGGCCGTCGAACTCTGCGACCGACAACCCGTCGCTCAGCGGAAACGACCGCACCTGGCCGTGGCTGGTCTTCACGACCAGGGCATGGTCGATGAAGTCGAGGTCGACCTGAAACGAGGTGCCGTCTGCCGCGTGCATGCGACGGGTGGTCAGTCCGCGCACGTCGACGTAGAGCGGCACGTGCCACCAGTGGTTTCGCGGGGCGCTGGACGCCATCCGGATCTTCCCCACGATCTGCGCCCACAGGTGCAGCGTCTGCTTGGTCGATTCCCACTCCTCGAGCGGGAGCGGCGGGAGCTGCGCGGGGGGATGCGCGTCCGGAGTCACGTGGTTGTTCCTGGTGCCGGGTCCGGCGTGGTGAAGGCGATCTCGTCGAGATAGCACCAGCTCCAGTCCTCGCCGAGCTCGGTCGAGCGGATGATCGGGTGACCGCTCTCGAGCGCATGTCGAGTCGCGTGCTTGTTGGGCGAGGAGTCGCAGCATCCGATCTTGCCGCAGCTCAGGCACATCCTGAGATGCAGCAAGCGACCGCCGATCTTGAGGCACTCTTCGCATCCGGCGATGGATGGCGGCAGCGCCGTCACGCGGATCTGATCGAGATGCGTACAGGCGTCTGTCATCGCTGTTCTGGAACGCTAGCTGCCGCAGATGCCGACCGCCTTTCCCGCCCCGGCCCGTTGATGTCCCGGGACGATCCCGCCCACGTGGAGGGGGTCGGCACCGCCGCCAAGGCGGCGAACCGAGGATGGTGCGGCAGGGCCGGGGGCGGCGACGCTCCGCCGCAGCGTCCGGCGGCGTCGAGCGTCCCGGACCCTCCAACGGGCCGGGCGCTTCACATGGGAGAATCCGAGGGCGGCGCGCCCGCGTAGTTCAGGTGGGCGCGCCTCCTCGGAGGCGCGCGCCGCGTCGGCATGGTCGAACACGAGCACATCGCACAGGCTTTCTGGGTGCGCGAGCCGGGACGTGGAGAGATCCGGCCGGTCGGGCTCCGCGAGCGGGGGCCGGACGACGTGCTTGTGCGCACCGTCCACTCGGGCGTCAGCCGCGGCACGGAGACGCTGGTGTTCCGGGGCGGCGTGCCGCCCGACCAGTACGCGACGATGCGGGCGCCGTTTCAGGATGGGGAGTTCCCGGGACCGGTCAAGTACGGCTATCTGAACGTGGGCGTCGTGGAGGAGGGGCCGCGCGCGCTCCGCGGCCGTACGGTCTTCTGCCTGTACCCCCACCAGACGACGTACGTCGTGCCGAGCCGCGCCGTGTCCGTCGTGCCGGAGGGCGTGCCATCCGCCCGCGCCGTGCTCGCGGGCACCGTCGAGACTGCCGTCAACGCCGTGTGGGACGCCGCCCCGCTGCTCGGCGACCGGGTCACGGTCGTCGGTGCGGGCATGGTCGGGTGCTGCGTCGCGCGTGTGCTGAGCCGGTTTCCCGCCGTGCAGGTCACGCTCGTGGACGTGGATTCCGGCCGGGCCGGCGTCGCCGCCGCCCTCGGCGTCGACTTCGCGTCCCCGGACGAAGCCGCTGGCGGCCGTGACCTCGTCGTGCACACGAGCGCGACGTCCGAAGGCCTGCAGCGGTCGCTCGACCTCCTCGCGCCCGAGGGCACGGTGATCGACCTCAGCTGGTACGGCGCAGCCGAGGTCCGGCTTTCCTTGGGTGGAGCCTTCCACGCGGGCCGCCTCCGCATCCGCTCGAGCCAGGTCGGCACCGTCTCGCCGATGCGAGGCGCGCGCCGCACGCCGGCCGACCGGCTGGCGCTGGCGCTCGGTCTGCTGCACGACCCCGCGTTCGACGTGCTCCTCACCGGGCGGTCCCCGTTCGACGAGCTGCCCGACGTCATGGCCCGGCTGGCCGCGGGGCAGCTGCCGGCGCTCTGCCACACGATCACCTACGGCGAGAGGTAGAGCGTGTTCAGCGTGACCGTCCGAGATCACATGATGATCGCGCACAGCTTGCGTGGCGAGACGTTCGGGCCGGCCCAGAGGCTCCACGGGGCGACGTACGTCGTCGACGCGACCTTCCGGCGCGCGGCGCTCGATTCCGACGGCGTCGTCGTCGACATCGGCCGCGCGGGCGAGGAGCTGCGCGCGGTGCTGGCGGAGCTCGACTACCGGAACCTCGACGACGAGCCGAGCCTCGCCGAAGTGAACACGACGACGGAGGCGCTTGCCCACCTGATCGCGGATCGGCTCGCAGAGCGTGCCCGCGCCGGCGCGCTCGGCGACGCCGCGCGTGAGCTCGACAGCCTCGTCGTCACGCTCCACGAGTCGCCCGTCGCCTCTGCGTCCTACGAGCGTGCGCTGTGAAGGCCGTCCACTTCATCGTTCCCGCAGGCATCGACGACCAGACCCGACCGAGTGGGGGCAACGCCTACGACCGCAGGATTTCTCGCGGTCTCGCGGCGGTGGGCTGGATGGTGCAGATCCACGAAATCCCCGGATCGTGGCCGTGGCCCGACGCGCAGTCGCTCGCCGCCCTCGCGGCCGCCGTCCGCGAGATCCCCGACGGCGCCCTCGTCCTGCTCGACGGGCTCGTTGCTTCGCCCGCGCCCGAGGTGCTGACGTCGGAGGCGGGACGCATGCGGCTCGTCGTGCTCGTGCACATGCCGCTGGGTCACGGCGCTCCGGACGGCGTCGCCCGGGAGCGAGAAGGGGGCGTCCTCTGGGCTGCCGCGTCCGTCGTCACGACCAGCGCCTGGGCCCGTCGGGCCCTCCTGGAGCTCTACTCCCTGCCGAGCGACCGCGTCCACGTCGCCGCGCCCGGGGCGGATCCCGCCGAGCTCGCGCCGGGGACTGAAACCGCCGGAGCGCTGCTCTCGGTCGCCGCGGTGATCCCCGGCAAGGGCCACGACGTGCTCCTCGACGCGCTTGCGCCATTGACGGGCTTTCGCTGGCACTGCCAGTGCGTCGGCAGCCTCGAACGCGATCCGGCCTTCGCGGAACGCCTGCGCCGCCGCGTCCTCGACCGCGGGATGGACGGCCGCGTTCGCTTCTCGGGTCCGCAGGCAGAAGCCGATCTCGCCCGCAGCTACGCGGCGGCGGATGTGCTGGTCCTCCCGTCGCGCGCGGAGACGTATGGGATGGTCATCGCCGAGGCGCTCGCACGCGGGCTGCCGGTCGTCGCCGCCGAGGTCGGCGGCGTGCCGGAGGCTCTGGGGCACGGCGCGGACGGAACCCGGCCGGGCCTGCTCGTACCCCCCGGAGACCCGGCCGCGCTCCGCGACGCGCTCCGGACCTGGCTCGAGGACGCCGGCCTGCGGCGGCGGTTGCGCGTGGCGGCGCGCGAACGGCGCGCGTCGCTCGCGGACTGGTCGACCACCACCTCGGCCGTCGCCGACATGCTTCAGGGGGCGGCGCGATGACCGTCGAGGCGATCCCGATCAGCCCGAGCTGGCTCGACCGGCGCGAAGCTGCGGACGCCGCGGCCCGGGCGCGGGAGCTCATCGACCGGCTCCGTCGCCGGGCCCCCGCCGAGGGCCGCTGGTTGATCCACGATCTCGCCTGCGGCAGCGGCTCGATGGGACGGTGGCTCGCGCAGCTCTTGCCCGGGCCGCAGCGCTGGGTCCTGCACGACCGGGAGGCAGGCCTATTGGCGCGGGCCACCGTCAACGTGCCCGGTCCGGCCGCCGACGGGGCCGACGTCGCGATCGAGACTCGCGTGTCCGACGTCACGCAGCTCGGCCCTGACGACTTGGCCGGGGCGACGCTCGTCACCGCCTCGGCCCTGCTCGACCTGCTGACGTGGGACGAGTTGACGCGGCTGATCCACGCCTGCGCTGGCGCAGGGTGCCCGGTGCTTTTCGCTCTCTCCGTCAGCGGTCGCGTCCGGCTGCTCCCGGCGGATCCGCTCGACGTCCGGATCGCGGCTGCGTTCAACGCACACCAGCGCCGCATGACGCCGCGCGGGCGCCTACTCGGTCCCGATGCGGTGCGAGCGGCAATGGAGGGTTTCCGCCGGCTGGGAGCCGAGGTTGTCGTCTGGCCGAGCCCGTGGCGGCTCGGCGGTGCGGAGAGCGACCTCGCCGTCGAGTGGCTCACAGGCTGGGTCGCCGCAGCGTGCGAGCAGGAGCCCGCGCTGACCCCCTACGCCGATCTCTACCGACGCCGCCGTCTGAGAGAGGCGGCAGCCGGCGCCTTCGCAGTCACCGTTGGCCACACCGACCTGCTGGTACTGCCGTGAGAAGCATCCGTCGGTGGGCCAGCCCAACGGTCGCGGTGGTCGCGCTCGCTGTCGTGATCTGGCGTCTCGGCGCCGGTCCATTCCTCGCCGGCCTAGAGGCGGTCGACGGCCGTGCTCTTCTGGCGTCCGCATCCGTCGTGCTCGTCACGACCCTCTGCTCTGCGTGGCGGTGGACGATCGTCGCCCGCGGCCTCGGTGTCCGTCTGTCCCTGCCCGCCGCCGTCGCCGCCTACTACCGGTCGCTGTTCCTCAACCTGACGCTCCCGAGCGGCGTCGCCGGCGACGTCCACCGCGGCATCAGTCACGGCCGTGAGGTGCAGGAGGTCGGCCGTGCCCTGAGGGCAGTCGTCTGGGAGCGCGCTGCCGGCCAGGTCGTGCAGGCCGTGCTGACGATCTCAGTCCTCCTGGTGTTGCCGTCCCCTGTGCGCTCGTCCATGCCGTTCGTGGCGGTTGCAGCGGTCGGGCTTTCCCTTGGAGTCATCCTCGTCGGCCGGATGCGAGTGGGAGGCGGGGGTTCCAGGTGGGCGCGGGTACGGAACGCAGTGGTGACCGACATCCGCAATGGAGTCCTCCGCCGGAGCGCGTTGCCGGCCGTCGTGCTCGCGTCGGCCGTGGTCGTCCTCGGCCACGCAGTCACGTTCCTGATCGCCGCGCGGACGGCGGGGGTAACAGCGCCGATCTCCCGGCTCATGCCGCTGGCCTTGCTCGCGTTGCTGGCCATGGTCCTGCCGAGCGTCGGCGGCTGGGGACCACGTGAAGGAGTGACGGCAGGGGTGTTCTCCGCGGCCGGGCTCGGTGCCGATCACGGCGCCGCAACAGCCGTCACGTATGGAGTCTTGGTCCTCGCCGCCAGCCTGCCGGGCGCGCTCGTGCTTGTCGCCGAGCGGCTCCCCCGACGGCGTTCGTCGACGCCCCGGAGGCACAGATCGGTTTACCGGCCGGAAGGAGCAACGGATGCGTGACCGCCCGTACACGCTGCTTTCCTGCTGCGTCTCGATCGACGGCTACATCGCCGGCGCGGCATCGCGCCTTCTCCTCTCCAACGGCGCCGACTTCGACCGGGTCGACGCGGTCCGCGCCTCCTGCGACGCGATCCTCGTCGGGGCGGAGACGGTTCGGGTCGACAACCCGCGTCTCGTGGTGCGGTCGCAGACCCGTCGCGACGAGCGGGCCGCCCGCCGCCTGCCAGCGTCGCCGATGAAGGTGACGGTGACCCGGAGCGGAGAGCTCGACGCACGCGCGGACTTCTTCAGGGTCGGTGACGCCGAGAAGCTCGTCTACTGCGCGAGCCCGCGCGTGGCCGACGCCCGCGAGCGCCTCGGGCCGGTGGCGACTGTCGTCGACGGAGGCGACAGCGTGGAGATGCGCACGCTCAGCACCGACCTTGCCCGGCGGGGCGTCGAGCGTCTCATGGTCGAGGGCGGCGCGACGGTCCACACGCAGTTTCTCACCGAGGACATCGTCGACGAGCTCCAACTGACCGTAGCGCCCGTGTTCGTCGGCGACTCCGAGGCTCCGAGGTTCGTGCGCGACGGCCCCTTCCCCTGGAACCCCGGGCGGCGCGCCACGCTCGCCGAGGTCCGTCAGATCGGGGACGTGGTGCTCCTGCGCTACGCACTCTCGTCGCGGTTCGGAGCCGACTGAGCCGGCGAACTCACGCGGCTGGACGGCGGACGGGCTGCCGTCATGACGAGCTACCCGCGCTGCGGTTGCGGGCCGAAGGCGCTGAGGAAGCGGTCGCGGAATGCGCTCATCCGCCAGACGGGCACGGTCCTCGCGGGACGCATACCGTCCGACCAGCCCCATCCGGCGATCCGGCGCAGCACGGCGGGGTCGTGGGCGATGACCGAGATCGGCACGTCGTGATTGACGCCGAATCCTGAAACGACGTGGGAGGGCTGGTGGTCGCCCAGCACGACGAGCACGAGGTTCCTGCGGCCGTAGTGCTGCACGAAGGAGAAGAGGGCGCGTAGCGAGTACACGATCGATCGGCCGTACCCCTGTTCGGGGTCGCTCAGGCCGCTCTGGTCGACGGGAAGCGTGTTGTAGATGGAACCGTTGCCGACCTCGCTCCAGGGGATGAGCGGCGGGATCCTGGTCCACGGCTCGTGGCTCGACACCGTGTCCACCTCGGCGAAGAGCGAACGGCGGTGGCGCTGTGCGAGCTCCAGCCGCTCGAGAGCCAGGTACATGTACTGGTCGGGCATGGCGGCGAACGCATACGTCGGGCCGTGATAGCCGACGTTGCGGCGGTCGTAGATCTTGTCGAACTGGTAGAACGACGAGCCCTGCGGCCAGGAGCGGTCGTCCGACGGCACGTCGTCGACGACCCGCCACCCGGCGCGTTTGAACGCCTTGCTGAGCGTCAAGCGGTCGCTCGCCATGAGCTCGTCGTAGCGGCTGTTGCGGTCGACCCAGAGCCCCGCCTGCATGGTGGAGTGCGCGAGCCAGCTGGCGCCGCCGAAGGTGGGGGAGCTGAGCCAGCCGCTTCGGGAGGAGAAGCCGGCGTCGTGCAGCTCGCGCGTCCCGCTGGCGAGCACGGCATCGACCTGCGGCGAGATGGAGGACCCCTCGACCGCAAACTGCCCATAGCTCTCCACGAACACCAGCAGGACGTCCCTGCCGCGCAGTGCGGTCAGCAGCCGCCCGGCCGGTGTGGAGCGATAGCGGTCGCGGCGGATCTCGGCGGCGAAGCGCGCCCGATCGCGGAGGTCGGCGTCCACGGCGCGTATCTCGTGCACGACAAGCGAGGCCGCGCTCGTGGAGGCGATGGGCATTCCGGAGACGATCTGGGCGCCCACCGCCCAGCAGAGCACCCACACGACGCCGAGCGCCGTGACCGCCCGGCGGGATGACCGGCGGTGACCGGCCGCGACCCGCGTCAGGCGATGCATCGCCAGGGTCGGCAGAACGAGCGCGGCGACCGCCACGAATGCGATGCCGCCCACGACCAGATTCGCCCTCGTGCGACCGACCGTGTCGCGCAGCGTCTCGACGCCGATGGGCGCGTAGCTCCAGTCCTCCACTGGATTGAACGGGCGGTCGAATACGATGAAGAAGCCCGTGTCGAGAAGCTTCACCAAGACGAGCACGCCGAGCAGCGGGCCGGCGACCCAGGGCAGGAGCCGACGAGCCTTTTCAGGGAGCGCGAGTGCCAGCGCGACGATGACGAGGCCCTCGAGCGGCAGCCTCACGAACGCGTCGGGCGTGAGCCGGTTCGGCCGGTTCGGGGCGACGAGGGCGGCCCACACGATGAGCAGCGCGAGTGCGGTGAGCGTGACCGCGATGCCGCCGCGGAGGCGTCGGTGTCGCAGGCTTCGGTCACGGACGGGCTCGGGATCCTGCTCCTCGACCGCCTCCGGCCGATCGCCGCCGGCGTACCGACGGCGCCACAGCCACCAGATGTCCCGGCCGAAGGATTCGGCGAGCAGGGCCAGCGCGGCCGCGAGCCCGGCGCGCGTCACGGCACGAGGAAGGATGTCCGCCGCAGCGATCACGAGCGCGATGCCCTGCACCCCGGTCACGACCTTGCGCCAGTCGCGCCGCGGCAGCCGCGCGCGCATCCAGACGAGCGGCCACCCGGCCGCGAGGAAGGCGTAGCGGGCCGCGCCGATGGCGAGCACCCAGCCGCCGGCGGACGCCGCGACGTAGACACTGAGGACGGCGATCAGGAAGGCGTCGACCTCGCCGTCGAGGGCCGCGCCGAGCCGCGACTCCGTCGCGGTGCGCCGAGCCACGTGCCCGTCGACCCAGTCGAGCGCCAACGCGACGGTCGCGAGCGCCACGAGCATCGCGACCGGGGCACCGCCCGTGAACGAGTCCGCCGTCAACGCCGCAACCCCGACGACGAGCGTCGCCCGGGCCAGGGTCACCCAGCCGGCCGGGCCCAGCCGTTCCGTGCGATGCTGGACGAGGCCGCGGGCGAGCAGCGCATCCAGGGCCACCGCGCATGCCGATCCGACCACCCACCCCGCGCCGCGGAGGCCGACCGTCGCCGTGAGCGCCATGAGGAGCAGAAGCTGGGCCATCAGCCCGCTCGCCAGGCTGCCGTGAACCGGGCGCAGCGTCCCTTCGTACTCGGACATGCGGAGGGAACTACTGTGAATACCGGCATTCGGATCTCAGTGCGACGATCGCGATCGGCGACCGGAGAGACGTGAGACACGACAAGCGCGCGCAGCTCGTCGAGCCCCTGCGGCGAGCTCAGAAGGCGGCTTTTGGCCCCGGCGAGTACGTCGAGCAGGAGAGCTTCGTCCGCGCGTCCGAGATCCTGACGCTCGCGGAGCGGGCGGGCATCGGTCCAGGCGTCTCCGTTCTCGACCTGTGTTGCGGAGTTGCCGGACCCGGTCGGCTTGTCACGCAGGAGCTCGGCTGCGTCTACCTCGGAGTGGACTCGAGCGAGAGCGCCGTCGCCATCGCTGCAGAACGCGCCCGTGGCCCGCGTTGCCGCTTCGAGGTCGCGCAGGTCCCGCCGCTACCGCCGGGCACGTTCGAGGTGGTGCTCCTGCTCGAGACGTTGCTCGCCTTCCGCGACAAGGAGGCGCTGCTGGAGGAGGTCGCCCGCGCACTCCGCGCCGGGGGCCGTTTCGCCTTCACGCTGGAGGAGGGCGTGCCGCTGACCGAGTCGGAGCGTGCGCGCATGCCCGCCGCCGACACCGTCTGGCTCACGCCGCTCGACGAGATGCACTCCCTGCTCGCGCGGGCCGGTCTCGCGGTTCGCTGGGAGGAGGACTGGAGCGAATCACACCGCGAAGTGGCCGCGGCGTTGGTGGATGCCTACGACGCCGAGTCGACGGCGATCGCGTCGCGGATCGGACGCCGAGCGCAGGAGGAGCTCTTTACCGCCCACCGGCTGTGGAGCGAGTGGTTCGCGACGCGGCGCGCCCGCAAGTTCGCGCTCGTGGCGGAGCGGCCGGCGGAGGGATGACCGAGGCGCACTGGCCCAGCCCACAGTCACTCATTGCTGCTCTCCCGCGGTCGTACACCGACGGTCCTCGGGCCGCGGGATCCAGCAGCGAGGAATGCCGTCCCGAAGCTCAACTCGGTCCAGGAGAGATCGACCAGCTGTTCCTGCATAGCTGCGCGAATCGCCTCCCACGGACGGCGCATGATCCACTCATCTATGGAGGCGAAAGGTCGCACAATTGCGGTTCCGAGCTGCACGAGCCACCGAGGCGCGTTGTCGGGAACCTTGAGATCCAGCACGACCCAGCGTCCGCCTCGGGAGAGGGCCGCGGCGCCGTGGGCGATGACCTCTGCGCACTCGGGCACCTGCGACAGGGCGTACGTGCACAGGATCGCGTCGACCTCGGTTGGGAAGTCGAACTCGGCCGCGTCGGCATGCACGAGGCTGATATTGCTCCAGCCGTTCGTCTCTATCCGATCCTGGGCTTGGGCGAGCATCGCGTCGGTCAGATCGACGCCGACGATCCGGCCGTCGGGACCGATCACCTCCTCGATCAGCGGGAAGTTCAGACCGGTGCCGCAGGCGATCTCAATCACGCTGTCACCCGGGCGAAGGCCGAGTGCTTGTACGGCCCGGAGGCGTTGTGCCCGCTGGGGGTAGCCGGGCGCGGGGTAGAACCGGGAGGTGATGTCGTAGCGCTTCGCCTTCTTGCGGTATGTCTCGATCAGGTGCTCTCGCGTACGGTCGATCTGGCTCACGGTGTCCTCCTCGATCCCGGTAGCGCGGTGGGAGAACCGCGCGCCAACCGGTCTAGGAATCGGAGCCGCCCGGCGTAGCGGACTCGACCGCAGCCTTGATCGCCGCAAGCTCGCGATCGCTAACGCGCCGAATCCTGCCTGCGAGAACGCGGCCGGGGATCGCGCGCATAAAGCCCCCGAGGTCGACCTCAATCCACATCTTGGCCTCGGTCTGCCTATCGTCCATCGGCTCGAGCTCCATTCCCCAGCGCGCCGCGGAAGGGCCCATCGCCCCGGCGAATGCCAAGCGGTGCGGCGCCTCGACAGCGGTCACGCCCTGGGTCCGCTCGCGAGTGGACCCCAGTATCCCCTTCGCCCGCTGCTCCACCTGCGAGCCGGGCTGCAGCGGAGCCCCTCCGCCAACCCGACATTCGAGAACCCCTGGCGCCCACTCCGGCCAGCGTCCGACATCACAGACATACGCCCACACTTCGCGGACATTGCCGGCGATTGTCACGCGGCTCTCGGTTCTGACCGCCATCGCGCACCTTTCTCCTTCTGTGGCCGGGCGGCGAGACGACGATAACAGACCCTGGAGCGCCGCCGGCGTTCGCCATCTACGCCGCCGCAGCGGGTCGACCTGTCCGTCCCGCCCGGGCATGTCGAAGGCCGCGAGAGCGTCTGGGCCCGGCCAGCGCGCCCTCTGTTCGCGCCCGACATCGCAAGGCCTTGTCTCGGGTTCTGGCGGAACATCGATCCGCCCGAAAGTATGTGAGCAAGCTTCCGATGTAATGCACGCCACGTTTTGCACAGCACCGCCTCGGTCAATCACCACCGACAGGAGGTGGCACACATGCAGACTCGATCCGAGTTCATCAGCATCTCGGCCAGCGTTGCGCTCCTCAGCGCCGACTGCTTCGGAGGCGGCAGCGGCGGCGGTCCGACCAGCGCATCAGCAAGCACTGGTGGGTCAGGCGGCAGCAGCTCGTCCGGCGCGGGTCGGGGGTAGCCATGGCCCGCATAACCCGAGCTCGCGCCGCCCCGCCACATCGGCATCAGCACGAGCGTGGCCGACTGCGACGCCGCATCGAACCCGTCGATACTGAAGGCTCGGAACCGCGGTTCGCGCGACTCCTCGCATCAGTCGGCGGCGTCCTCGTCATTGGTACCGGGGTTATTCACCTGTACCTCTACCAGGACACCTTCTCCGCAATCCCCACCATCGGGAATCTCTTCCTCGTCAACTTTGCCTCCGGCATTAGCATCGGAAGCCTGGTGATCTTCTGGCCGCGCCGTCCGTGGGCGGTGCTCGGTGCGGTCTACTGCGCAACAACGCTCGCGGTCTTCCTCATCAGCGTCCGGTGGGGCTTGTTCGGATATCAGGAGACGCTCCGCGGTGCCTGGCAGGAGCGCGCAGCGGCCGTCGAGATCGCCGGAGCGCTCGCCTGCCTTGCCGCCGCCCGAATCGGCCGCTCCAAGGCCGGCCATCGCCGAGAGGAGGCGAGAGCTCGGTGAGTTCGCGAGGCGACCGCGACCAGTGGCGGCATCGAAGCGAGGTTGCGCTCCCGGCGATGGCGCGGCGAGTGGTGGTGTTGCGGATCGGGTTCGGCGTCGTGTGGGCGCTGGACGCGTACCTGAAGTGGCAGTCCTCGTTCGTGCACGATTTCATGAAGAACGTCGCGATGGGCGCGCAAGGCCAGCCAGCGTGGTTGATGCCGTGGTTCCACTTCTGGCACCGCCTTCTCGCTCGCGAACCCCGGGGCTTCGCATATGCGAGCGCGGTGATCGAGTCGATGCTGGCGGTGGGCCTGATCGCGGGCTTCGGTCGGCGGCTCCTCTACATCGGCGGCGCCATGTGGAGCCTCGCCATCTGGAGCGTGCCCGAGGGCTTCGGAACCCCGTTCATACCAGGGGCGACGGATATCGGCACGGCGATCATGTATGCGATCCTGTTCGCAGCGCTGTACTTCCTCGAGTCGGCGGCGAACCCGACGATGCTGACGGTCGATAGTCGCATTCAGCGCCACCACCCGCGGTGGCGGATCATCGGCCAGCCGGGGGAACCCTTTGCTCACGTATGAGCCGGTCTGACCTACAGGCGAATGCGACGATGCCTATGCGGCGTGGCGAAGTGTTGGAGCCCGGCGTTCGATCGCGCGGGTGAGCGCCACGACGCATGCCGGATCGAACGCGGTGCCCGCCTCGCTGGTGATCAACTCGAGTGCTCGCGCGGGCTCCCAGGCCCTACGGTAAGGCCGGTCGCTGGTGAGCGCGTCATAGACGTCGCACACCGCCAGGATCCGGGCTTCCAGCGGGATCTGGTCGGCCACGAGGCCATTTGGATAACCGCTGCCGTCGACGCGTTCATGGTGGGAGAGAACGATTGGGATCTCCGCGTCGAACCGGCACGCGGTGGCGAGGACGTCTGCGCCGGCCTCCGGGTGCGACTTGACGACGGCGTACTCGTCATCGGTCAACCGGCCGGGCTTGGTCAGGATCTCCGCCGGAATGGTCAACTTTCCGATGTCGTGCACCAGCCCGGCGATCGCGACCCGGCGCAGTGCCGCTGGGGAAAGCTGCATCTGGTCGGCCACCGCCATGGCGAGTTGCGCGACGCGGCGGGAGTGCTGGGCCGTGGAAGGGTCGCGCTCGTGCAGAGTGGCGGTCATCGCCCGGACGTGGCTTCCGAGGAGCTGGTGTTCGGATTCGATCACCTCGACGGAGCCGATGCGCCGAGAGAGTTGGAAGCTGGGCACGACCTGTCCGAGGTCGCTGATCACGGCGTGGGCAACGGCGATGAACCCAACCAACTCAGCCGCATGCGCGACCCAGAATCCGAGCGACCATACCATCGAGGTCAGGTAGATGGGAGTCGAGGACCCCAACCAGCACAGCCCGACCGCGGCCTCCAGGTCGGATATCCGCCGCGTCAGGCGGTAGGTGCGAAGCGTCGTCCAGGCCATCCAGCCGTAGGTGGCGACGGTCGGGATCAAGAAGACGAACATCCACGGCTCAACCTGTGTCGGCAGCGCCCACACCATGTCGGGGACCGACAAACTGACCCCTGCCAGAAGGGCCAGGACGATGAGGCTGCAGGCCTGGGCGGTGATGATCAGACGGCGGGCGCGAAGCGCCGGCAGGGCGCGCATGGAGACCAGCAGGAACACACCTCCGACCGGTACGGCCAGCGCACCCGTCGCGCCCACGACCGGGTAGAGCTCGTCGCGCTCGAGGATCACGCCCGGCGTGGCCAGGCCGTGGATCAGCAGCAACCCTGCCATCACCGTGAAGCCCACCCCCGTCAGCCCGGCGCGGAGGTCTCCTCGAGACACTGCAGCTCGAGTGATCCCCAGCGACACCACAGCGGCGGCCAGAGCCGCCAACCCCACCACCAGGAAGTGCACGACCGGCACGAGATACGTCCCGTGCGCCAGCAGCCGAGCCACCCCGTATCCCATCAGCGGGCCGCCCGCTGCAGCCAACGCGAGCCGTTCCACCGGCGACGTCCATGAATGTGTGCGCGACACAAGACACGTATCGACACGCGATCCCCCAGCTTGAGGCCCGGGACAGCAACGTGGTGGCGGGCCATTGTGGTGCCGTCGGCGGGTGACCGTCGCCACACGCCGCGATCTGAGAACGCTCGAGCGGCGGCCCAGGAACACGACCTCGCGGGCGGCGCTTGGGGGAAATAGCCACCACCGATCGCGGCTGACGCGGTTCCCGGCCGGTCTTGATCCAGAGGGCGGTGGTGGCGCATCGACGAAGCCGGCGAGAAGCGACGAGCGGTGTCGAGACGGGTGACCTGGTCGTTCCAGTCGCCGTCGATGCGGCCATGAACTCGGGTAAGCCAACCGAAGCGGCGCGCGACCGGCGGCTGGCTGAGCTCTCCACGGGTCGCCGGAATGACCGCTCGCTCGGCCGAGGAGTCATGGACACGCCGGCGAGCGAACTACGTCCGCTGGGCCGACACGCCGGAGACGTTCGTGCTCGGCGCCGAGGTTGACGACCAGTTCGTCGGCTACGCCTTCGTCACCGTCGGTCCCGGCTACTCCTCCTGCAACAGCGGCGAGCGGCACGCCCACCTGGAAACACTCGCGGTAGCTCCCTCATTTCGCGGACAGGGAGTCGGTGAGCAGCTTCTCGGCGCCATGCGACAGCAGCTGGACACCGCAGGCGTCGGGAGGATCGCGCTCTCCGCGGTGTGCGCGAACGCCGGAGCACATCGCTTCTACGAGCGCCACGGCTTCCGCCGCGCCGAGGTCGTGTTCGTCGGAAGGACGCAGAGTCAACTTGCAGCACGGAGCCGGACCGACCGGTGAGCTCCGCGCCCGGGTGCGGTCCCACCGAAAAGACCACCACGAGAGAAAGGACGAACCCATGAAACTGACGACCAACACGCAGGTCTCCGTCGACGGTGTGGCGCAGGCAAACGGTGGAAGGAACGAGGAATTCGATCCCGGAATGGAGCGCGGCGGATGGGCCAGGCCGCTGTTCGACAGCGAGTCCATGGCGTTCGTCAACGAGTTCTACCAGCGCGCCGACGCGTTCCTGTTCGGCCGGCGGACGTACGAGCTCTTCGCCGGCTACTGGGGCGTACAGTCGGGCAACCCGATCGCAGATGCGCTGAACTCGCGCCCCAAGTACGTGGCATCGAACACGCTCACCGATCCGCAGTGGGCGGACACGACCGTCCTCTCCGGAGACGTCGCTGCGGCTATCCGCGAGCTGAAAGCCAAGCCGGGCGGCGAGCTCCAGGTGCACGGCAGCGGCAACCTGGTCCGCTGGCTGATCGAGAACGAGCTCGTCGACGAGATCAACCTGCTCGTCTGCCCCGTGATCGTCGGCCAGGGCACGCGGCTCTTCCCCGACGCCGGCCCGGACACTGCGCTGGAACTCGTCGATTCGCGCGCCTATCCGAAGGGCATAACGCTCCAGGTCTACCGGCCGGCCGGGCGCCCGGAGTATGCGAGCTGAACCACGTGACATCGCTGCCGCACCCAGCGAGACGCGACTCGAGCCTGTTGAGGCGATCGCGGTGGACCGCAGGTGCGGCACCTTACCGTCTCTTCGCCGTCCTGCGACGGTGGGGTCTCGGGGCGAGGAGTTGTGCGCAGGCCGTGTCGGCGCTCCATTGTTCGTACTGGTCTGGCGTCCAGCCGCGTGTCGCGACGAGCAGCTGCCAGGTGTTGGGGTGGTTGATCGTCCATAGGATGTCGGCAGCCCGGTCGGTATCGAGCTCGGGGCGAAGGTCGCCGCGAGCGGCGAGTCGTTCGACGATCGCGCGCTGGTTGGCGTGGTACTCGGCCTGGATGCGACGCCAGAGCGCCGCGATCTCTGGATCGACGGGCGCGGCGCTTCGGATCACCTCGAGGATCCCCGAAAGGCGACGCTTGCCGTCGGCCGAGTTGTGCGCGTTGAGCCGCAGCCGCCGCTCCGGGTCCTCCTCCTCGAGCACGGCGAGATACCAGTCGCGCTCGCCGACAGGGCGGTCATCCTCGTCGCCGCGCAACAGCACGTTCCAGAGCGTGCGCAGAAGGCCGCTCTTGGTCTCGAAGGCGAGGTACACGGTCTTCAGCGCAACGCCGGCTTCCTCGGCGATCTCCGCCATCGTCGCCGCCGCGTAGCCCTGCTGGGCAAACAAGCGCTCGGCGGCGCTGAGGATGTCGCGCCTGGTCGCCTCCGCCTGCGCGCGCCGTCGCGGCGAGTCGTAGCGGCGCCTCGACTTGACATCCTCGGCCATTCCGGTACTCTACTCGACGACTTACTACATCATTAGAGTAGTCAATATCCAAAGAGGGTAACGATGGCAGGCTCTGGCGGGGTGGTCGTGCGCGTCGAGCACGCGGTACCGGATTACGACCGGTGGAAGCGGGAGGGATTCGACCGCGATCCGATCGGACGCGCGCGCGGCGGTGTCAGGCGCTACCGGGTGCTCCGGGCGGTTGACCAACCGGCGCTGGTCGCGGTCGAGCTCGAGTTCGCCGACCGCGCCGCCGCCGAGTCGTTCGCCACCGCGCTGACCGAGATGTGGACGAGGGTACGGGAGCGATTCGGCTGGCAGGAGCTTCCACAGGCGCGGCTGTTCCACCTGACCGAGTCGTCCGAGTACTGAGGAGGAGCGATGGACGCATACCGGCTCGTGCTCTTTCTGCATCTCTGCGCGCTGCTCGGCGCGATCGGCACGTCCTCACTCGTGCACTTCGCCGAGGCGCGACTGCGCGACGCGGAGACGGTCGCGGTCGCGCGGACATGGGCGGGCGTGATCGAGAAGGCGTCGCGCGTCTTCCCCATTGCGCTCGCCGCCCTGCTCATCAGCGGTGCCTATCTCGTCCACCGCGGCTGGTCGTGGAGCACCGGCTGGATCGACGCCGGCCTCGCCGGCGTCGTTCTCCTGTTCGCCCTCGGCGCCGGCATCGTCGGTGCCCGTACCCGTGCGCTGACACGGGAGCTGTCGGCTGCCGCCGACGGGCCCCTCGGCGAGCGGGCCGCGCGAATCGCCCGTCAGCACCCCGGCGCCATCGCCTCATGGACGAACACCGGCCTCGCGCTCGGAGTCGTCTTCGTCATGACAACCAAGCCGGCACTCGCCGGATCGATTGTCGCCCTCGCGGTCGCCGCCACGCTCGGCGGGCTGGTCGGCCTGCGCCTCCGAGAAGCAAGCGGCCCGTGAACGGTTGGGAGGCAACCGATCCCTCCGGAGGCGATGGGCCCTGCCACGACTTCCCGCACCCGATCGGCGAATGGGCGTCGTAGGCCATCAGTCGCGGAGCGTGCATGGCAGGCCGAAGGCGCGGAAGACGCTGGTGTCGGGGAAGCCGGTAATCGCCGCGACGTGGTCACCGGCGAGGCTCAGCACCATCAGCCCGTAGGCGTGGGCGATCGGTGTGTGCGGGTCCCGGAGGTAGCAGCCGAAGGCGGGCTGTCCATTGGCTCGGGTGAGGACGAGGCGGAAGCGGTCGAGTGCGCCGCCGGCGGGTACGGTGAAGAGGAAGCGGCCGATCGCGTCGCGGCCCTG
>DASQXS010000325.1:0-2872 GCA_035639615.1 Gaiellales bacterium | reverse complement strand
GCTCGCCCAGCCGCCGGTGCGCCTCCCGCCGCTCCGCCGGATCGGCCGCAGCGTAGGCCGCCGAGGCGAGGAGCGGATGCTCGAAGTTGACGCTGCCGCGCTCGAGCACGACGATCTTCGCCGCCTCGGCCGCGGCCAGCGCGTCCCGAGCCCCGACGACGGCCTCGACGAGCTCGACGGTCGGCTGCGACGCCGAGGCGGCCGCGAGCACCGCGCGCCGGGCCTGCTCGGGCAATGCCGCCACCCGACCGTGCACGAGCGCGTCCAGCGTGGGCGGCAGGCCGCGCCCCGGCTCGAGCCGTTCGGGGCGGCGGGCGAGCTCGAGCGCGAAGAACGGGTTCCCGCCGGAGAGCTCGTGGATCCGGTGGAGGAGCGGCCGCGGCAGCACCGTCCCCAGCCGCTCGTGCAGGAGCGCGTTCAGCGGGACGAAGCCGAGCGGCCCGATCGGCACGCGCAGGCGGCGCTCCTCCGCGACCGCCTGCTCCAGCCCCGGCTCGGGAGCGGCCCCCGCCGTCCGGCGGGCGAGTAGCAGGGCGACCGGCTCGTCGCGCAGCCGCCGCGCCGCGAACTCGAGCGCTGCCGTGGAGGGCCGGTCGAGCCACTGCACGTCGTCGATCGCCACGAGCACGGGTGCCGCGGAGGCAAGGGCCCGCAACGAGCCCAGCAGCCCGGCGGCCGTCGCACGACGGTCGGGCCGCTCGCCCTCGGCGTCCTCGAGCAGGAGCGCGATCTCGACCGCGCGCCGCTGGGGCGTTGGCAGCTCGCCGAGCACCTCGCCGAGCGCATCTCCGAGCAGGTCGGCAAGGCTCGAGAACGCGAGCTTCGCCTCGCTCTCCGCGGGCCGTGCTCGCAGCGCCCGAAACCCCCGGGCCGTCGCCTCGTCGACCGCGGCCCGCCAGACCGTCGTCTTCCCGATGCCCGGCTCGCCGTCGATAACGACGGCGCAGGCAGACGCCCCCGCCTCGAGGAAGCCGGCGATGGCGGCGAGCTCTTCGTCTCTGCCGACAAGCTCCGCGGCCGCTGTGGCCATGATCGTTCCGGATGGTACGAGGGAGGACGCGGAAACGCTACGCGGCGCAGGGACCGGTCGAGACGGACGGCTGGATCGACGCGAGGAAGCCCCGGACGACGGACGCGGGGACGCCGTACCCACCGCCGCTGCTGCGCGCCGCGAATATCGTCGCTTGGACCGCGCCCGTGGCGTCGACCGCCGGGCCGCCCGAGTCGCCGTGGCGGACGGCCCCGCTCACGCTCGTCACCGTCCGGGAGACGGCACCGTTGCCGTAGGCGTCCCGGGCGATCAAGGTCGCGGTCCTCCCAATACGCCCGGGAACCGCGTCGAAGGGACCGTTCTCCGGATAGCCGGCGATCGCAACAGCGGCGCCCGGACGCGGATCGACCAGCCGTAGCGCCCGCGCCGAGAGGCCCGGCACCCGCAGGACGGCGACGTCGTTCTTCGAGTCGAAGGCGACCGCTTGGGCCGGAAGGCTCGCGCCGGCGACGGTCACGACGCTCGTGTCGTGCTCGCCGGCAACCACGTGCGCAGCCGTGACGACGAGTCCGCGGGCCGCGACCCAGCCGCTGCCCTCGACGCCGAGCCCGCACGCCGTGCCAAGCACCTTCACGACGCTCGGAGCGGACCCGCGCACGCCGGGCCGCGAGAGCACGCGTGGATCCGGCGGCTCGGCCGGCACCGGCGGCCCCGCGATGCTCTGGAACGGATCGACCCGCCGCAGCGCGTTCAGCAGCGTCAGCGGCGACACGATCGAGTTCAGTCTCCGGAGGAGCTCCGACCGCTGCGCCGCCCGCCGCAGGTCGGCCTGCCCCGGCAGCTGGAGCGCCATTGCACCGAGCACCCACACCATGCAAAGGCCGACGAGGGCTCCGGCAACCACACCGCCCGCCGAGTCGAGGGCGCGGATCGCCGGGGAGGTCTGGCGCCCGCGCAGCACCGCGCCGAGAGTGCTTCCGATCACTTCTAAGGAAACCGCCAGCCCCACCGCACAAGCCAGCGCGAGCACCGGCGCGTAGCCGGAGCCGTTCGAGAGCAGCACCGAGGCGAGGCGCCCACCGAGCAGCGCTCCCGCGACGAGGCCGGCGAGCGAGAGCCCGCTCCAGACGAAGCCCTGCACCGCCCCGCCCGCCGCCGCGAGGAGGACGAAAGCGAGCGCGAACCAGTCGAGGGCGGTCATCCGGCTAGGCTAGACGCCGTGGACGGCGCCGAGCTTCAGGACCTCATCGACCGGTACAACGCGGCCTGGAACGCGCACGACGTCGAGACGATCGTCTCGATGCACACCGAGGACTCGGTCTTCGAGAACCACGTCACCGGCGACCGCTACGTCGGGCCGGAGGCGATCGGACAGGCCGTCGCCGGCATCTTCTCGGGCTTCCCGGACCTCACCTTCGAAACCCGGCGCGCCTACGTCCGCGACGACCTGGTCGTCCAAGAGTGGACCGCGCGTGGCACCCACCGCGGGCCGATGACGCGCTCCGGCATCGTGGTCGAGCCGACCGGTCGCAGCGTCGAGTACAAGGGCATGGACGTGATCCCGATCCGCGACGGCCTCGTCGCGCGCAAGGACGTCTACTCGGACTCGATCACGCTCCTGCGCCAACTCGGGCTGACGTCCATCTAGCTAGACTGGCCTGTCCCCGGGGGCGTAGTTCAGCTGGTTAGAACGCCGGCCTGTCACGCCGGAGGTCGCGGGTTCGAGTCCCGTCGCTCCCGCTGAAAACATCCTGCAAATTGGGATGTTTTGTTGCCACGATGGGCGTGAACGACCGCCGGCTTTCGCGTGTCCCGCTGTGATCCCACATGACGTGGAAAATGTCGTGTTTGCAGGCATTTCCATCCCATCTATCCCGCGCT
>DASQXS010000324.1:0-19842 GCA_035639615.1 Gaiellales bacterium | reverse complement strand
TGCTGGTACGCCGTCACCGGGTCACCGGGGGCGATGCCCTCGACCCGGGCTCCCACCGCCGCGACCGTTCCGGCGAACTCGGCGCCGAGCACCCACGGCATGGTGAACGGCCAGCGCGACGTGCCCGCGCGCGAGTCGAGGTCGCTGTGGTTGAGGCCACACGCCCGCACCTGGACGAGCACGTCGTCCGGGCCGACCACAGGGTCGTCGACCTCCTCCCACAGCATCACCTCGGGCCCGCCGTACTCGCGGAAGGTCGCCGCACGCACGTCAGCTCCGGAAGCCCGGCATCCCGGCATACGCGATCCGCTCGGGCCACGCATAGGCCCCAACCTTGCTGGTGCGAAGGCCGCAGCGCCAGAGCGCGAAGGCGGTCATCGCGCCGAACGCGACGCCGTCGCACACGGGCACACCGATCTCGCGCTGCACGGTGTCCGCGACATCGGCCATGCCCCCGCACGCCAGCACGAGCGCCTCCGCCCCGGCGCCGGCGACGACCCGGCGGCCGGCCGCGAGGATCGCGGCGGTGGTGTCGGGGTGATGGCTGCCCTGATCGGCGACCGGGATCTCGAGCGGCTCCACCGCGACGCATCGCGTGCGCATCCCGTGCCGGTCGAGCGCGTCCTCGAGGTCGGCGACGCCGCGGGGCAGGGTCGTGATCACCGCGAACCGGCGCGCGACCATGGCGGCCGCGTGAAACGCCGCCTCGCCGATGCCCACGACGGGGGCGGCGGTCAGCTCGCGCGCCGCACCGACGCCCGGGTCGCCGAAACAGGCGACCAGGTAGGCATCGTGCTCCGGGAGCCCGCGCACGAGCGCGACGACCTCAGAGGCGGCGACCACGGCGTCGGCCTCGCTCTCGATCGACGTCGGCCCCCGCTCGGGCGACACCGCCGTCACGTCGCAGCCGCCGGGCAGGGTCGCGGCCGCCACGTCGCGCATCGCCTCGGTGTGGCGCGCGTCGGTGTTGGGATTGATGAGGGCGAGACGGAACATCGCGCGCGCCTACCCGGCGACCGCCGGACGCAGAGGCGGCCCCAGCGAGTAGTCGTCGTGGCAGGAGAGGAACCTCCCGAATCCGGGCTGGGCCACGATCTCGCCGTCGGCATACACGGTCTCGCCGCGGACGAGCGTCCGGACGACCCTCGCCCCGACGCGCCGCCCGTCGAAGGGCGACCACGGGTTCTTCGAGAACTGCTGGCTCCTCGCGTCGACCACCCACTCGCCGTCCAGGTCGAAGAGGGCGATGTCCGCGTCCGCGCCCGGCAGGAGCGAGCCCTTGCGCGGGTACAGGCCGGCGATGCGAGCGGCGTTCGTCGACGAGAACCGCACGAACGCGTCGAGCGGCATGTGGCGGCGATGGAATGCCTCGTCGAGCACCAGCGGGACGGTCTCCTGGATCACCTGGCAGCCGAGCAGCGCGGCGAAGATGTCCGACCAGCCGGGCTCCTTCTCCTCCAGCGTGTACGCCGAGTGGTCCGAGACGAGGCAGTCGGCCGTCCCGTCGAGCACGGCGTCCCAGAGCCGTTCGACGAGCGCCCGGTCGCGCAGGGCCGGCGCGCACATCCCGTACGGGCCGAGCCGGACCAGGTCGTCGAGGTCGAGCAGCAGGTGGTGCGGGCAGATCTCCATGGTCGCCGGGCGTCCGGCGGCCTTCTCCTCGCGCACCAGATCCGCGCTCACCGGGCTCGAGACGTGCACGATCTGGATCCGCACGCCGGCGTGGGCCGCCAGGAAGAGGGCACGGTGCACGGCCTCCTCCTCGACGAACGGCGGCCGCGCCTCGTGGTGGGCAAGCGGGTCGCGCCTGCCCTCGGCCCGCATGCGCGCCAGCCCCGCCTGAAGCAGTGAGTCGCTCTCGGCATGGACGAGGACGAGGCCGCCGACGTCCTTCACGCGCCGCATGCCTTCGAGGAACTCGGCGTCGGTCACGTTCGGGTAGGACGGGTCCGAGACCGGCATGAACGCCTTGAACCCGGGTGCCCCCTCCTGCCACTGGGCGCCGATCTCCGGGAGCGACGGAGCCGTGAGTGCGCCCCAGAGGCCGAAGTCGACGACGACCTTCTCGCCGGCCATCTCCCGCTTCTCGCGATAGAGCTGGGCGGTCGTGACCGGCGGGTACGTGAGCGGGTGCTCCATCACCGTCGTGATCCCGCCGGCTGCGGCCGACATCGTCCCGGTCGTGAAGTCCTCGCGCTCGGTGTGGCCCGGGTCCTCGAAATGGGCGTGCATGTCGATCGCGCCCGGCATCACCACGAGCCCGGCTGCGTCGATCAGCTCGTCGCCGCCGCCCGCCGCGCCCGAATCCGTGATCGCGGCTACCCGGCCGTCCTCGATGATGATGTCGGCGCGGAACGTGCCGGCGGCTGTTGCGAGCGTCCCGCCCGCGATGATCGTGCGCTTGCCGCTCATCCGTCGCCTCCTTGCATGCGCATTCGGCGGAGCACCCGGCGCGGCACGCCGAGCGTTCCCATGTGGTAGACGAGCCGCTCGCGGGCGTCCTCCCAGCGACCGCTCAGCCACGCTCGCAGCCCGAGCCCGTCGATCAGGCGGGCGAGCACGGCCGCCTCGGCCGCGGCGTCGATCTCGCCGAGAAGGCCCGCCGCCCGCGCCCGCTCGAGCACCTGCCGGATCTCGCGCTCCCAGAGCGCGTCGGTGTCCACGAGCTGGGCGGCGAACGCCGGATCGCGACCCGCGTAGGCCCACATCTCGGCCCAGAGCCGCCACTCGGCCCTGCGCGCACCGGCGGTCGGAAGCGCCAGCTCCGCGAGCGCCACCAGCTCCTCCTCGGCGTCGCGCGCGCGCTCGAGCCTGCTCCGCGCCTCGGCGATCCATTCCTCGGATGCCGCCGCGAACGCGCCGACGATCACCGCCTGCTTGTCAGGGAAGTAATGCGTGAGGACGCCGGTGGTGAAGCCGCCCTCGCGGGAGATGTCGCGCATGGTCGTCGTCTCGAGGCCGTTCCGCGCGATCACGCGCCGGGCGGCATCGCGCACCTCCCGCATGCGGCGCTCGGACCGCTCGTTGGGCGACGACGCGGCGGCCGTCACAGGAGCTCCCGGAGCGTCTCGGCGAGGACACCGACGGCGACCGCGACGTCGCCCTCGTCGGTGAGCTCGTCGGGCCGGTGGGTGGCGCCGCCGTTGCGGCTGCGGACGGACAGCATCCCGGCGTCCACCCCTGCCGCCGCGAGGATGCCGGCGTCGTGGCCGGCGCCCGACGCGACCTCGAGGATGGGGGCGCCGAGGCGCCCGGCCGCCACGCGCACCGCCGCGCGCACGCGATGCGCGAGCTCGACCGGCCCGGTGCGCCAGCTCGGCACGACGCCGATGCGGCATCCGTGCCCGACGGCGACCTCGGCCGCGATGCTCGACACGGCGCCGATCAGCCGGTCGAGGGCTCCCTTGGACGGGGCGCGCGCGTCGACGGTCGCGCTGACGTGGGGCGGGATCAAGTTCGCGGCCGGATCCGCCACGGCGGCGTCGCCGATGGTGACGACCGCGCCGTCGATCTGGAGCACCCGCTCCCTGAGCCGCACGGCCAGCTCCGCACACGCGGCGAAGGCGTCGCGGCGATCGGTCATCGGCACGGTGCCCGCATGCCCCGAAGCGCCGCGGACGGCGACCGCGAAGGCGGCCATGCCGGCGATCGCGGCGACGTCTCCGAGCGCCGCCCCGGCGGCATCCAGGACGGGCCCCTGTTCGATGTGCGCCTCCACGTACGCCGCCGGCGGCGGAACGCCGACGGGCGGCCCGGCCAGCCCGAGCGTGGCCAGCGCAGCTCCGACCGAGACGCCGGTCGCGTCCGTGCTCTCGAGCTCGTCGGGGGCGACGCCGCCGACGAAGCAGCGGCTGCCGAAACATTCGCGGCCGAAGCGCCAGCCCTCCTCGTCACGGAACACGACCAGCGCCAGCGGCGCCTCCGGCTGGTCGCGCGCGACCTCGGCGACCGCCTCGAGCGCCGCAACGACGCCGAGCGCGCCGTCGAAGCGGCCGCCGCACGGCACGGTGTCGAGGTGCGAGCCCGACCAGATCTCCGAGGCGGCCGGCGCGGCGGCGCGTGGTCGCGCGTAGAGCGTCCCCGCAGCGTCCCGTGACACGGTCAGCCCCGCCTCCCCGCACCACTCGGCAACGAGCATGTGCGCCGCGTCCTCGGCCGCGCTCAGGCCTGGCCGGGTGACGCCGGGCCGGTCCGAGGCGGCGCCGATCCGGGCGAGGAGGTCGAGCCTCTCCATCGCCCTCTCCGCACGGGGGATGCTGGTGCTCGGCGGCATACGCGGTCGGTATACTCGCCGCCATCATAATGGTTGTTATGGACTGAGGAGGCCCTCGTTGGAGCTGGGGCTCGACGGGTGCGTCGCGATCGTCACCGGGGCGTCGTCCGGGATGGGCCGGGCGTGCGCCGTCGCGCTGGGGCGGGAGGGGTGCAGCGTGGCCCTCTTCGCACGGCGCAGGGGCCTGCTCGAGGAAGCGGCGGCCGAGGTCGAGGGGCTCGGGTCGGGAGCGCACGCGCTCGCCGTCCCCGGCGACTCCGCCGACCCCGCCTCTCTGCAGGCGCTCGTCGACGGCACACTCGAGCGGTTCGGCCGGATCGACATCGTGGTCAACAACACCGGCGGCCCGCCCGCCGGGGGCTTCGAGGACTTCGACGACGACGCATGGCGGACGGCCTGGGAGCTGACGCTGATGTCCGCGCTTCGGCTGACGCGGCTCGCGCTCCCCGAGCTCCGCCGGAGCGGCCGAGGGCGGGTCGTGAACATCACCTCGTCGGCGGTGAAGGAGCCGAACGAGGGGCTCCTGCTCTCGAACACCTACCGGCCCGGCGTGACCGGATGGGCGAAGACGCTGTCCCAGGACGAAGGCCCGAACGGCATCACCGTCAACTCGATCGCGCCCGGCTACATCGACACGGAACGGATGCAGAGGCTGTACGCAGCGGGCACAGACCCCGACGAGGACCGCCGACGCGACGAGGCGCTCATCCCCGCACGCCGCTTCGGCGGCCCGGAAGAGATCGGCGACGTGTGCGCGTTCCTGTGCTCGACCCGCGCCGCCTACATCAACGGCATCACCGTGCTCGTCGACGGCGGCCTCGCCAGGGGGCTTCTGAGCTGACCGGGCAGCTCGCCGGAAAGACGGCCGTCATCACCGGTGGCTCGTCGGGGCTGGGCCGAGCGATGGCGCTGGCGTTCGGCGCGGAGGGCGCCGACGTGGTCATCGGCGACGTGCGCGAGGATCCGCGCGAGGGTGGACGACCGACGGCCGAGCTCATCACGGAACGCGGAGGAAGCGCCGTGTATATCGACGCCGACGCGTCGCGGTGGGACGCCATCGACGGGCTCGTGCGAACCGCCGTCGACCGGCGCGGGCGGCTCGACGTCATGGTCAACAACGCGATCGTCGCCGGGCGGCACTCGAAGGGGCTGCTCGAGACGGCCGAGGAGGACTGGGACGCGATCATGGACGTGGGGCTGCGCGGCGTCTTCCTCTGCTGCAAGCGCGCAGTCCAGCAGATGCTCGGCCAGGAGCCCGTGGCGGAGGCGCGCGGCCGGATCATCAACCTGTCCTCGCAGCACGGGATGATCGGGGCACCGGGGCACGTCGCCTACTGCGCCGCCAAGGGCGGGGTCGTCAACCTGACGCGCCAGCTCGCCGTCGACTTCGGGCCGAGGGGCGTAATCGTGAACGCGATCGCGCCGGGAAAGATCCTCACCCGCCCGGCCGACGAGCCGGACTCGCCGGAGGTGCTCGCGTACTCCCACGCCCGAACCCCGTTCGCGCGCCTGGGACGGCCAGAGGATGTCGCCGCAGCCGCCGTCTTCCTGGCGTCAGACGCTTGCACGTATGTCAGCGGGACGAACCTGCTCGTCGACGGCGGCTGGATGGCCTACTGATGCGGGCCGTCGTCGTCCGCGAGCTGGGATCCACGCCGGTGCTCGGCGAGTTGGACGAGCCGGTCCGGGAAGGTGGCCAGGCGCTGGTCGAAACGGTCGCCGTGGGGCTCAACCCGGTCGATCTGGCAATCGCGGCCGGGACGTTCTACGGCGGTCACCCGCCCCTGCCGTTCGTGCCCGGCCGCGAGGGCATCGGCCGGATCGTCGAGGGGTCCGGGTTCCCTGCCGGCACGCTCGTCTGCACGCTCAACACCGGGAGCGGGTCGCTCGCCGAGCGGTTCGTGGCAGCCGAGTCGGAGATGTGGGAGATCTCCGACGGGACGGACCCCGTTCGAGCCGCCGCGCTCGGAATCGCCGGGATCGCCGGATGGCTCGCCGTCGCGGAGCGCGGCCGGATCCGGCGGGGAGACCGCGTGCTCGTGCTGGGAGGGACCGGGACGGTCGGCTCGGTGGCCGTCCAGGCGGCACGGCTCCTCGGCGCGTCCAGGGTGGTTGCGGCTGGCCGCGACCCGGCCCGCCTCGAGCGGACGCGCAGGCTGGGGGCGAACGCGACGGTGACGCTGGCCGGCGGCGACCTCGAGCGGGCGTTCCGCGACGCGTTCCCGGACGGGGGGCCGGATCTGGTCATCGACCCGCTCTGGGGCGAGCCGGCCGGCGCCGCCATCGCGATCGCCCCGGTCGGCATGCGGCTCGTCAACCTCGGCCAGTCCGCCGGTGCCGAGATCAGCCTCACATCCGCCGCCGTACGCGGCCGCCGCCTGGAGATCATCGGCCACACCGTGTTCGAGGCGCCGCTCGACGACCTGGCCAGCGCCCACCGCGCGATGCTGGGCCACGTCGCCGCGGGCGAGCTCGACGTCGACGTCGACGTCTATCCGCTGGAGCGGGCGCCGGAGGCGTGGGAGATCCAGCGGGCCGGGCCAGGCCGCAAGCTGGTCGTCACGCCGTAGCCCCTTAGGGCCGCAGGAGAACCCGTCCGTAATGGGCGCGCGTCGCCAGGATCTCCTGTGCCCGGACCGCCTCCTCGAGCGGCAGGACCGCCTCGATCGCCGGGGGATCGATCAGCCCGTCGCCGAGCAGTCGCAGCACCTCCCAGAGCTCGCGCCGTGATCCGTCGCTCGACCCGATCAGGGCGATCTGGCGTGCGAAGAGGTCGATCAGATCGAGCTCGATACGCGGGCCGGACGAGGCGCCGCAGATGACGACGCGGCCCTTGTTGGCGAGCGCGGCGAGGGCGCCCGGCACCGCCGCCGCGCCGACGTGGTCGACGACGAGGTCGACGCCGCGGCCGGCGGTGAGCTCGCGCACCTCGGCAGGCCACCCGGGATCGGTGTAATCGATCGCGTGCTCGACGCCGGCTGCGAGGGCGCGCCTGCGCTTTGCATCGGTCGAGGCCGTCGCGAGCACCCGAGCGCCGGCGAACCGGGCGAGGGCGATCGCGGCGCCGCCGACGCCCGACCCGGCGGCCGTGACGAGCACGGTCTCGCCCGGGCCAAGGTGTGCCCGCGAGAAGAGCATGTGATACGCGGTCAGGTAGACCGACCCGGCCGCGGCGGCGGTCTCGAACGAGACGCCGCCGGGGAGCGCGAAGAGATTTCGGGCCGGAGCGACGATCTGCTCGGCATATCCGCCGTCACGGGTCACGCCCATCACGCCGTACACGGCGCATGCCGCCTCGTCGCCCTCCAGGCAATAGGGGCACCGGCCGCAGGAGAAGTCGTAGTGGACGTAGACCCTGGCGCCCGGCGCGACGTCGGATACGCCGTCACCCACCCCGACCACCTCACCGGCGACGTCGTAGCCGGGGATCAGGGGCAGGGTCGCGCCGTACGCGTGGCCCACGTCCTCGCGCACCCAGATGTCGAGGCGGTTGACCGCCACGGCGGCGACCCGCACCAGCGCCTCGCCCGCCCGCGGGGACGGCTCCGGGCGCTCGACCAGCTCGAGCATCTCCGGGCCGCCGTGCCCGGAAAGGACGATCGCGCGCATCAGTAGGCCATCCAGCCGCCGTCCACCATCAGGTTGATGCCGCTCGTGTAGCCGGCCGGGCCTGCAAGGTAGGCCACCGCCGCGGCGACGTCCTCCGGCCGGCCCAGCCGGGAAAAGGGCGTGCGCGACCGCACGTAGGCGAGCCCCTCGTCATCGGCGCTCAGGTCGCCCGGGGTGCCGGTCACGATCTTCCCCGGCGCGACGGCGTTGCACAGGATTCCCTGCGGGCCGTAGTCGACCGCCATCTGGCGAGTCATCTGGATGAGCCCGCCCTTGCCGACGCTGTAGGCGAAGTGGCCGGGACAGCCGACCATTCCGTGCTGCGACGTGATGTTGACGATGCGGCCGCGGACGTCCCCGTGGAGCGGCTGGCCGAGCATCTGGCGGACGGCCGCCCGGCAGAGCAGATACGGCCCGCGCAGGTTGACCGCCATCATCGCGTCCCAGTCCTCCGGCTCGGTCTCGAGCAGCGGCTTCGAGTGGCCGCCGGCGAGAACGGCGTTGTTCACCAGGAGGTCGAGCGACCCGGTGCGCTCGACCGCCGCCTCGACGAGCCGGGCGCAGTCGGCGGCGGACGAGACGTCGGCCGTGGTGTGCACCGCGGTTCCGCCGGCGGCGCGGATCACCTCCTCGGTGGGCACGCCTCCGGTGATCGGGTCGCGGCGGATGTCGGCCAGGAGCACGTCGAAGCCGTCCCTGGCCAGCCTGATCGAGATCGCCCGGCCGATGCCGGAGGCGGCTCCCGTGACGATGGCGCTCCTGTGACTCATCGAACGTCCCTCTGGTCCATACTGGACCAATGCCGGGCGTCGCATTCGTTGCCCACTGTCTGCTGAACCAGAATTCGAAGACGCACGGCGGCGCCCGCTGCCCCGGCGTCTACTCGCCCCTTGTCGAGGAGCTGCGGTCGCGGGGCTGGCGGATCGAGCAGATGCCCTGCCCGGAGCTTGCGTTCACCGGCCTGCACCGGTTCTGGGCGGTCAAGGAGCAGCTCGACACCTCGGCGTACCGCCGCCACTGCCGCCGGATCGCGGCCGCGGTTGCGGGCGCGATCGAGGTGCACGTCCGGCGCGGCGACGACGTGATCCTGGTCGGAATCGAGGGCAGCCCCTCCATGGGCGTCCGCGTGACGAGCTCCGATCCTGAGCGCGGCGGCCGGCCGGCATGGCCGGACGGCTCGGACGAGCTTTCGCCGGGTAGCGGCATCTTCATGGAGGAGATCGCGGCCGAGCTCGCCGAACGCGGCGTCCACGCGCCTCGGGCGATGGGCATCTCCCACCAGCTGCCCGATCACGACGAGGCAGCCGAGCGGGCGGCGCTGGTCGACCTGATGGCGGGCCCGTAGATGGACGAGGACGCCCGCGGGTTCCGAGTCGCGCTCATCGCCGACGAGCTCGTGAACCCGCCCGCCGGCGGGCTCGACGGCCTCGCGGTGCTCGAGGAGCAGGACTGGGGCGCCATCCAGCTGCCGGCGGCGGAGTATCCCGACGACGTCGCCGCGCCGCTGCTCGACCAAGCGGCGGAGCAGGCGGAGGAGTTCGCGCGAAACGGCTACCGCCTCGCCGTCATCCGCGGGCGGCCCGGCCTCGACGACGCGCTCGCCCGGTACGGCGTCGCCGCCCCGCCCGAGATCGACCCGGCGAGCGCCGACGAGCTCCGCGACTTCCTGGCGGCGGTCGGCGCGTGAGCCGATGACGACCCGCGCGCTCGTGACCGGCGCCGCGTCCGGCATCGGCCGAGCCACCGCGCTTCGCTTGGCCAAGTCGGGGGCGGCGATCGCAGGCGTGGATGTGAACGGCGACGGGCTGGCAGAGACGGCGGCACTCCTCTCGGGCGCCGGCGGACGGGTCGTGGTCATGACCGCCGACGTGCGGGACCTGGAGGCCGTCGAGGCCGCCGTCGCCGGGGCCGCAGAGCAGCTCGGCGGGCTCGACGGCGTCGCCAACATCGCCGGCATCGGCGACCTCACCGGCGATGTCACCGAGACGCCCCCCGACGTCTGGTCACACGTCCTTGCCACCAATCTCACAGGCACGTTCCACGTCTCGCGCGCGGCCATCCCGCACATGCGGGCGGCAGGCGGCGGCGCCATCGTCAACGTGGGATCGCAGTATGGGCTCGTCGGCTGCCTTGCCAGCCCGGCATACTGCGCGTCGAAGGCCGGGCTGATCGGTCTCACCCGGGCGATGGCGGTCGACCATACTGGCGAGGGGATTCGGGTCAACTGCGTCTGCCCGGGGCCCGTCGACACTCCCATGCTGTGGGGCACATCCGGGACGCCGGAGGTCACCGCTCGTGAGCGCGCCCGCACCCAGGGCCGCAACATGGTCGGTCGCTCGGCGCACGCGGAGGAGATCGCCGCCGCGATCGCGTTCATGATGTCCGAGGACGCCGGCTCGATGTCGGGGAGCATCGTCACGGTCGACGGCGGCTGGACGGCGGGTTAGACGGTCTCGCGAACACGTCCGATGGGGAGGTACTCGCCGCGGTGATCGTCGCCCGCCCAGCGGCCGTCAGCGACCACCCGGTCGCCTCGCGCGAGCACATCGCGCACGCGGCCCGGCACCTCGAACCCCTCGTACGGTGACCAGCCCAGGCCGTCGTCGATCGACTCCGGCGTGAGCCGGGTCGTCGCGGACGGGTCCCAGACGACGACGTCGGCGTCGCTTCCGGGGGCGAGGATGCCCTTCTTCGGATAGAGGCCGAAGATCCGGGCCGGCTCCGTGCACGCGGCGGCGACCAGCCGTTCCACGGCGAGCGGGTCCGCGCTGCCCCCGAGCGCGAACCCGAGAGGCAGTCGCGCGCCGATCCCCGGAAGCCCGGTCGGGATCCTGGTGAAGTCGTCCTGAACCGGCGCCTTGTCGCGGTCGAGGCGGAGGTGGCAGTGGTCGGAGGCGTAGGTCGTCACATCGCCGCGCCGCAGCCCGTCGAGGAGCGCCTCGCGGTCGGCCGCCGTCCGAAGTGGCGGCGTCATGACGTAGCGCAGCGCATCCGGCCCCTCGTGCTGCGCGCGCTCGAAGTACAGGTGGTGCGTGCACGCCTCGGCGTGGGCCGTCTGGCCGCGGGCACGCGCGGCGGCGATCTCCTCCAGCGGCATCCGGCCCGTCACATGAACGACGTACGGCGTCGCCCCGGCCAGGCCGGCGAGGACGAGGAAGCGGTGTACGCACTCGGCCTCGAGCTCGATCGGCCGGCTGGCGGGGAGCGAGTCGATGCCGAGCTGCCCCGCCGCGACCCGCTGGCGCGTGAGCAGGTCGACCGCGCGGCCGTTTTCGCAGTGCGCAAGCACGACCATGCCGAGCTCGGCGGCCTCCTGCATGACCGCGAGCGCCACGTCGTCGTCGGCCATGATGCCGAGCTCGACGTACGCCAGCCAGAGCTTCACGCTGCCCACGCCCAGCGCGGCGACGTCGGCGAGGTCACCCCTCGTGTAGGCGGCCGGCTCCCAGATGACCGCGTGGAACGCCACGTCGATGAGCGAGTCCGGCACCTCGTCGGCGAGCGTCCTCCGCGCTGCTTCGGCCGGCGTCTCACCGGGGAGCGCGTCGACGAACGCGAGCGACGCGGTCGTGCCGCCGCGCAGCGCGGAGCGGGTGTCGTCGCGGATGCCGCCGAAGACGTGGGTGTGGACGTCCACGGCGCCGGGGAGGACGAGGCAGCCGGTCGCGTCGATGACGTCGGCGCCGGAGCGGTCGGCCGCGCCGACCTGCCGGACGACGCCGTCCTCGACGACGACGTCGGCGGCCCGCCGGCCGTCGGGGCCGACGACGGTGCCGCCGACGATGACGGTGCGCGCGGCGGCTATTGCAGCGCTCCGTCTGGAAGCCCGGGCGCGGCGCTCAGGAGCCGCCGGGTGTACTCGTCGGCAGGGGTCGCCAGCACCTCCCGCACACGTCCCGCCTCGCAGAGCGCACCCTGATCCATGACGAGCACGGAGTCGGCGATGCAGGCGACGACGCCCAGGTTGTGGGTGATGAAGAGCATGCTGAGCCGCAGGTCCCGGCGCAGCTCGGAGAGCAGCTCGAGCACCGCCGCCTGCACCGACACGTCCAGGGCCGAGGTGACCTCGTCGCAGACCAAGAGGTCGGGCTTCGCCGCGAGGGCACGGGCGATCGCCACGCGCTGCCGCTCGCCGCCCGACAGCTCGATCGGGAAGCGGTCGGCGAGCCTCCGCGGCAGCCGAACCCGTTCGAGCAGCTCCACGACCTCGCGCGCGGCATCCGCCCGGGAGAGCTTCCGCAGGACGCGCAGCGGCCGCTCGATCGAGGAGCCGACGCGGTGGCGCGGGTTCAGCGACTCGTACGGATTCTGAAACACGATCTGGATCCGCCGCCGCTGGTCGAGGCTCCGCGACCGCGCCGCCCCCCGGAGCTCGGCCCCGTCGAAGACGATGCTGCCCGCGGTCGGGACGTGAAGGCCCGCGATGCAACGCCCGATGGTGGTCTTGCCGCTCCCAGATTCGCCCACCAGGGCGACGCAGCGGCCGGCCTCGATCGCGAACGACACGCCCCGTACCGCCTGGCGGCGCGAGCGGCCGGCCCGGTACTCCACCTCGAGGCCCGACACCTGGAGCAGCGGGGCCGCATCGGCGGGCTCGACGGGCCCCGCGTGCCGGTCGTCCTCGGCCCGCGGCTCGGCGTCGGCCAGCTCCGCCCATCGGCAACAGCGCACCGCGTGGCCGGGGGCCGCGTCGTCGAGGTCCGGCACCGCCGCGTGACAGCGCGGCTCCTGATGCGGACACCGCGGCGCGAAGGCGCATCCGGCCGGCCACTCCCCCACCCCGACGGCGACTCCCGGGATCCCCTGCAGCGTCCGCGGGTGACGAAAGTCAGGGATCGCTGCGACGAGCGCCCGGGTGTAGGGATGGCGCGGACGCCCGATGACCTCTGCCGCCGGCCCGTTCTCGACCACCCGCCCCGCATACATGACGACGATCCGGTCGGCCATCCTCGCGACGACCGCCAGGTCGTGCGAGACGTACACCATCGCCATCCCGTCCTCATCCCGCAGGCGCGCCAGCTCGGTCAGGATCCTGTCCTGGGTCAGCACGTCGAGGCCGGTCGTCGGCTCGTCGAGGACCGCGACGGGCGGCTCGCAGACGCACGCCATGGCGATCGTCACCCGCTGCTGCTGCCCGCCCGAGAGCTGATGCGGGTAGCGGTGGCCGAAACGAGCGTCGGCCCCGAGCTCAACCCGGCCAAGCGCCGCTCGCACCGACTCGTCGGACGCCGATTCCGCGCGATGGGCGCGGAGCACGTCCATGATGGCGTCGCTCACGCGCAGGGACGGGTTCAGGGCACCGCCGGGGTCCTGGGGCACGTAGGAGATGACCCGGCCGCGGAGGCTTCGGACCGAGCGGGCATCGGCGCCGATGATGCTCCTGCCGCCGACCTCCACCGCGCCGCCGCGGACGACGACGCCTGGCCGCGTGTAGCCGAGCAGGGACAGGGCGGTGGTGGTCTTGCCGCTCCCCGACTCGCCGACCAGGCCGAGGATCTCGCCGCGTCCGACCGTGAAGCTGACATCCTCGACGACCGGCTCTCCGGAAGCCAGGGCGAGGGACAGGTGCGCGATCCGGATGACGGGCTCGACGGCGACGCTCACGTCGGCACCGTCCGGGTGGCGCGGGGCACGTAGGACCGGCCCAGGCTGCGGGCGATCGCGTCGCCGGTCAGGTTGATGCCGATCGTGAGGAGGGCGATCATCGCCGCAGGGGCCAGCACCGCCCACACGTTGAGCGAGATGTACTCGCGGTTGTCACTGATCATGAGCGCCCAGTCGGAGCTCGGCGGCTGCAGGCCCAGGCCGAGATAGTTGACGGATGCGATGATCAGGATCGAGTAGGTGAACCGGAGCCCGGAGTCGACCAGCACGGGCGCGAGGATGTTCGGCAGCACCTCGCGGACGATCACGGCGGCGGCGCGCTCGCCGCGGGCGACGGCGGCCTCGACGTAGCCGCGGACGGACACCTCCAGCGTTGCCGTCCGCACGATGCGGCTGATGCCTGGAGCCTGGATGGCGGCGACGCCCGCCACCAGCACGCCGGCGCCGGTGCCGGCGCCGGTGATCAGAACGAGGAGGAAGAGCAGGGGCGGGAACGCGAGCATCACGTCGACCGTGCGCATCAGAAGCGGGTCAACCTTCGACCGGCTGTAGCCGGCAACCAACCCCACGGCGAGGCCGAGGGCATACGCGAGGAGGGTGGCGGCGGCGGCGAGGCCGATCACGGAGCGGCCGCCGTAGAGCAGCCGGCTCAGCACGTCGCGGCCGAGGAAGTCCGTCCCGAGGAGCGCGTCGCCCGACGGCCCGGAGAGCGGCACGCCGACCGGCGCTGACGGGTCGTGGGGCGCCACGTACCTCCCCAGGAAGGCGACGAGGACGACGAACATCACGATGCCGAGCCCGACCGCGCCGGAGGGCGTCCGCATGAAGCGCAGGCGCGAGCTCACGCCGGCTCCCGCAGCTTCGGCACGAGCAGCATCACGAGCAGGTCGGCGACGAGGTTCAGCATGACGTAGACGATGGCGATGAGCATGGCCACCGACTGCACCAGCGTCAGATCGCGATTCCCGACCGCCGTGACGAGCGTCGTTCCGATCCCGGGGTAGGCGAAGACGTTCTCGGTGATGATGATCCCGCCGATCAGCCACTGCAGGTTCTGCGCCAGCACCTGGATGCTGGGCGCAAGTGCGTTCCGCATGGCGTAGCGGTAGAGAACCCGCCGCTCGGCGAGGCCGTTCAACCTCGCGGTCTGGACGTACTCGGTCTGAAGCGCCTCGTACATGCCGGCCCGCACCATCCGGATCCCCGCCGCGAGCGATGCCAGGAGCAGCGTCGCCACCGGCAGCACGAGCTTGGTGGGGTGACCGAGCGGGTCGTCGCCAGGCGGGATAAGCGCCACAGGCGGAAGCACATCGAGCCAGACGAAGAACACGCCCACCAGCAGCGACCCGATCACAAACTCGGGGAGCGCGATCGCCGCAAGTGACCCGATCGAGATCGCGTGGTCGACCGGCCGTCCGGCGAAGACCGCCGCGAGCGCGCCGAGTCCGAGCGATAACGGGATCATGAAGACGGCAGTCACCAGCGCGAGGATCACCGAGTTCTTGACCGGGTCCGCGACCAGACGCCAGATCGGGGCGTGCTTGGCCCCCTGAGCGAGGCCCACCGACGAGTCGCCCAGATCACCGCGGACGAATCCGCCCAGCCAGCTGGCGTACTGCGTCAGGAGCGGGCGGTCGAGGTGCATCTGCTTGTCGAGCCGCTTGACGGCCGCCGGCGTGGCGCCGCGGCCGAGGACCACGCTCGCGGCGTCACCCGGGAGCACCGCGGTCCCGGCGAAGATGAGCACCGAGGCGACGAAGAGCGCCATGACCGCGCCGACGAGCCGCCGGCCGAGAAACGCCGCCACGGGCGAGACCTCGCGAGCTGCGCCTCGAGGTGCCGCCGCGGTCGTCATCAGACCCCTACGCGCTGAACCAGGCGTTCATGAACAGGTAGTTCCCCAGGATGCCGCCCGGATGAGGCTCCAACCCCTTGAGCTTGTTCGAGACCGCGTCCACCCAATCGGCATTCGTCCACTGGAGGTAGCCGCCCTCGTTGTACTGGATCTGCTGGACCTGATTCCAGTAGTCCTGCGCCTTCGTCCGGTCGACCTCGCCGATCGCTTTGAACAGCAGGTCGTTAAACGACTTGGAGTTCCAGTGTGTCTCGTTGTACGGGGCCGTCGATGACAGCGATTGCAGGTAGAAGAACTTGAGTGACGGGATCGGCCACTGGGTCTCGGCGAATGCCATCTTCAAGTACAAGAGTGAGGGGTTGTAGTAGGAGTTCGGGGGCACCTGCTTGAGCTGCATCGTGACGCCGGCCTCCTTGGCCTGTTGTGCGAGCAGCGTAGCTGCAGCGGGAAACGCGGCGAAGATCGGCGACGTCCGCAGGAGCACCTTCAGGTTCTCCTGGCCGGCCTTCTTGAGCAGGCTCTTGGCCTGGTCGATGTCCTGAACCCGTTGCGGCAGATCGGTGTCGTAGAAGGGAAGCCCCTTGCCGACGATATCGTTGCCGACCGTGCCGAAGCCGTTCAGCGCGTTCGCGACGAGCGCGGGGCGGTCGGCGATCAGGCGCACCGCCTGGCGGACGTTGTTGTCGGTGAAGGGCGCCTGCGTCGTGTCCATGTAGAACATCATCGCCTGCGGCGATTTGGCGACGAGAACCGCGATGTCGCCGGAGGCCTGGTGGGCCTTCGCATCGGCCGTCGACAGCTGCGCCATGGCGTCGATCTGGCCTGAGAGGAGCGCGTTCAGCCGCGCGCTATTGTCGTCGATCGAGGTGATCTTGAGCTCGTCGACGTACGGTTTGCCGCTGATCCAGTAGTTGGGGTTGCGCTTGAAGACGCTCTGTGTGCCAGGCGTGAATGAGTCGAACATGAACGGGCCCGTGCCGACCGGGCGCGTGAAGTCCTTCTCGCCGTCCTGGACGATCCATGTGTTCCAGTAGACGAAGTTCGCGGCCAGATCGGCGTCGGGATACCTGAGCGGGATGCGGACGGTGGTCTTGTTCACGGCCTTGAGCCCGTTCAGATCGATGCCGGCGACGAACGGGACGGAGGCGAAGTTGGCGGGCTTCGACATCAGCCGGATCGAGTAGATGAGATCCTCGGCGCCGAACGTCTTGCCGTTGTGGAACTCCACGCCGGGACGCAGCTTGACCTCGTACTCCGTGGCGTCGCTGTTGGCATTCCACTCCAGCGCCAGTCCGGGGCCCGTCGTCAGGTCGGGCTTGAGCACGACGAGCGGGTCGTACAGGTTCTGCACTCGAGACTCGTCGATCGGCGTCACGCCCTGGTACGGGTTGATCGTCTCGGCCGTGCCCCCGCCCACGAATCCCGCGCGCAGGATGCCGCCGCGCTTGGGCTTCCCGGCGGACGTGGTCGCGGAGCCGCCGGAGCTCGAGCCGCCGCAGGCCGCGGCCAGGAGCGGGGACATCCCCACCATCGCGCCGGCGGCCCCCCGCAGCAAGGTTCCCCGGGATATGCGGAGGCGGTCCTCCTCCGTGCTCAGGTCTCTATCTCGGTTGTGCGGGTCGGTCACCGTCTCCCTCCAGATCGGTCTCCGGGCAAGCACCGCCCACTCTCGCATACGTCCGGCGAGAGCGGAAGTGGCGAAGCCGACAGGCGTGAGCGCTGGCCCTTTGTCCTCACGGGACGCAGAATCTGGGCTCACCCGGCCGGGACAAGACCGGTATGCTCTCATACCAATTTTGCGGATGCAAGGCCCGCGACTGAAAGGACCCAACCGTGGAAGGCACCCTGCTCGCGTCGAACCTCGGGTTTCCCGAGGGCCCAGTCGTCATGCCGGACGGCGGGATCGTCTTCTGCGACGGGAATATCGGCGAGCTCCTCGTCTGGAAGGACGGCGCGGTCGGGACGTTCGCGAACACCGGCGGGTCGCCGTGGGGCGCCGTGCTCGGCTCGGACGGCGCAATCTACGTCACCCAGGGCGGCAACGTCCCCGGCAGCGGCGATTTCTCCGCAGTTGCGGGCATCCAGCGCGTCGCCGCGGACGGCTCCGTCGAGCTCCTCTCCTCCAGGATCGAGGGGTATGACCTGGCCGGCCCGAACGACCTGGCGTTCGGGCCGGACGGCCGCCTCTGGTTCACCGACTCGGGCACCGAGCAGGACGACCGGTTCGAGCCCGACGAGCGCGCCCCGGGGCGCCTGTTCGCGCTGGCCGCGGGCGGCGCTGGCGAGTTCCTGATGGAGCGGCCCGACGTGTACCCGAACGGCATCGCGTTCGACGCGCAGGGCCGGCTCTATTGGACGGAGTCGGCCGCGCATCGGGTATGCCGGCTTGAGGACGGCGAGGCGGTCACCTTCTCCCAGCTGAGCGACGGCCACGTACCCGACGGCATGGCCTTCGCCGCAGACGGCCGGCTGTTCGTCTGCACCACGATCTCGGGCGGCGTCACCGTGCTCTCGCCGGACGGCGAGGCGCTCGAGGAGATCCACCTCGGCGAGCATTGCACGAACTGCATCTTCGACGGCCCGACCCTCTACGTCACGGCGACGAAGGTCGCCGAGATCCACGCCGACCAGCGCACCGGGACGTTCTGGCGAGTCGAGACCGACGCCACCGGGCCTTTGCCGCTGCTCCCGGGCCGGCTGTAGCGCAATTCCGGGGTCAGGCACGCAATTGCAGGGTCAGGCCCCCGCCGAGCTATGGCACCGCAATTGCGTGCCTGACCCCGCAATTACGTGGTGCCGGGTCGATCAGTCCTCCCCGACCTCGACCGGCCGGCCCGTGGCGATCGCCGTCTCGGCGGCGAGCGCGGCGCGGAGCGTCTCGAGGGCGTCGGCCGGCGAGCACGGCACTCGGCCCTGGCCGGCGCCGCCTGCGGCCTCCAGGAAGCGCGCGATCGACGCGCGGCGCGGGTCGACCGCGGCGGGGACGTCGACGTCGGCGCCGTGCGCGCGCCCGTGCAGCCGGAAGGCCGGGTCCAGGTCGATGTGGAGCGACACTTCCGGGGAGAGGACGTCGAGGGCGTAGACAGGCGGGCGCTGGACGTCACTCCACGCCAGCGCGAGCATCCCTAGCCCGCCGCCGGCAAACCGCATGACCACGCCGACCGCGTCGTCCAAACCGGCGCCGCGGGTGCCGGGCGGCGCGAGCACCCCCCGGGCCGAGATCGCGTGCACCTCCGCCACCGGCCCCGAGAGAGCGCACTGCAGGTCGATGTCGTGGCTTCCGAGCTCGAACAGGATGCCGCCGCTCGCCTCCGGGTCTGCGAACCAGGAGCTGCCGTCGCCACGGCCGGGCTCGGTGGGGCCGATGCTCCGGCTCACGAGCATGCTCGCCGCGCCGGCGAGCTCGGCGCGGAGCCGATCCACGAGGTCCAGGCTGCGCCACTGGTAGCCGACCGCGCACACCGTGCCGGCCGCCTGCCAGGCCGCGACGATCCGCTCGCCGTCGGCGAGCGACCGGGCCAGGGGCTTCTCGAGGTACACGTCGAGCCCGCGCTCGAACGCCGCCAGCACCGGCGCCGCGTGGGCGGCAGGCGGCGTGCAGACGAGGACCGCGTCGAGCCGCTCGCGTTCGAGCATCTCGCCCCAGTCGGTGTACGCGCGAGCGCCGGTCTCGGCCGCCACCCGCTCCGCCCGGCCCCGGTCGAGGTCGCCTACCGCCCCGACCTCGGCCTCGGGGTGGTCCTGCAGGGCGGTCAGGTGATGCCGTGCGACCGCCCCGGCGCCGACGAGGCCGATCCTCATCCGCCGGGGCCGCTCGGCCGGGCGAGAAACTGATACTGGACACCGCCGCTCGAATCGCCGTCCGTCCAGATCATCTCCGCGTCGCCGGACGGGTACGGCGGCCAGCTGACCTCCACGCCCCGGGCGACCAGGTGATCGCGCACCTCCGCCAGATCGTCGACCTCAAATGCGATGTGCTCGATCCGGGCCTCGACGCCGTCCGGCAGCCGGGCCGCACGCGCTTCGGGCTCGCGCACCTCGATCAGCTCCACGCTCGTGTCCCCGCACGGGTAGTAGCGCGCCGAGCTGGCGTAGTCGGCGTTCTCGTTCGTCCGGGCGAGGGCCAGGCCCAGGGCCTCGAGCTGCGCGGCGTGAGCGCCCAGGTCACGGACGACGATCCCCACGTGGTCGACCCGCAGCAGCCTCACACCCGCACCCAGCCCCGATCAGCGAGCGAGCGCTCGCACGCGAGCGCGACCGCAAGCGTCCGGCGTGCGTCGGCGGGCGTGCAGTAAACCCGTTCCCGGTCGCCGCTCCGTGCCGCCTCCACGAAGCGCGCGATCGATCGCCGCATGGGATCCTCGAACCGGCCGGACAGCGGACGGCCGCCCGCCACGCCGCCGATCCCGAACACGTCGGGGCCCAGGTCGAGCGTGATCGTCGCGTCGGACGCGACGACGTCGGTCGCGTACAGCTCGGGCTGGCCGTCCCTCGACCAGGC